>RFGB01000036.1 GCA_003697125.1 Alphaproteobacteria bacterium
CGCCACCCCCGCCCGAGGCGGTGCTGCGCCCGCTGCGCGAGGCCGCCCGGCGGCCGGGTGTCCGTCTCGAGATCAAGGGCCCGGTCGCCGCGCTGCATTACCGCGCGGCCCCTTCGGCCGGGGCGGCCTGTCTGGCCGCGGCCGAGGCCGCCCGCGCCGCGGTGCCGGATCTGGTGGTGCAGCCCGGAAAGATGGTGGTCGAAGTCAAGCCCGCCGCGGCCAGCAAGGGCAGGGCGCTGGCGCGGATGATGCGGATGGCCCCCTTCGCCGGTCGCCGGCCGGTGGCGATCGGCGATGACGCGACCGACGAGGACGCGATGGCCGCGGCGATGGCGCTGGGCGGAATCGGGGTGAAGGTCGGCGAGGGGCCCAGCCGCGCCGGCTTCCGCCTGGCCGATCCCGCGCGCCTGCGCGCCTGGCTGGCCGCGCAGCTCGCGGCGCTGCGGGCGGGGCCACCGCCGGCCCCGGCCGGGGATTGAGAGGCGGATGACCCCCGCCCGACCGGTCCGGGTCGCGCCGGGGCAGGGCGCATCGCCGGCGGGGCGCCTTGCAACGCCGCCGCCGCCCCCCAGTCCCGCGCCGCGCCGAAGCGGGAGATCATGCCGGACGCCGCCCCTGGCGATCCCGCCGGGCGGGGCCAGCCGCGGCGGGGCCGCGCGGGGCTGGTTTCGAAGCCGCCCCCGGGGGGGCGGGCGTTGGCCGGCCACGGCGCGGCGGGCGCGATCGGGCCGGCGCGGCGGGCTCAGGCGGCATCGTCAACCCCCGCAGCCGGCGCGCCCGGTCCCGCCGCGGAGCGCGCGGGCGGAAACCGGAGCACCGCCCTCAGGCCCGGCGCGGCATCCTCCAGCGCGAGCGTGCCGCCATGGGCGCGCATCACCGCATCGACGATGGCGAGGCCCAGCCCGCTTCCCCGGCTGCCCGCCCGGCTGCGGAAGCGTTCGCGAACCCGCTGCCGGTCATCCGCGGCCAGCCCCGCCCCGTCATCGGCCACCTCGATGCGGCAGCCCCCGTCCGCCTCGGCCAGGACCGACACGGCGACCCGGCGCAGCCGCGACCCGCCATGTTCCAGCGCGTTGTCGATCAGGTTGCGGATGGCCTCGCGGATCATCATCCGGTCGCCATGCAGAAGGCACGGCGCCTCGGCGGCAAGCGTGACGGAAACCCCGGCCGGGGCGCGCGCAACGGTGGCGGCGACCAGAGCGCGCGCGACTTCGGATGCATCGAACGCGTCGCGCGCTTCGGGCGGGCTCACCGCCTCGGCCCGCTCGAGCGCGAGCAGCCCCTCGGCCAGCCGCGCCAGCTCGGCCACCGCCGCGCGCAGCTCGGCGGCGCGCCGGCGCATCGCCTCGGCCGAGCGCGCCCGGACCACCGATTCGGCCAGCGCCAGCGCGCCGGCGACGGGATTGCGCAGCTGATGGGCGGCGTTGGAGATGAACACCCGCTGGGCCTCCATCTTCCCGGACAGCTCGGCAAACAGCCGGTTCAGCGTCTCGACGATCCCGCGCACCTCGGCCGGCACCGGCCGCCGGATCGCCGAGAGGTCGGCGCGCGAGCGCCGGGCGATCGCCGCCTCGAGATCGGTCAGCGGACGCAACCCCAGCCGCACCCCGAACCAGATCGACAGCGCGAGCGCCGCGATCAGCGAGGCGATGACCAGCGCCGAGCGCCGCACCAGCCGCGCCGCGAAGGCCTGGCGGACCGCCTCGTCCTGCCAGACGGTGGTGGTGAAGATGCCCGCAAGCCCGTCGATCTGGGCGCGGTGGCGCAGCCGCACCCCGCGCACCGGCCGGCCCATGTAGCGCGCCACGAAGATCTGCACGCCCTCCGAATGCGGATCGGTCGCGGGTATGCCCACCGGCGGGCTGGCATAGCCGGCGACGATCACCCCCGCCGGGCCGTAGACGTTGTAGAACACCCGCCCGCCCGAGGTGTCGGCGAGCAGGTCGCGGGTGACCACCGACAGGGCGTCGCCGCCCGAGACGGCGACGTCGCGCTCCACCGCCATGGCGACGACCAGAAGGCTGCGGTCGAACACCTCGTCGGCGGTGGCGCGGGCATTGCCCAGCTGCCACAGCCCCGCCGCCACCCCGATGGCCAGCGTAGGCGCGAGGATGATCGCCGTCAGCCGCGCCCGCAGCGAGACCACCCGCCGCGTCATTGCGGCGGCTCCAGCACATAGCCGATGCCGCGGGCGGTGCGGATCGACACGCCGAAGGGGGCCAGCCGCCGGCGCAGCCGCGAGACATACACCTCCACCGCCTTGTCGGTCACATCCGCGCCGGTGCCCCAGGAACGGGTCAGCAGCCGCTCCTTCGGCACCGGCCGGCCCGGGGCCTCGGCCAGCGTCGCCAGAAGCGACAGTTCGCGCCGCGGCACGGCCAGCGGGCCGGATGGCGCCCGCAGCACGGGCGGCTCCAGCTCCAGCGTCAGCGGCCCCAGGACAACCGCGCGGGTCGGCGCCACCGCCCGCCGCCGCGCCAGCGCCCTGAGCCGCGCCACCAGCTCGTCCATGGCGAAGGGCTTGACCAGATAGTCGTCCGCACCCGCGTCCAGCCCGGCGACGCGGTCGCCGACCGCATCGCGCGCGGTCAGCAGGATCACCGGGCGCGGATCGCCCCGCGCGCGCAGGGCGCGCAGCACGTCGAGCCCGCTCGCGCCGGGCAGGTTGATGTCGAGGATCGCCACGTCGCAGTCATGGCTGCGCAGGAAGCTGTCCGCCTCCTCGCCGTCGTCCAGCGCGTCCACGGCGAAACCCTCATCCTCCAGCCGGTAGACGATGCCCCGGCGCAGCGATGGCTGATCCTCGACCAGAACGACATGCATCCTGCCACTGTGCGTGAATGAAGGGTTGATGCAAGCTTGCCGTGGCATTGTCGCGCGCGGACCTGCCGCGATCAGGGCCATGAACAAGGGCGGCCGCATGGTTGCGGTCGCCAGGGAGGAACAGGAAGATGACGATCATGACCACGCGCCGCACGGCGCTTGCGCTTCTGGCCGCGGGGACGGCGCTTGCCCTGGCCGGGCCGGCCGCGGCCGAGCTGGACCTTTCCGGCAAGACGGTGGAGTGGGTGATTCCCTTCTCCGAAACCGGCGGTTCGGCGAAATGGGCCAACTTCTACGCGCCGTTCCTAAGCGAGGAACTTCCCGGCAAGCCCACCGTGGTGGTGAAGTTCATGCCCGGCGCCGGTTCGACTAAGGGCGCCAACTGGTTCCAGCAGCAGAGCTGGGAGGACAGCCAGGGCACGCTGATCTTCGGCTCGTCGGGATCGACCCAGTTCCCCTATCTGCTGGGCGACCCGCGGGTGCGCTACGAATACCGCGACTGGAACGTGGTGCTCGCCTCGGGCACCGGGGGCGTGGCCTATCTGCCGCCCGATCTGGCGGCCAGGATGAACGGGCTCGATGCCTCGCCGCTGCGCGACGTGAACTTCATCTATGGCAGCCAGGGTGCGACCCAGCTCGACCTCGTGCCGCTCCTGGCCTGGGAGATGCTGGGGCTGAAGGTCGAGCCGGTGTTCGGCATCAAGGGCCGCGGCGACGGGCGCATGATGTTCGAGCGCGGCGAGGCCAATATCGACTATCAGACCTCCTCGTCCTATCTCGGCGGGGTGGCGCCGCTGGTGGAGGCCGGAAAGGCGGTGCCGATGATGACCTGGGGCGCGCTGGACGATGACGGCAACATCGTGCGCGACCCGACCTTCCCCGACATCCCGACCTTCAAGGAGGTCTGCGAGGCCACCCCGGGCTGCGAGACCTCGGGCGATGCCTGGGCGGCATGGAAGGCCTTCTTCATCTCCGGCTTCGCCGCACAGAAGATGGTGTTCCTGCCCAAGGGCGCGCCGCAGGAGGCGATCGACACCTTCACCGCCGCCTTCGCCCGCATCAAGGCGCGGCCGGACTTCCGGAAGGCCGCCGCGAACATCCTGGGCGAGTATCCGCAGATGACCGGCCCGGCGGCGCGCAAGGCGTTCGAGCAGGCGATCACCGTGCCGCCCTCGGCCAAGGCCTATGTGCTGGACTGGCTGAAGGAGCGCTTCGGCGTCACCCTCGACCAGTGAGATCGGGCTGACCGGCCCGGCGCGCCGCCCCGGCGTGCCGGGCCTGGCCGTTCACGCCCCCCTCGGTGCCGGGAGCCTCTGCCATGGACTTCATGCTTTCCGCCCTGCCGGCCCTTGGCGATGCGGCCGGGATGATCTTCCAGCCGCTCGTCCTGGCCTATCTGGTGCTCGGCGTGCTGATGGGGCTGGCCATCGGGGTGTTCCCCGGGCTGGGCGGCATCGCCGGGCTGTCGCTGCTGCTGCCCTTCATGTTCGGGATGGATCCGATCCTCGGTCTTGCGCTGATGATCGGGATGGTGGCGATCGTGCCCACCTCGGACACCTTCACCAGCGTGCTGATGGGGATTCCCGGATCCTCGGCCAGCCAGGCGACGGTGCTCGACGGCTTTCCGCTGGCGAGAAAGGGCCAGGCCGCGCGGGCGCTGTCGGCGGCCTTCGCCTCGTCGCTCTATGGCGGGCTCGTCGGGGCGGCCTTCCTGACGGTCTTCATCCTCGTGGCGCGGCCGATCGTTCTCCTGTTCCGCACCCCCGAGCTGCTGATGATCACCCTTTTCGGCCTCTCGATGGTCGGCGTGCTGGCGGGCCGGGTGGTGCTGAAGGGGCTCGTCGCCGCCGCGCTGGGCCTGCTGGTCGGTACCATCGGCGAGGGCGCAAGCTCGGGCGCGCTGCGCATGGCCACCTACGACACCCCCTATCTGATGGACGGTCTCAAGCTGGTGATCGTGGGCCTCGGCATCTTCGCGGTGCCCGAGATCGTGGCGCTGCTGCGTCAGGACCGGGCGATTTCGGACCGCCCCACCCTGGGCGGCGGCTGGCTGAGGGGCGTCCGCGACTGGTTTGCGAACATCTGGCTGTCCACCCGCTGCGCCGTCATCGGGGTGATCGTGGGCGTCATTCCCGGGCTCGGCGGCTCGGTGGTGGACTGGATCGCCTATGGCCACGCCGTGCAGACCACCCGCGACAAGAGCCGCTTCGGCTCGGGCGAGATCCGCGGCGTGATCGCCCCCGAAAGCGCCAACAACGCCAAGGAGGGCGGCGGGCTGGTGCCGACGGTGCTGTTCGGCATTCCCGGCTCGGGTTCCATGGCCATCTTCATCGGCGCGCTGGGGCTCCTGGGTTCGGGGGACATCGAGGTCGGCCCCTCGATGATCAGCACCCATCTGGACATGACCTATGCCATGGTCTGGCTCCTGGCGATGGCCAATGTGGTGGGCACGCTGCTGTGCATTGGCGCCTCGAGCTGGATCGCGCGGCTGACCACCGTGCCCTTCGCGCTGCTGGCGCCCTTCCTGTTCATGATCATCGCCTTCGCCGCCTTCCAGTCGCGGCAGGATCTCATGGACCTGGTGGCGCTGTTTTCGGTCGGGCTTCTCGGCATCCTGATGCGCCGCTTCGACTGGTCGCGCCCGGCCTTCCTGATCGGCTTCGTCCTGGCCAATCCGGCCGAGACCTATCTCAACCAGTCGATGCAGATCGCCGCGGCGCGCTTCACGCAGGGGCTGGCCGAGGGTCTGCACTACATCTTCTCGCCGATCGTGCTGGTGCTGATCGTGATCACCGCGCTGTCGGTCTTCTTCGGGCTGCGTCAGGCCAGGGCGATCCGCTCGGAAGGCGACGTGCCGGGCGGGGCGAAGCGGGCGCCGATGCTGTTCCTGCTGGCCATCACCGCCTATGTCGTCGCCGCGCTCGCGAATGCCGCCGCGATTCCCGACTTTGCCTGGCGCGACCGGGTCTTTCCCATGGCCATCGCCATTGCCGCGCTTGCGGGCTGCGCCATCCTGATCGTGCAGATGTGGCGCGCGCCGGCCGGGCATGAGCTGTTCGCCGACCGCGAGATCGACCCTTCCGAACAGAACCGCCACGGGCTGTGGGAGACGCTGGCCTGGTTCGCCGGGCTCCTCGTGCTGACGTCACTGGTGGGCTTCATCCTGGCGCTGGCGGTGTTCCTGCTTCTGTTCATCCGCTACCGCGCCGGCCGGTCGTGGGGCTTTGCCGGGCTTTACACCGCGGCCGGAATCGCCTTCATCTGCGCGCTGGCCTGGTCGCTGAACCGCAATTTCCCGCCGGGCCTGCTGCAGGATCTCGTCAAGCTTCCCTGGCCCCTCACATGACCCAGACCCCGATCCCCTTCCTGTTCATGCGCGGCGGCACCTCGCGCGGGCCCTATTTCCGCCGCGCCGACCTGCCCGCCGACCGCGCGCGTCTGTCGCAGGTCCTGGTGTCGGCGGTCGGCGCCGGCCACCCGCTCAACATCGACGGGCTGGGGGGCGGCGCGGCGGTGACGACCAAGGTGGCGATGCTCTCGCCGGCGCAGGACGACTGGGCGGATGTGGACTACTTCTTCGCCCAGGTCGCCGTGGAGGAGCCGCTCGTGGACTATCGCCCCACCTGCGGCAACATCCTCGTGGGCGTGGGCCCGGCGGCCATCGAGATGGGGCTGGTGGCGCCCGCCGAGGGCGTGACCGAGGTGCGCATCCGCGCCGTCAACACCGGCGCGCGGGTGCTGGCGCGCGTCCTCACCGAGGGCGGCGCGGTCGTCTATGACGGCGAGGCGGCAATCGACGGCGTGCCCGGCACCGCCGCGCCGGTGGAGCTTCTGTTCATGGATGTCGTGGGCGGGGCCACGGGGGCGATGTTTCCCACCGGGAGCCGGGTGGACGAGATCGACGGGATCGCCGTCACCTGCATGGACGTGGCCATGCCGATGGTGATCGCCCGGGCCGCCGATTTCGGCCTGACCGGAACGGAAAGCGCCGAGGAGCTCGACGCCAACCGCGACTTCTACGCCCGCATGGAGGCGATCCGCCGCAAGGCCGGCGCGCTGATGGGGCTGGGCGATGTGGCGCAGTCGGTCACGCCCAAGTTCGGCCTCGTCGCGCCGCCGCGGGCGGGGGGGGATGCGCTCACCCGCTACTTCATGCCGTGGAACTGCCACCCCTCGCTGGCGGTGACCGGCTCGCAGTGCCTCGCCGCCTGCCTGCTGGCGCCCGGAACCGTGGCCGAGGGGATCGTCACCGCGCCCGAGCGCGGGCCGCACCGGATGCGGCTCGAGCATCCGATGGGCCAGCTCGAGGTGGTGGTGGATTACCGGCGCGCGGGCGATGCGTTCGAGCTGGTCTCGGCCGGGCTCACCCGCACCGCGCGCAAGATCGCCGCGGGCGAGCTGTTCGTGCCGCGCCGGGTCTGGGACGGCAGCGAAAGGGCCGGCTGATGCGCGTGCACATCCTCGACGACTGGCACGACACGCTGCGGCATCTGCCCTGCTTCCGCCTGCTCGACGGCCATGAGGTGACGGTCTGGACCGACCACGAGGCCGACCCGGCGCGGCTGGCCGCGCGGCTTGCCGACGCCGAGGCGCTGGTGCTGTTCCGCGAACGCACCCCGATCACCGCCGCGCTTCTCGACCGCCTGCCCCGGCTCAGGCTGATCTCCATGCGCGGCGCCTGGCCGCATGTGGATGTGGACGCCTGCACCGCCCGGGGCATCGCCTTCTGTTCGGCGCCGCCGGGGGACGCCCCCAATCACGCCGCCGCCGAGCTGACCATCGCGCTGATCCTCGCCAGCCTGCGCCAGATCCCCGAGCAGGTCGCCTCCGCTCGCGCGGGGCGCTGGCAGGCCGGAGTCGGGCGCACCGCCCGCGGCAAGCGCCTCGGCATCTGGGGCTATGGGCGGATCGGGCGCGAGGTGGCGCGCATGGCCGAGGGGCTGGGGATGGAGGTGCAGGTCTGGGGCTCGGAAGCAGGCCGGGCGCGCGCCGCCGCCGAGGGGCGCAATGTGGCGGCAAGCCGCGAGGCCTTCCTCGAGGGCTGCGACATCCTCAGCCTGCATCTGCGGCTGGTGCCCGCCACGCGCGGCCTCGTCACGGCGGACGATCTGGCGCGCATGCGCGACGGCGCGCTGTTCGTGAACACCTCGCGCGCGGGGCTGGTGGCGCCGGGTGCGCTCGAGGCCGAGATCGCGCGCGGGCGCATCCGCGCCGCGCTGGACGTGTTCCCCGAGGAGCCGCTGACCGACCCGGCGCATCCGCTTCTGGCCAGCCCCCATGTGCTGCCCACCCCGCATATCGGCTTCGTCACCGAGGAGGAGTTCGACCTTCAGTTCGCCGAGGCCTTCGCCCAGGTCAACGCCTTCGCCGCGGGCCGGCCGGTGAATCTGGTCAACCCCGGGGTCCTGAGCCGATGAGGCGCGCGATGACCGGCGCGCCGAGGATCACCAGGAACATGCGCAGCACATGGTGTGCCACGACGAAGGCCATGTCGGCGCCGACGATCAGCGCCAGCACCGTCAGTTCCGCCTGACCGCCGGGCGCGAAGGCGAGCAGCGCCTCGCGCCCCGGCGCCAGCCCGCCGGCGTGGATCACCTCGACCACCAGCACGGTCAGGACGATCAGGATCAGGCAGAACCCCGCCCCCGCGGCCAGATCGCGGCGCACCTCGGCCATGGTGATCCCGGAATACTTCGCGCCGATCCCCATGCCGATGAAGAACTGCGCCGCCCAGATCGCCTCGGCGGGCGGGCGATGGGTGAGAAGGCCGCCGATGCTCGCGGCCGTCGCCGCGATCAGCGGGCCGAGGATCGAGGCCCCGAACAGCCCGGCGCGCCGGGCGATCTGCCAGCCGAGCAGCCCGCACAGCGCCATGGTGGCCAGTTCGGCCGGCGGTATGCCGGCCGCCGGCGCCCCCGGGGCGCGGGTCAGGTCGGCGGACCAGAGCTGATGCAGGATGACCGGCAGCGCCACGACGATCACCAGAACCCGGGTGGCATGCACCAGCGACAGGCTGCGCACATTCGCCCCGGCCTCCTCGCCGAACAGGATCATGTCCTGAAGCCCGCCGGGCATGGCCGCATACCATGCGGTCGGGGCATCGTAGCCGCACAGCCGCCGGAAATAGGGCACCCCGACCAGCCCGATCAGCCCGATCATCACCGGCACCAGCAGGAGCGTCGGCCAGTATCCGGGCAGGGTGACCAGCACCGCCGGGGTCAGCGAGGCGCCCACCGCCACCCCGAGAATGGTGCGCATCGCCTCGTTCAGCGGGCGGATGCCCGCCATGGGCAGGCCGGCGATGGCCGCCGCAAGGCAGGCGAAGACCGGCCCCAGAAGCCATGGCAGCGGAAGTCCCGCCAGCCGGAAGGCCGCGACACCCGCCCCGGCGGCGAGGAAGGCGATGGCGACGGGCCTCATGCCGGCAGTGCCTTCAGCCGGTAGCGCAGCGAGGTTTCCAGATGCGCCGCCGCCGCCGCGCCCGCCGCGCCCGCGTCGCCCGCGCGCAGCGCGTCGATGACGGCAGAATGCTCCTGCACCACCACCGCGACCCGGTCGGGGTCGACATAGGTGGTGGGGCCGAGCAGGAGCAGCGCATTGTTCAGCGGCTGCGCCGCCTCGAGCAGGAAACGGTTGCGCCCGGCATGATAGAGGGTGCGGTGAAAGTCCTGATTGATCGCCGCGCCGCGCACCGGATCGGGGCAGGCGGCGATCTCGGCGTTGAGCGCCGCCAGCGTGTCGAACTCGGCCACCAGGCCATGCCGCGCGGCCAGCTCGGCCGCGGTGCGCTCCAGCACCATGCGCATCTCGTAAAGCTCGACGATCTCGGCATGGCCCAGCCGGCGGATCGCCGCCCCCACCCGCGGGCGGTGCTCGACGATGCCTTCCGCCTCCAGCCGGCGCAGCGCCTCGCGCACCGGCGTGCGCGACAGGCCCAGACGCTCGGCGATCAGCTCCTCGCGCAGCCGGTCGCCGGGCATCAGCGCGCCGCCGCGGATCAGGTCGATGATGGCGGCATGGGCGGCCTCGCCGCTCGAGGCGGTGGCGCGGGCGGCGGCGCGGGCGGCGGTGCCGTTCCGGCCGGCGGGGTCATCGGCTGTGTCTTGGGCCATGGCGCGGGTCCGCGGGCTGGAGAACCTTGTTGACAGTCTTGTATCCGCTTGGATACAGATTGCACGTCCCGATCGGAAAGGCAACAGCTGATGGACGACTGGCAACGGCCCGACGTGCTGGTGATCGGCGGGGGCAACGCGGCGCTGGCGGCGGCGCTGACCGCGCGCGAGGCGGGCGCCTCCGTCACCGTGCTCGAGGCCGCCCCGCGCCCCTTCCGGGGCGGCAACACCCGCCATACCCGCAACTTCCGCTGCATGCATGACGGCCCGCTCGGCCAGCTCACCGGCCGCTATGACGAGGAGGAGTATCTCGCCGATCTGATGGCCGTCACCGGCGGGCGCACCGACCGGGCGCTTGCGCTGCTGGCGATCCGCGAGAGCGCCGCGACCTATGGCTGGATGGAGCGCCACGGGGTGCGGTTCCAGCCTTCGCTTTCGGGCACGCTGTCGCTGTCGCGCACCAACGCCTTCTTCCTCGGCGGCGGCAAGGCGCTGCTCAACGCCTATTACGCATCCGCGGAAGATGCCGGCATCGTGGTGCGCTACGAGGCGCCGGTCACGGCGATGGCGCTCGACGGGCGGCGGGTGGCCGAGGTCACCGCGCGGATCGGCGGCGCCGAGCTGCGGCTGCTGCCGCGATCGGTCGTGGCGGCCTGCGGCGGCTTTCAGGCCGATCTCGACTGGCTGGCCGAGGCCTGGGGGCCCGCTGCGCGCAACTTCCTCGTCCGCGGCACGCCCTACAACCGCGGCACCGTGCTGCGGATGCTTCTCGACGCCGGGCTCGATCCGGTCGGCGATCCCACCCAGTGCCACGCCGTCGCCATCGACGGGCGCGCCCCGCGATACGATGGCGGCATCGCGACCCGGGTCGACTGCGTGCCCTTCTCGATCGTTGTCAACCGCGACGGCGCGCGCTTCTACGACGAGGGCGAGGATGTCTGGCCCAAGCGCTACGCCATCTGGGGCCGGCTGGTGGCCGCGCAGCCCGATCAGGTCGCCTATGCCGTCATCGACGCGAAGTCGCGCGATCTGTTCATGCCGACGGTGTTTCCACCCGTCGAGGCCGACAGCCTTGCCGCGCTGGCCGACCGGCTCGGGCTGCCGCGCGCGCGCTTCCTCGCCACCGTCGAGGCCTTCAACGCCGCCTGCCGCGACGGGCCGTTCCACCCCACCGAGCCCGACGGGCTGGCCACCGAGGGGCTCGTCCCGCCGAAGAGCAACTGGGCGCGGCCGATCGACACGCCGCCCTTCCTCGGCTATGCGCTGCGGCCCGGGGTGACCTTCACCTATCTCGGCCTCTCGGTCGATGCCGGGGCGCGCACCCGGCGCGGCGGCGCGCCCATGCAGAACCTCTGGGCCGCCGGCGAGATCATGGCCGGCTCGATCCTCGGTCAGGGCTATCTCGCCGGTTTCGGCATGACCATCGGCGCCGTCTTCGGGCGCATCGCGGGCAGGGAGGCCGCGCGCCATGCATGACAGGAACAGCCCACCGCAAGCCGCGCCCGAGGACTCCGTGGCCATCGAGGAAGCGCGCCGCCAGCTGCGGATCTGCAACGCCTGCCGCTACTGCGAGGGCTACTGCGCCGCGTTCCGGGCGATCACCCGGCGGCGCGACTTCGACGGGCGCGACATTCTCCAGCTCGCCAATCTCTGCCACGACTGCCGCGGATGCTACTATTCGTGCCAGTATGCGCCGCCGCACGAATTCGCGCTCAACCTTCCGCGCGCGCTGGCCGAGGTGCGGCGCGAAAGCTGGGAGCGCTTTGCCTTTCCGCAGCGCGCGGCCCGGCTGCTGCAAAGGCACGGTGTGGCCCTTCTGGCGCTGGCGCTGGCCGGCGGGCTGGCGCTGGCGCTGCTCGCCTCGGCGCTCGGCCCGGCCGGCGGGCCGGCCTTCTACGCGGTGCTGTCGCATGGCTGGATGGTGGCGATCTTCTTGCCGGCCTTCCTCGTGCCGCTCGGCCTCACTTTGGCCGGCCTGCGCGGCTACTGGCGCGCGGTCGGCGGCGAGCGGGTGCGGCCGCGCCAGCTGCGCGCGGCCCTCCACGAGGCGTTGCGCCTTAGCAACCTCGGCGGCGGTCATGGCGAGGGCTGCAATTTCGAACGGGGCGAGCGCTTCAGCCTGGCGCGGCGGCGGGCGCATCATCTGGTGCTGTGGGGATTCGTCCTGTGCTTCGCCTCCACCGCCAGCGCGACGGTGATGCACTACCTGTTCGCCATGCCCGCGCCCTATCCGCCGCTGTCGGTTCCCAAGCTGTTCGGCGTCCCGGGCGGGGTGATGCTGCTTGTCGGCGCCCTGTGGATGGCCGCGCTGCGGCTTTGGGCCGAGCGCGCCCCCGCCGACGGCCGCGCCTTCTGGGCGGGGATGGCCTTCGTGCTGCTGCTGGCGGCGATCGCGGCGAGCGGGCTCTTGCTGTGGCTCCTGCGCGACACCGCCGGCCTGCTCCACCTGCTCACGCTCGTGCATCTGGCCACGGTCCTGGCCTTCTTCCTGTCGCTGCCCTTCACGAGGATGGCGCATGCGCCTTTCCGCTTCGCCGCGCTGCTGCGCGACATGCAGGAGCGCGAGACCGCCGGGCGCTGAGCCTTTCCGGGCGCGGCGCCGGGCGGTTGCCGGGAGCGCGGCCCGGGACCGCCTATCCCAGCCAGACGTCCAGGAACAGCATCAGCACCAGGCCCACCGCCAGGCCCATGGTGGCGCGGTTCTGATGGCCGCTGCGATGGGTCTCGGGAATGATCTCGTGGCTGATCACATAGATCATCGCCCCCGCCGCGAAGGCCAGGCCCCAGGGCAGCAGCGGTTCGGACAGGGTGATCGCCCCCGCCCCCAGCACCCCGCCCACCGGCTCGACGATCCCGGTCAGCGCCGCGATCGCCCATGCGCGCAGCCGCGGATAGCCCTCGCCCATCAGCGCCACCGCCACCGCCAGCCCCTCGGGCGCGTTCTGCA
>RFGB01000298.1 GCA_003697125.1 Alphaproteobacteria bacterium
CACCCCGGCGCCTGCGCCAGGGTGCGGTCGACGGGGACATCCGCGATCGCCTCGTCCGCGCCCATCGCGACCAGGAATTCCAGCGCCGCCAGCGCGTCGCCGGCAAGTTCGGCCGTCGCGGTCATCGTGCCTCGCGCCGGGCGGGATCGGTCGCCGCCACCGCCGGGCGCGCGCGGATCCGCGCGGCCCATGCCGCCAGCGCCGCGCATCCCTCGGGGATCGGTTGGCGGATGGTGCGCATGAAGTCCACGGCGACGATCGCGGTGATGTCGGCGATGGTGTAGCGATCGCCCGCGACGTAGGGCGCCCCGGCCAGGCGCGCATCCAGATCGGCCAGCGCGGCGGCGACCCGGGGGCGGTTCGCCTCGGCCCATTGCGGGATCTGGGGCTGTTCCAGGACCGCCATGGCCGGGTTGGAATGGCGCAGCACGAAGGCGATGGGCTGCAGGAGCTGGAACTCCATCCGCCGCTGCCACATCTCGATGCGGGCCGCCTCCAGCGGGTCGCGCCCCATCAGGTTCGGCTCGGGCCGCCATGCCTCCAGATAGCGGCAGATCGCCACCGTCTCGGTCAGCACGGTTCCGTCCGACAGCTCCAGCGCGGGCACGTGATGGGTGCCGGTCAGGGCGCGATATTCGGGGCGGAAATGGGCCCCCGCCATGATGTCCAGGTCGCGCGCGGGCAGGGTGATGCCCTTCTCGGCCATGAAGATCCGCACCCGGCGCGGATTGGGTGCCCGGGCGCTGTCATGGAGCAGCACCGGGGCCGGAAGCCTTGTCGCGTCGATCGGCGATTCCCCTGCCATGGGCACAGCCTGCCGGGACCGCGCCCCGGGGGCAAGCCCCGCCTTGCCGCCCGCCGGGCACGACCCTATAACCGGGCGCGGAAGGCGGAGGGGTTCATGCTGAGCGTCCGGCATCTTCTGGGCATCGAGTCGCTGCCGCCCGACGACATCCTGGCCATCCTGGACCTGGCCGAGCGTCATGTCGAGCTGGGCCGCCGCGGGGCCCCCGCCCCGGGCGGGCTGGAGGGGCGCAGCCTGGTCACGATGTTCTTCGAGCCGTCGACCCGCACGCGGGCGAGCTTCGAGCTGGCCGGCCAGAGGCTGGGCGCGCATGTGCTGAACATGTCGATGACCAGCTCCTCGCTGAAGAAGGGCGAGAGCCTGATCGACACCGCGCTGACGCTGAACGCGATGCGCCCCGACCTGCTGGTGGTCCGCCATCCGGCCTCGGGCGCGGTCAACCTGCTGGCCCAGAAGGTGGACTGCGCCGTGATCAATGCCGGGGACGGGCGCCATGAACACCCCACCCAGGCGCTGCTGGACGCGCTGACGATCCGCCGCCGGAAGGGCCGGCTGCAGCGCCTGACCGTCGCCATCTGCGGCGACATCGCCCATTCGCGCGTCGCGCGTTCCAACATCCTGCTGCTCGGCAAGCTCGACAACCGCATCCGCCTCGTCGGCCCGCGCACCCTGATCCCGGCCGGGATCGAGACGCTGGGCGTCGAGGTCACCGACGACATGGCCCGCGGGCTGGAGGATGCCGATGTGGTGATGATGCTGCGCCTGCAGCGCGAGAGGATGGATGGCGGCTTCATCCCCTCCGAACGCGAATACTATCACCGCTTCGGACTGGACGCCGCCAAGCTGGCCCGCGCCCGCCCCGATGCCATCGTCATGCATCCCGGGCCGATGAATCGCGGGGTGGAGATCGACGGCACGCTTGCCGACGACATCAACCGCTCGGTCATCCAGGAACAGGTCGAGATGGGGGTGGCGGTGCGCATGGCGGTGCTGGAGCTTCTCGCGCGGGGCCGGTCGCGGGGGGCCGGAGGCGGCGATGACTGAACCGGGCCGGACGATCCTGTTTCGCGACGCGCGCCTGGTGGAGCCCGGGGGCCGCGAGGGTCCGGGCGGGCTTCTCGTGCGCGACGGGCTGATCGCCGACATCGCCTGGGGCGCGGTGCCCGATGCGCCCGAGGGTGCCGAGGTGGTCGACTGCGCGGGCCATGTCCTCGCCCCCGGCATCATCGATCTGGGGGTCAAGGTGGGCGAGCCGGGCGAGCGGCACAAGGAAAGCTTCCGCACCGCCGGCCTCGCCGCGGCCGCCGGCGGCGTGACCACCATGATCACCCGGCCCGACACGCTGCCGCCCATCGACACGCCCGAGGCGCTGGAATTCGCCATCCGCCGCGCGCGCGAGGTCAGCCCGGTCCGGGTGCAGCCCATGGCGGCGCTGACCAAGGGGCGCGAGGGTCGCGAGATGACCGAGATCGGGCTGTTGCGCGACGCGGGCGCGGTCGCCTTCACCGATGCCGATCGCGTGGTGCGCGACACCCGCGTGCTGGCCCGCGCGCTGGTCTATGCCGGGGCGATGGGCGCCCTGGTGATCCACCACGCGCAGGAGCCGATGCTCTCGGCCGGGGCCTGCGCCACCTCGGGCGCCTTCGCCACCCGGCTGGGCCTGCCCGCCGTGCCGCCGATGGCCGAGCGCATGGGCGTGGCGCGCGACCTTGCGCTGGCCGAGATGACCGGGGCGCGGCTGCATCTCGACCGCATCACCACCGCCGGGGCGCTGCCGCTTCTCGCCCGCGCCCGGGCGGCGGGGCTGGCGGTCACCGCGGGGGCGGACATCCACCACCTGACGCTGAACGAGCTCGACATCGGCGACTATCGCACCTTCTTCAAGTTCACCCCGCCGCTGCGCGCCGAATCCGACCGCGCCGCGGTGGTGGGCGCGGTGGCGGACGGGCTGATCGACGTGATCGGCTCGTTCCACACCCCCCAGGACGAGGAGAGCAAGCGGCTGCCCTATGAGGATGCCGCCCCCGGGGCGGTGGGCCTGCAGACGCTGCTGCCCGCCGCGCTCAGGCTGGTGCATGCCGGCGCGCTGACGCTGCCCCGCCTCTGGGCCTGCCTGTCGGCCAATCCCGCCCGGCTGCTGGGCCTGCCGCAGGGGCGGCTGGCGCGCGGTGCGCCCGCGGATCTGGTGCTGTTCGATCCCGACCTGCCCTTCGTGCTCAATCGCCACGATCTGATGTCGAAATCGAAGAACACGCCCTTCGACCTGGCGCGGATGCAGGGCAGGGTGCTGGGCAGCTGGGTGGCCGGGCGGAGGGTCTGGGGATGACCGCCTTCCTGCCGGACATACTGGGCTGGGAACGCGCCTGGCCGTGGCTTCTGGGCTGCCTGCTGGGCGGCTATGCGCTGGGATCGGTTCCCTTCGGGCTGCTGGTGACCCGCGCGCTGGGCCTGGGGGACGTGCGCCGGATCGGCTCGGGCAATATCGGCGCGACCAATGTCCTGCGCACCGGCCATCGCGGCGCGGCGGCGGCGACGCTGATCCTGGACGGGCTGAAGGGATTCCTGCCGGTGGTGGTGGCCCACGCGCTCTACGGGCCGCTGCCGGGGCAGCTGGCCGGGCTGGGCGCCTTCCTCGGCCATCTGTTCCCGGTCTGGCTGGGCTTTCGCGGGGGCAAGGGCGTGGCCACCTTCCTGGGCGTGCTGTTCGGGCTGACCTGGCCCGCCGGACTGCTCGCCTGCCTGACCTGGCTGGCGGTGGCCGCGCTGGGCCGGATCTCCTCGGCCTCGGCGCTGGTCGCGGCGGCCAGCGCGCCGCTGTGGCTCTATCTGCTGGATTCGCGCGACGCGCTGTGGCTGGTGGTGCTGCTGGTGCTGGCGATCTTCGCCACCCACCGCGCCAACATCGCCCGGCTGCTGGCCGGGACCGAGCCGCGGATCGGCGGGCGGCGCTAGCGGCCCGGTCGCGGTGCGGCGGGCGGGGCCGCCGGCATCGCCGCAACCCCGCCGGCGGCGGGACAGGGGAGAGGGGAGAGGGGCCATGACGGATGCGCTGGGCTGGCGGAAGAAGTTCGGGGTGCTGATCCCCTCGACCAACACCTCGGTGCAGCCGGAATTCGACGCGATGCGCCCCCCGGGGGTCACCAATCACATCTCGCGCATCCGCATCCCGAACATCCCGCTTCGCAATGACGACGACTTCTCGCGGCTGATCGCGCTGATCGCCGAGGCGCAGATGGAGGCGGTGGACAGCGTGATGTCATGCGAGCCCGATGCCCTGGTGCTGGGCATCTCGGCCGAGACGTTCTGGGACGGGCACGGCGCCAGCCAGCGGCTCCGGGCCGAGCTGGAGGCGCATACCGGCCTGCCGGTCTCGATGGGCTCGGATGCCTGCCAGGCCGCGCTCACGGTTCTGGGCGCGCGGCGGATCGGCGTCATCACGCCCTATCACCCGGTGGGGGACCGCAATGTCGTCCGCTTCTTCGGGGAGGCCGGGTTCGAGGTGGCGCGGATCATCGGCCTGAAATGCGCAAGCCCCGTCGCCATCGCCCATGTCGGGGCCGAGGCGCTGCGCCGCGCCGCGCTGGAGGTCGGCGGCGGCGACGATGTCGAGGCGGTGGTCCAGGTTGGCACCAATCTGGCCATGGCCGCGCTGGCCCCCCGCTTCGAGGCCGAGCTGGGCAAGCCGGTGCTGGCGATCAACACCGCGATCTACTGGGATGCGCTGCGCCGCAACGGCATCGCCGACCGCGTCGCGGGATTCGGCCCGCTGCTGGAGCGGCACTGACCGCCACGCCCGGCCGTTTCCGCCGGGGGCGGCCCGGCTCATCGCGCGCCACGGTCCCGTCTGCGCTGCTCGATCCGGTCGAGCAGCCATTCCAGCGCCCCGCATCGCCAGGTCTCGGCGCAGGAGAACAGGGACCAGACCTCGTCCCGCCCGGGGCAGGGTTCGCGCATTGCCTCGTCGTCTTCGGCGTGCCGGTCATCTCTTCCATCCATCCGGGCTGGTCCCGTCACATTCCCGTGGCTTGCCCGGCACCGAGGGTTGGTGCGGGAGGTCTGGCTGGGATCGGGCGATAAGTTGACTGAAAAAGTCGTCTACGTCAATCCGACTCGATAAGTCGGACTTGTCGGCGCCGTGGGTGCCCGTGCCCTGCCGCGCAGCGCGCCGGACATTCATCCGGGTTGACAGCGGTGGCCGGGCGTGAAATTAATTTCGCAAACGAAAAAAGTTTCACGGGGGGAAGATGGCGCGACGCTCGGCGGATGCGGCGGATGACGGGCGCGAGGCCGAGCTGATGGCGCGCGCGGCCTGGCTGCATTTCGTCGGTGGCCTGACCCAGGGCGAGGTCGCCCGGCGGCTGATGGTTCCGGTCACCCGCGCCCACCGCTACATCGCCCGTGCGCAGGCCGAAGGGCTGGTGCGGGTGACCGTCGACGTGCAGTCGGCCGAGTGCCTGGAGCTCGAGACCGAGATCGCCCGCCGCCACGGTCTGGCCGGCTGCCGGGTGGCGATGGAGCTGCCCGAGCCCGGCCCGCTGCCGCTGCGCGCGCTGGGAGCGGCGGGCGCGGACTACCTGCGCAGGCTGGCGCGGGCGCGCCCGCACCGGGTGATCGGCATCGGCCATGGCCGCACCATCGCCGCCGCGGTCAATGCCCTGGGCCGGGTCGACATGACCGGGATGCGCGTGGTCTCGATGCTGGGCGGGCTCACCCGCTCATTCGCCGCCAATCCCTATGACGTGATCCACAGCCTGGCGCGGCGCGGCGCGGCGGATGCCTACATGCTGCCCGCGCCGATGTTCGCCGACAGCGCCGACGACAAGCAGGTGATGCTGGCCCAGCGCGGCATCGCCCAGATCATGGCACTGATCGCACAGGCCACGCTGGCCATCCTGGGCATCGGCTGCATCGAGCCGGGCGAGTCGGGGCCGGGGGTCGAGGCGCTGGCCAGCCCCGAGGCGGCGCGCGCGCTGCTGGCCCGCGGCGCCCGGGCCGAGATCCTGGGCCAGTTCATCGACGCCGACGGCCGGGTGATGGATGCCGAATCCGATGCGCGGGTGATGGCGCCGCCGCTGGAAAGCCTGCGCGGCAAGACGCTGGTGGCCATCGCCGGCGGGCCGGGGAAGGTCGCGGCGATCGCCGCGGCGCTGCGCAGCGGACTGTTGCGCGAATTGATCACCGACGAGGCGACGGCCCGTGCGCTGGTCGGCGATGGCGGCGGGCGCGCGGCGCGCGCCGCCGAGTGATCTCGGGCCAATCAAGGGAGGAGACCCGATGCACGAGAAGGAAAAGGACCTGATCCGGGCCTGGCAGCGCGGCCTGCTCGACCGCCGCGAACTGATCCGGGGTCTGGGCGCGATGGGCGTGACCGCCGCCAGCGCGGGCGTGCTGGTCAACATGATGCAGACCCAGGCGCTGGCCGCGGACTTCGACTGGAAGAGGCACGCCGGAAAGGGGGTGAAGCTTCTTCTGAACAAGCATCCCTACACGGATGCGATGATCGCCAATCTCGACAACTTCAAGGCGCTGACGGGAATGAATGTCGCCTATGACGTCTTCCCCGAGGATGTCTATTTCGACAAGGTGACCGCGGCGCTCTCGTCGCGTTCCAGCGAATACGACGCCTTCATGACCGGCGCCTACATGACCTGGACCTATGGCCCGGCCGGCTGGATCTTCGATCACAACGAGTGGATCCACGATCCCGCCAAGACCAATCCCAACTACAACTGGGAGGACATGCTGGAGGGCGTGCGCAAGTCCTGCGCCTGGAACGGCAGGCCCGGCGGCGCGCTGGGTTCGCCCGATGCCAAGCAGTGGTGCATTCCCTGGGGGTATGAGCAGAACAACCTGACCTACAATGCCGAGATGTTCGCCCGGGCCGGCGCCTCGGTGCCCAAGGATCTCGACCAGCTGATCGAGACCGCGGTCCAGGTCCAGAAGGCCAATCCCGGCGTCTACGGCATCGGGGTGCGGGGGTCGCGCTCCTGGGCGACGATCCATCCGGGCTTCCTGTCGGCCTATGCGAATCTGGGCGAGCGGGACCTGAACGTCTCGGCCGACGGCAAGCTGTCCGCGGCGATGAACACGCCCGGATCCAAGGCGTTCCATGCCAAGTGGGTGCGCATGATCCAGGAGGCCGGCGCCCCCGACTGGTCGACCCATACCTGGTATCAGGTCGGCACCGACCTCGGCGCGGGCAAGTCGGCGATGATCTATGATGCCGACATCCTGGGCTACTTCATGAATGGCGGCGGCAACGCCATGGCGGGCAAGCTGGCCTATGCGCCCTTCGCCGCCTCGGGCAACGGCGCGCCGACCCCCAACATCTGGATCTGGTCGCTGGCGATGTCGCGCTTCTCGAAGGATCCCGACGCGGCATGGTATTTCGTGCAGTGGGCCTCGGGCCCCGAACACGGCCTGTTCGGCGCCACCAAGATGGACTTCGTGAACCCGGTGCGCGCCTCGGTCTGGGCCGATGCGGGCTTCCGCGAACGGCTTTCGAAGAACTACCCGGGATATGTCGAGATGCATGACGTTTCCGCCCCGGGCGCGTCGATCAAGTTCACCGCCCAGCCGCTGTTCTTCGACCTGACCACCGAATGGGCGGCGACGCTTCAGAAGATGGTCGCCCGCGAGGTTCCCGTCGACGAGGGGCTTGACCAGCTGGCCGAGAGCGTGAACCGCCAGCTGAAGGAGGCCGGGCTCGGCTGACGCCCGGCGCGCCGCCCCGGGGGCGCCATGCTCGGCGCCCCCGGACCGCGAGGGGAGGAGACATGACCGCGACGACAGGGACGGCAAGGCGGCGCCTGCGCGTGGCGCAGGGGGTGCTGCCCTATCTTCTCAGCCTGCCCGCGCTGCTGGCCTGCATCGGGATCCTGATTCCCTTCGGCACGGCGGTGTACTATTCCCTGCAGCGCTTCCGCCTCAGCCAGCCCTGGAACAGGGGCATGAACTGGGGCGACAACTACATCGCCTTTCTCGGCGATCCGGGATTCTGGAACACGCTGCGCATCAGCCTGACCTATGCCTTCCTGACCGTGGGGCTGGAGCTGGTGCTGGGCCTGGGCATCGCGCTTCTGCTGCAGCGGCGCACGCGGATCAACAATGCCGTCTCGATCATGCTGCTGATGCCGCTGATGACCGCGCCGGCGCTGGCCGCGCTGATGTTCAAGCTGATGACCAATCCCAATTTCGGCATCCTGAGCTATGTCGCGGGGCTGCTGGGCTTTCCCGACATGCGCTGGGGCGCGTCGCCGTCCACGGCGCTTCTGACCGTGGTGATGGTCGACATATGGGTCTATACCCCCTTCATGATGATCCTGCTGCTGGCGGGGCTGCGTTCGCTGCCCAGCCAGCCCTTCGAGGCCGCCGCCCTGGACGGCGTGCCGCGGTGGCAGCAGTTCTGGCGCATCACCCTGCCGATGCTGATGCCCTACATCCTGACCGCCTCGCTGTTCCGGCTGCTGGACAGCATCCAGCAGTTCGACATCATCTATGCGATGACCCAGGGCGGGCCGGGCGACACGCTGATGGTCTTCCAGGTCGAGGCCTATCTGACCTTCTTCCAGTCCACCAATGTCGGGCGGTCGGCGGCGCTGCTGATCATCCTGTGGGCGATCACCTTCGTGCTGTCCAACATCTTCATCAAGAACTGGCTGCGCCTGCGCGCGCGTGCCCGGGGGGTGTCGTGATGGATCACCGGAGCCTGCTGGAACGCTGGCTGCGCGGCATCGCGCTGGCGCTGGTGGTGGTGTTCTTCATGTTCCCGATCCTGTGGATCGTGCTGATGAGCCTGCAGACCAACGAGACGATCCTGCGCTCGCCGCCCTCGGTGGTCTTCACGCCGACGCTGCAGAACTATGCCGCGCTGATCTCGGGGCGTCTCGAGACCGAGGCCGGCGCGCTGGACATCGCCTTCATGTCCAACCTGATGAATTCGGTGATCCTGTCGGTGGGCTCGGTGGCGCTGGCGCTGGTGCTGGGCGTGCCCGCGGCCTATGCCTTCGCCCGGCACCGGTTCCGCGGCTCCGAGGACATCGCCTTCACGCTGCTCAGCTTCCGCTTCGCGCCGCCGCTGCTGGTGCTCCTGCCGCTCACGCTGTATTTCCAGGATCTGGGGCTGGCGGATACCTATTTCGGGCTGATCTGGGTGTATCAGCTGATCTGCCTGCCGCTGATCCTGTGGATCGTGCGCGGTTATTTCGAGGACATCAGCCCCGACATCGAGCTGGCCTACCGCATCGCCGGGCATAGCTGGTGGGCGACCTTCCGGCGCATCGCGCTGCCGCTGGCGGGGCCGGGGATCGCGGCGGCGGGTCTTCTGGCCTTCATCTTCGCCTGGAACAATTTCATCTTCGCGCTGGTGCTGGCCTCGGCCGACAAGCAGCCCGTCACGGTGGGGGCGCTCGCCTTCGTCACCGCCTCGGGCATCCAGTATGGCCAGATCGCCGCCGCGGTGGTGCTGTCGATCGCGCCGACGCTGGCGCTGGCGCTGTGGGCCCAGCGCTATCTGGTCGAGGGGCTCTCGCTGGGTGCGGTGAAGGGATAGCGCCGATGACGACACTGCGCATCGAGAACCTGACCAGGCGCTTTTCGGGCCAGACCGTGCTGCGCGACGTCTCGCTCGAGGTGCCCTCGGGCAGCACCCTGGTGCTGTTCGGCCCGTCGGGGGCGGGCAAGACGGTGCTGCTGCGGCTGATCGCCGGGGCGCTGGAACCCGATGCGGGGCGCATCCTGATCGGCGGGCGCGACATGGCCGGCGTGCCGCCCGAGGAGCGCGGCGTCGGCATGGCCTTCCAGAACTTCGCGCTGTTTCCGCACATGTCGGCCTTCGACAACATCGCCGCCCCGCTGGTCGCGCGGGGGGTGCCCGGCGCTCGGGTGCGCGAGGCGGTCGAGGCGGTGGCGCGGCTTCTGAAGATCGACCATGTGCTGGCCCATCCGCCGCGGGCGCTGTCCAACGGCCAGAAGCAGCGCACCGCCCTGGCCCGTGCGCTGGTGGCAGAGCCGGCGCTGCTGCTGCTCGATGACCCGCTGCGCAATGTCGACGCCAAGCTGCGTTTCGAGATGCGGCTGGAGCTGCCGCGGCTTCTGTCCGGGCGCGGGGCGACGGTGGTCCATGTCACCCAGGACTATCGCGAGGCGATGGCGCTGGGCGACCGCATCGCGGTGCTGGACGAGGGGCGGATCATGCAGGAGGGGAGCCCCGCCGACATCTATCTGCGCCCGGCCACCATCGGCATCGCGCAGCTGTTCGGCGATCCGGCGGTCAACCTGCTCGACGTGGTGCCGGCGGCAGACGAGGGGGTGCATGTCGCCCTGTCCGGCCGGCGCCTTTCGCTCGATCCCGGCTATGCCCATGCCGCGGGGCGCGCATGCGTGCTCGGGCTCCGCCCCGAGGCGATCGGCTTCGCGCCCGATCCCGCCGCGCCCGACGCGGTTCCGGTCACGGTCGAGGCGGAGACGCCGCTGAACGAGAAGATCGTCACGCTGGTGGTCACCGCGGGCGGGCGCGAGATCCTGGTCTCGCGGCCGCTCGGCACCCCCGGCCCGGCGATGGGGCCCGCGGCGATCCGCATCGACTCCGCGCGCGCCCTGCTGTTCGACCGCGCCACCGGCCGGCGCATCGCCCCGGGCCGGTCCGCGCCGGCGGAGGCCGCGGCATGAGCGCGCCGCTCCTCGTCCTCGACCGGGTCAACAAGATCTACGACCCCGACGGCCCCAACCCCGTGCACGCGGTGCGCGATCTCGATCTCGCGGTGAACCCGGGCGAGATCGTGGCGCTGCTCGGCTCCTCGGGCTGCGGAAAGACCTCGACCCTGCGCATGATCGCCGGCTTCGAGGCGGTGAGCGCGGGCAGCATCACCCTGGCCGGGCGCGCGATCCACGATCTCGCCCCGGCCCGGCGCAACGTGGCGATGGCGTTCGAGGGCTACGCCCTCTATCCGCCGCTGACGGTGCGCGAGAACATCGCCTTCGCGCTGAAATCGCGCCGGCGCGACCGCGACGGGATCGCCCGCCGCGTCGCCGAGATCGCGCGGCTTCTGGAGATCGAGGACATCCTCGATCGCTATCCCTCGCAGATCTCGGGCGGCCAGCAGCAGCGCGCGAGCCTGGCGCGCGCCCTGATCCGGCCCGCCGACCTGCATCTTCTCGACGAACCGATGGGCCAGCTGGAACCGCAGCTGCGCGCCCATCTGCGCGGGCGGCTGAAGCATTTCATCCGCGAAGGCGGGCTGACCGTGATCCTGGTCACCCATGACCAGACCGAGGCCAACGCCCTGGCCGACCGCATCGCGGTGATGGAGGGCGGGGTGCTGCAGCAGTTCGACAGTCCCGCGCGGCTGCGCGAGAGGCCCGCCAACCTGTTCACCGGCGCCTTCATCGGCGAGCCGCCGATGAATCTGCTGGAGGCCGAGGTGGAGGCGCGGGACGGCCGCATCATCTTCCGCCTGAAGGGCGGCGCGCCGCTCGACTATCCCGCGGGGGAACTCTCGCCCGCGCTGCTCGAATGGCTGCGCCGGGGCGGGCGCGTGACGCTGGGGGTCCGGCCGCACCGGGTGCGCATCGGCCCCGGGGGGCTGCCGGCGCAGGTCCTGGCCAATCAGTGGCTGGGCGACCAGAGCCATGTCGCGGCAAGCTTCGCCGGGGGGGTGATCGTCTCGGTCGAGCATGACCGCGTGCCCCACGGCCCGGGGGCGGAAATCGGGCTGACGATCGCGCTGGCCGACCTGCACATCTTCGACCCGGCAAGCGGGCGCGCCATCGGCCATGGCGGCCGGCTGGTGGAGGAGACATGACCCGCGACATCCTGATCGGCGTCGATGCGGGAACCTCGGTCATCAAGGCCGTGGCCTTCGATCTCGATGGCCGCCAGATCGCGGTGGAAAGCCGGCGGAACCATTATCGCACGCTGCCCGATGGCGGCGTGGAACAGGACATGCGCCGCACCTGGGCCGATACCGTGGCGGTGATCCGCGCCCTGGCGGCGCGGCTGCCCGGGCTGGCGGACCGGGCGCTGGCGATCGGGGTCACCGGACAGGGCGACGGAACCTGGCTGGTCGATGCCGCCGGCGCGCCGGTCCATGACGGCTGGCTGTGGCTGGATGCCCGCGCCGCGGCCGAGGCGCGCGAGCTGGACCGGTCGCCCGGGATCGAGGAGATCTACCGCCTGACCGGCACCGGGGTGAACCTGTGCCAGATGCGCAGCCAGCTCTTGTGGATGAAGCGCCACGCGCCCGAGCTGCTGGATCGCGCGGCCACCGCGCTGCATTGCAAGGAATGGCTGTATCTGAACCTGACCGGCGTCCGGGCCAGCGATCCCACCGAGGCGGTGTTCACCTTCGGCGACTTCCGCACCCGCGACTATTCCGACGTGGTGATCGCCGCGCTGGGCCTGGCGGATCTGCGCCACCTGCTGCCCCCGGTGGTGGATGGCGCGCGCTGCGCCCACGGCCTGACCCCGCCCGCGGCGGCGGCGCTGGGCCTGCCCGCGGGGCTGCCGGTGTCGCTGGGCTATGTCGATGTGGTTTGCACCGCGATCGGGGCGGGGTTGCTGGACCCGGGGGCCGAACCCGGCTTCAGCGTCATCGGCTCGACCGGCATGCACATGCGCTTCGTCCCGGATGCCGCCTCGGTGCGCCTCAATCCCGACCGCACCGGCTATACCATGGCGCTGCCGGGGCGCGCCTATGCGCAGATGCAGACCAACATGGCCGCGACGCTGAACATCGACTGGGCGCTGGGGCTTGCGGTGGAAATGCTTGCCGCCGAGGGGGTGACGCGCCGGCCCGCCGAGCTGCTCGCGGGGCTCGATGCGCGGCTGGAAGCGGCGCGCCCGGGGGCGGCGCTCTACCATCCCTACATCTCCTCGGCCGGCGAGCGCGGCCCCTTCACCGAGCCCATGGCCCGGGCGAGCTTCACCGGGCTCGACCAGAACACCGGATGGTTCGACATGCTGCGCGCGGTCTATGACGGGCTTGCACTGGCCGCCCGGGACTGTTTCGCGGCGATGGGCCCGGTTCCGTCCGAGATCCGCCTGTCCGGGGGGGCGGCGCGTTCGGGGGCGCTCAGGCGCTTCCTGGCCGCGGCGCTGAACCGGCCGGTGCGCCGGGTCGCGCGCGAGGAGGCGGGCGCGGCGGGGGCGGCGATGATCGCCGCGGTGGCCCAGGGGGTCTTCGCCGACATCGAGGATTGCGCCCGGGCCTGGGTCACGCCGGCCCTGCAGCCGCCCGAGGCGCCGGATCCGGCTCTGGTGCCCGTCTATGATGCGCTTTATGAGGCCTATCTGGCCGGGCGCCGGGCGGCGCCGCCGGCCTGGGCGGCACTGGCCGGGATGCGGAAGGCGCTGACATGACCGCAGGAACGACCGACATCGCGATCATCGGCGACCGCTTCATGCGCGCGGAGGTCTTCGCCCGCGCGCTGGCTGAGGCCTGCGGCGACCGGGTGCGCTGCCGCATGCTGGACCTGCCCTGGCCCGACGAGCCGATGGAGCATGGCTATGCCGCCCCGGGGCTGGAGGGGCTGAAGGAATACATGGGCGATCCCGAGACGGTGATCGCCCACGCCGCCGGCGCGCCGGTGCTGGTGACCCATCTCGCGCCCCTGTCGCGGGGGATGTTCGCCCGGCTGCCGGAACTCAGGCTGGTGGCGGTCTCGCGCGGGGGGCCGGTCAACATCGACATGGCCGCCGCCCGCGAACGCGGCGTGCTGGTGGTCAACACGCCGGGGCGCAACGCCTCGGCGGTGGCCGAATTCACCATCGGCGCCATCCTGGCCGAGACGCGCAACATCACCCGCGGCCATGACGCGCTGCGCCGGGGGGAATACCGCGGCGACCTCTACCGTGCCGACATGGTCGGCGAGGAGCTGTGCGACCTGACCGTGGGGGTGGTGGGCTATGGCGCGATCGGCACGCGGGTGGTGCGCCTGCTGCGCGCCTTCGGCTGCCGGATCCTGGTCACCGATCCCTATGTGCAGCTCGATCCCGACGATGCCGCGGCAGGGGTCGAGCATGTCGCGCTGCCCGCGCTGCTGGCGCGCGCGGACGTGGTCACGCTGCATGCCCGGGTGACCGCCGAGACCACCGGGATGATCGGCGCGGCCGAGCTGGCGGCGATGAAGCCGTCGGCGATCCTGGTCAACACCGCCCGCGGGCCGCTGGTGGATCACCAGGCGCTGACCGAGGCGCTGGCCGCCGGGCGTATCCGCGGCGCGATGCTGGACACCTTCGCGGTGGAACCCGTGCCCGCCGACTGGCCGCTGCTGCGGCTGCCCAACGTCACCCTGACCCCGCACATCGCCGGCGCGTCGCAGCGCACCGTTCGGGTCGCGGCTGCGCGCATCGCCGAGGAGGTGCGGCGATGGCTTGCGGGCGAGGCACCGCTCAACCCCTGCTGAGGAACCGCCATGAACAAGACCGAACGCGCCCTGCGCCAGGCGATCATCGACAAGTGCCGCTTCATGAACGCCATCGGGCTCAATCAGGGAACCTCGGGCAACATCTCGGTGCGATTCGGCGACCGGATGCTGATCACCCCCTCGGCCGTGCCCTATGACGAGATG
This sequence comes from Alphaproteobacteria bacterium, assembly GCA_003697125.1. GTDB lineage: Bacteria > Pseudomonadota > Alphaproteobacteria > Rhodobacterales > Rhodobacteraceae > J013. The sequence goes on from RFGB01000298.1 coordinate 14,375, forward strand.
GAGCCCGAGATGATCGCCGCCATGCCGCTGGACGGGCCGCATGGCAGCTGGGAGGGCCCGCTGAAGCCGTCCACCGAATGGCGCTTCCACCTCGACATCCTGAGGGGGCGGCCCGAGGCGGGCGCGGTGGTGCATGCCCATCCCACCTACTGCACCACGCTGGCCATCGCCCGCAAGGAGATCCCCGCCTGCCACTACATGATGGCCGCCTTCGGCGGGACCAATGTGCGCTGCGCCCCCTATGCCAGGTTCGGTTCGGCGGAACTGGCCGCCCATGCCCTGGCCGCGCTGGAGGGGCGCAATGCCTGCCTTCTGGCCAATCACGGTTCGATCGCGGTCGGCCCCTCGCTGGACAAGGCGATGTGGCTGGCGGTCGAGCTGGAGACCATCGCGCGGCAGTATTACCTGTCGCTGCTGATCGGCGGGCCGGTGCTGCTGAGCGATGCCGAGATCGCCGAGACCGCCCGGGCCTTCGGCAGCTATGGCCTGCAGGATCGCGATGCGGGGGCCGGGGCCGGGCGAGAGA
>RFGB01000299.1 GCA_003697125.1 Alphaproteobacteria bacterium
GATCGCCCCCGCGCGCCTCGCCCAGGCGTGCGGCATGGGCGGCGAGCTCCGCCGCCCCATCCGCGCGCAGCGCCCGGGCAATCACCCGCAGCAACTGCGCATCCTGCACCGCGTCCAGCGCCCGCGACAGCCGCGCGGGGGCGTCCGCGCGGCCCAGGCGCAGCCCCATGAACGCCCGCAGCACCGCCCCCTGCGCACGGCCGGCCGCGGATTCCGCGGCCAGCGCATTGACGAACAGCGCCAGGGACGACAGATCGGGCGGCCCGGGCTCGGCGGGCGGTTCGACCCGGAAGCGGATCGCCCCGCCGGTGACCTCCGCCAGCCAGTCGCAATCGGGCGCGACGACCCGCGCGAAGCCGTCCCAGTCGAAGCCGGGCAGGCGGAAGGGCTGCGCGGCCGGAACCCCCTTGATCCGCGGCAGAAGATTGGCCGCGCGGGCGGAGTGAAGACGGCCATCGGGCTGCGGCGGCTGGAGATGGTTGAGCGCCTCGAGCAGAAGCACGGCGGCATGGTCCAGCGATTCGTTGACCCTGTGCCGCTCGAGCCCCAGCGCCGCCGCCCCCCGTCCCAGCGCGGCGATCAGGAAATCCTCGACCGCGTCGCCTTCGGGAAAGCGGTGCGGGTCGAAGGGCCGGATCTCGACGGAGTCGGGCCCGAAGACCTCTAGATAGGGACCGATCCGCGCCCGGTAGGCGGGATGCACCGAGGCGCGGAACGGCCGCGCCGGCCCGTGATCGGACCCGGTCAGCGTGGCGCGCGCGATGTCGGCGAATGTCGCGCCCTCCTTGATCACCTGCTGGGCCATGGACTGGGCGAAGGCGACCGGGGGGCGCGCATAGGCGATCACCCGCACCCGATCGACATGGGGCGCGATCGCCGCGCGCAGCCTCGCGACCCCGGCCGGACCCAGATCGGCCAGATTCTCGTCCGAGATCAGAAGGATGCCCTGCCCCGGCGCGGCGAGAAACCGGGCCAGATCCGCCTGCCAGGCGCGGATTTCCGCCGCCCGTGCCTCGGGCGAGAGCAATCCGCGCCGCGCGAGCGGCGGATATCTGTCCGGTTCATCGGCAAACACCGCGTAGAGGTCGGAATGGTTCGCCGCGCGGGCGAAATAGCGGATGCCCTGCGCGGCCAGCCTCTCGCGCCCGGCGAACAGGGTCGCCTGGATCGACGAGGAGGCCGTCTTCATCGTGCCGACATGCAGCACGCAGATCCGCGAAGAACCGCCCCTCGCCATCGCTCTCCCCCCGGCTGGCCCGATGCCGCGCCAGCCTAGGCAGGGGCGCACCCGCCGGCAAGCGCGGATGCCCGGGGCCGACGGCGGGGCGGTCAGAGATCGATCACCACATAGTCGCCCTCGACCGAGACCGGCACGCGTTCGGCCACATGCGGCCCGCGCACCAGCTCGCGCCCGGCGACCCGCTCGGCCGGGCGGTGACGGGCGCGCATGCGGCGGGGATCGCACCAGGACTGGCCGGTGGCGACCTCGAACTCCCAGCCATGCCAGGGGCATTTCACCATCTCGCCCTGCCGGCACAGCCGGTAGTCGCCCGGGCCGTCGCTCTCGACGACGCCCGACAGCCGCCCCGCCGACAGCGGCGCCCCGGCATGGGGGCAGCGGTCGACCAGGGCGTGGAACCGCCCGCCGAGATTGACCAGGCAGAAGGCGCGGCCGGCCGCCTCGACCCGGGTCATGGTTCCGGGCGGGACATCCTCGACCCGTGCCACGACATGGCGCATGGTTCAGTCCAGCCCGTAGAGCGCCCGGGCATTGCCGCCGAACACCGCGGCCTTCCGGTCGGGGTCGAGCGGAAAGCGGAAGACGTGGTGCGGATCGTCGTAATCCCAGTGCGGATAATCCGAGGAATAGAGCAGCCTGTCCCAGCCGATCCAGTCGATCACCGCCTCCAGGTCGCGGGGGTTCGGCGGCTCCTCGATCGGCTGGGTGGCGAACCAGAAATGCCGGCGCAGATAGGCCGATGGCGGTTCCCTCAGATGCGGGACCTCCTCGCGGAAGGTCTGCCAGTGCCGGTCCATGCGCCAGCCCAGCGCCGGCACCCAGGAAAGCCGCCCTCGATGATCGTCACGCGCAGGCGGGGAAATGCCTCGAAGACACCCTCGATGATCAGGCTGGTCACCAGGCTCTGGGCGCCGGGCACGAAGGTGTAGTGTTCCTGGAAATAGAAGGAGGGCCAGCCGAGCCCGGTGGAGGGGTGCCCGCCCGAATAGCCGGCCGGATGCAGGCCCACCGGCAGGCCGGCCGCCTCGGCCGCGGCATAGATGGGCCAGTACTTGCGGCTGCCCAGCGGTTCGGCCGCACGGGTCGACATGATCACCTGCACGAAGCGGCGATCGCCGGCGCGGGCCTCGATCTCGGCCACGGCGGCGGCGGGATTGTCCTGCGGCACCGCGATGCCGGCGCGCAGCCGCGGTTCCGGCTCGACCAGCGCGGCGATCTGCCAGTCGTTGACCGCATGGGCCAGGGCGGCGGCGAAATCGGGGTTGCGCTCCTCCATCCCGCCGCGGCCCAGCGTCACCAGCATGCCCACCGAGATGCCCATCGGGTCGAGATGTTGGGCGCGCAGGAGCGCCAGGCTGGATCCGGCCGGGCCGTCGGGGGGCTCGGCATCCACGCGCATGCCGTTGGCGCTCATCCGCGGATAGGACAGCTGCCCGATCAGCCCCTGGCGCATGAAGAGGCCGAAGCTTTCCATGTGCCGCACCCAGCGGGCCGGCAGGAAGGGGTGCAGATCCTCGGGCCGCCGCTGGGTGGGATGGATGTCGCAATCGACGATGCCCAGCCCCTGCGCGGCGGGCGGCTCGCGCAGCATCTCGGTCATGTCGCGGCCTCCTTCTGTCCGGCCAGCGCCCGTGCCGCGGGATCGGCGGCAAGGCGCGGATAGGCCGCCAGCGCATTCCCGGCCAGGATCGCCGGAAGTGCGGCGGCGGGCAGCCCCTCGGGCAGCGCCCGCGCGCCCGCGAACTGGCGATGCGGCCAGTCGGTTGCGAACAGCAGCCAGTCGAGCCCGCCCAGCCTGCGGGCGATCATGGCCAGCGTGCGCGACAGCTCGGCCGGCCCCGGCGCATCGACCGGCTGCAGCGTCCAGAACAGCCGGCCCTTCAGGATCTCGGATGGCGGGCGGTCGATCCAGGGCACCTCGGGACGGACATCGCGCCAGGTCTTGTCGATGCGCCAAAGCAGGGTGGGCAGCCACATGAAGCCTGCCTCGAGCAGCACCACCTTCAGGCGCGGGAACTTCCCGAACACCCCCTCGGCCAGCAGGGCGAGGACGAGATTCTCGAAGCCCGGGCCCTGCAGGACGTAGTCCTCGAACTGGTGGGATGGCCAGCCCGACACCGCGGGCGCGTGGCGGTAGAGGCTGCCGGCATGCACCGCCAGCGCCAGCCCGTGGCGTTCGGCGGCGGCCAGGATCGGCCAGTAGACCCGGCGGGCGATCGGCGCCTCGGCCATCAGCGGCACCAGCACCTGCACGAAGCGCGGATCGGGGGCCAGCCGCTCGATCTCGGCCACGGCCAGGGCGGGATCCTCCAGCGAGACCAGGATCGAGCCGCGCAGCCGCGGACTGGCGTCGAGCCATGCCGTGCGCATGTGGTCGTTCACCGCCGCGACCAGCGCCGCGGCCATGTCGGGATTGTTCAGCGCCACAACCCCGTGCAGATGGCTGCCGATCGCGATCGCGCTGCCGAACGGGTCAAGCCCGTGGGCGATCACCTCGGCGGGCGAGGACAGGCCGCGCCAGTCCTCGCGGCAGGTCAGCGGCGCCCGCGGCGGATAGGCGGTCAGCGCGAAGGGCGCCCGGTCGATGTTGCGCCGGACCACCTGGTCGGCCCAGTAGGGATCGAGATGGGGCACCAGCTGCCGCACCGTCGGCAGCGGCAGATGCAGATCGGCATCGATGGCGCGGTGCTGCGCGGCGTCCATGGCTTCCCCGCCGGTTTCGGCCGAAGCCTGCCAGATGCCGCCTTCAGCCGGAAGCGGTCAGGGCGCGGCAACTGCTTGCGCGATTCGCACGAGGCGCGGCCGCTTTCGCGAATCGCGGGGAATTGCCGCGCGAATCGGGCCATTCCCCCGCCTTGCGCACGGGGCTAGCCTTTCGGGGCAGGGCCGGAGATGACGGAGGCGCGCGATGCATCTGACCGATGCCGAAAGGGCGATGCGCGACGGCGAGCGGGGCCCGGCCGTGGCGCGGGCGATGGATCTCCTGATCCGCTATGGCGAGGCGCTGGGGGCGGAAAGGCTGATCGAGGTGACCAATGTCGCCGGAACCTGGTCATCCACCACCCCCTGGGTGCAGGCGGGCCTGGACCGGCCCGACGACTTCGCCACCATCTTCAGCCGCTTCAATCTCGATTCCGACGAGACGGTCGAGATGCCGCCCGCGGTCGTCCCGACCTGCCAGCTGATCCACGGCATCGACACCCGCAACTGGCAGCTGCAGGGCTTCACCGCCGATCAGGCCGCGCTGCAGCGCCGTTCCGAGGCGCATTTCGGCCGCCGCGGCGTGCAGTGGATGTCGACCTGCACCCCCTATCAGGTCGGCAACACCCCGCTGAAGGGCGAGCACTGCGCCTGGATGGAAAGCTCGGCCGTGGTCTGGATCAACGCGGTGATCGGCGCGCGCAGCAATGTCGAGGGGCGCGAGAGCACCGGCGCGGCCGCGATCACCGGACGCATCCCCCTGTTCGGCCTGCACATCGCCGAGAACCGCCGCGCCAGCCATCGCGTGCGGGTCGAATGCCCCCCCGAAACGATGATGGACTGGGGCCTGCTCGGCTATGCGGTGGGCGAGATGGTGATGGAGGAGATCCCCGTTCTGGCCGGAATCGCCGCCCGCCCCCGCCCGATCTTCCTGAAGCATTTCGGCGCGGCCGCCGCATCCTCGGGCGGGGTCGAGATGTATCACATCCCCGGCATCACCGCCGAGGCACAGAGCGAGGCCGAGGCGCTGGGCGGGCGCGCCCCGGCCCATGACCATGTCTATTCCCCCGCCGAGCGGCGGCGCGCATGGGAGAACCTGCAGTCGGCCAGCGATGACGCGGTGGATTTCGTCATGCTGGGCTGCCCGCACAATTCGGCCGAGCAGATGATCGAGATCGCCCGGCTCCTCGACGGCCGGCGCATCAGCCCCAACACGCGGCTTTGGGTGCACACGCCGCGCCAGATCCGCGCCCTGTGCGACGATGGCGGGATCACCGCGGCGATCGAGGCGGCCGGCGCGCGGGTGATGTCGGATTCCTGCCCCGCGATCAACCGCGCCCTGCCCCCGGGAACCCGGGTGGTGGCCACCGACAGCGCCAAGCAGGCCCACTATCTGCCCGCGATTGCCGGCGTGCAGGTCTGGTTCGGATCGCTGGAACACTGCATCGATGCCGCCCTGACCGGGCGCTGGCGGGGAGGGCCGTGATGGAAACGCGCGAGAGGATCCTGATCCGCGGCCGCTGCGTCGTTCCCGGCCGCGCCGAGGCACCGGCCTTCGTGACCCGCCAGACCGTCTCGGGCTGGGGCGGGATCGACGCCCGCACCGGCACCATCACCGAGCGCCGCCACGAGAAGGCCGGCCAGTCCTTCGCCGGAAAGGTCCTGGTCTTCCCGGGCGCCAAGGGCTCGTCGGGCTGGTCGCACTATTTCCACATGACCCGCCGCCTCGGCAGCGCCCCGGCGGCCATGCTGTTCACGGTGATGACCACCAAGGTCGCGCTGGGCGCGGTGGTCACGCGCGTGCCGGCGATGACCGATTTCGACCGCGACCCCTTCGCGGTGATCGCCGATGGCGATCTGGTGCGCGTGGATGCCGATGCCGGGGTGGTCGAGGTGTTCAAGCGCGGCTGAGGCGGCCACCTCGCGCGATCCGCAAATGCTGATCGCGTAAATCCCCCTGTTCCGCAACAAACCGGACGAGGTCACCATGGCCGGCGACACAATGACCGGCCCGCGGCAGTGGCCGGGAACCGGCACCGGCCCGGCAACAAGGAGGAAGCGCAACCGATGAAACGACTTGTCATCACCCTGGCCGCGGCGGCCGCCCTCGCGCAGGGGCCGGCCGCGATGGCGCGCGAGCTGATCTACGGCTCCTGGCTCGGGGCCAACAATGCCACCAACACGGTGACGCTGACGCGCTATTTCGACATGATACGCGAACGCACCGGCGGCAGCATCGAATGGAAGCTGGTCGCCGGCGGCCAGCTGGCCAACGGCCCCGGCACGCCCGAGGCGGTCAAGAACGGGCTGATGGATGCGGGGCTGGTCATGGCCCCCTATCAGCCGCGCATGCTGCCCGCGACCAACATGATCTTCAGCCAGTCGCTGATCGGCGACGACTTCGTCGCCTCGGTCGGGGCGATGAACGAGGTGCTGATGCTGGGCTGCCCCGAATGCCACGAGGAATTCGGCCGCAACAATGCGGTGGGCTTCGGCGGCTACGGGGTGTCGCCCTATCTGTTCATGTGCCGCGGCAATCCGCGCAGCGTCGAGGACCTGAAGGGCCTGAAGATCCGCGGCTCGGGTGGCGGGGTGAACATCATCGAGCTCGCCGGGGCCACCCCGGTCTCGATGCCGCCCAACGAGGCGACCTCGGCGCTCGAGCGCGGCACGCTCGACTGCGTGCTGGGCGGGGTGCAGTGGCTGATCTCCTTCGGCTATCTCGACGTCGTGGATACCGTCATCCAGGCGCCCATGGGCATGGGCGGTCCCCCGGTGCTGATGTATGTGAACCGCGAGGTCTGGGAGAGCATGACCCCCGAGGAACGCCGGGCGCATGTCGAGCTGATGCCCGATGCGGTGGCCATCGAGGTGTTCGAGGCCCAGATGGCCAAGGACCGCGCCGCGATCGAGGCCGCGCGCAAGAAGGGCTTCACCTTCGTCGAGGGCGGCGAACCCTTCGCCGAGATCATGCGCGAGCGCGACGCGGTGCAATACGGGATGAATGTCGAGAACGCGCGCGCCGCGGGGGTGAAGGAGCCCGAGAAGATCCTCGACTACTATCTTTCCGCCTACGAGAAGTGGAAGCGGATCGTGGCCGAGGAGGTCGGCGACGATCAGGCCAAGTTCCGCGAGGCGCTGTGGCGCGAGGTCTATTCGAAGGTCGATCCCGAGGCGCTCTAGCGCCGGCAGGCATTGCCGCCGCCCCCGGCCCAGGGGGCGGAATTTCCGCAGGAAGCCAGGGGGGACGGGGATGAAGACCCTCGAGCGGGGGCTCGGCGCGCTCGCCACGGCGCTGGGCTGGATCGCCGCCGCGGCGGTGGTCATGATGATGCTGCATGTCGTGGCCGACGTCTTCATGCGCGAGGTCTTCAACCGGCCGATCGTCGGCACGGTCGAGATCTCGGCCTTCTACTACATGGTCATCCTGTCCTTCCTGCCGCTGGCCGCGATCACGCGCGAGCGGGGGCACATCATCGTGGAGCTGTTCACCGGCTGGATGAGCCTGCGCGGGCGCACCGCGCTTGACGGTCTGGTCGCCGTCGTGACCTTCGCCTATGTCGCCACCTTCACCTGGAAGGCGCTGGAGATGGCGGTCGAGAAGACCGCGATCCGCGAGGCCAAGGAAGCGGGGATCGGCTTCGTCGAGATCTGGCCCTCGCGCTGGGTGGTGGTCGCGGGCTTCGGCTTCATGGCGATCTATGTGCTGATCCACCTGGTTCAGGATCTGCGGGCGGCGATCACCGGCCGGCTGGATCCGGCGGATGCGCCGCTGCATCCGGGCGGCGCCCCCCATGTCCCCGATTCGGAGCGCCAGCTGTGACCCCCGCGATCCTCGGCCTGGAGATCAGCCGCGAGCTGCTGGGCTTCGGCAGCCTCGGCCTCGTGCTGGTGCTCATCGCCATCCGCATGCCGATCGGGGTGGCGCTGGGGGTGACGGCCTTCCTGGGGCTGTGGGCGCTCAGGAACGAAAGGGTGGCCTTCGGGGTCATGCAGGACACGCCCTTCGAGGTGGCCGCGAACTGGGGCCTCTCGGCAATCCCGATGTTCATCCTGATGGGCGCCATCGCCCATGGATCGGGAATATCGGCGGCGCTGTTCCGTGCCGCCCGGCTGTGGTTCTCGGGCCTGCCCGGGGGGCTGGCGGTGGCGACCAACTTCGCCGCGGCGGGCTTCGCCGCCGCCTCGGGATCCTCGGTGGCGACGTCGGCCACGATGGGCCGGCTCGCCATCCCCGAGATGCTGAAGGCCGGCTATGCGCCCAGCCTTGCGGCGGGGGTGGTGGCGTCCTCGGGCACGCTGGGCGCGCTGATCCCGCCCTCGGTGATGTTCGTGATCTACGGCGTCTTCGCCGAGGTCTCCATCGTGAAGCTGCTCATCGCGGGGGTTGTCCCGGGACTGCTGACCGCGGCGGTCTATGCGCTGATGATCATCGGGCGCTGCGCGCTGAACCCGGCCGTGGCCCCGCCGGTGCGCCTCGAGCTCGACCGCGCGGCGCTGTGGCGCGAGCGCCGGGCGGCGCTGGCGCCGGTGTGGCCGCTGCTGGTGCTGATCTTCGGGATCATCGGCGGGCTCTATGGCGGGGTCTTCACCCCGACCGAGGCGGGCGCGGCGGGCGCCTTCCTGGCCTGCGCGGTCGCCTTCCTCCAGGGGCGGCTGACGCGGGGGGTGTTCATCGGCAGCGTGATGGAGGCGCTGAAGACCACCGCGCAGCTGTTCTTCGTCGCCTATGGCGCGGTGATGTTCACCAAGTTCCTGGCGCTATGCGGCGTGCCCGGGATGATGCGCGCCATGGTGGGCGACTGGGCGCTGGATCCGGTGCTGATGCTGGTGGCGATCTCGCTGATCTATGTCGTGCTGGGAATGTTCCTCGACCCGCTGGGCGTGCTGCTGCTGACCCTGCCGATCGTGCAGCCGATGTTCGACGCGCTGGGACTCGATCCGGTCTGGCTCGGGGTGATCGTGGTCAAGTATATCGAGATCGGCCTCCTGACCCCGCCGGTGGGATTCAATGCCTATGTGGTCAAGAACGTGGTGGGCGACCGGATCCCGCTCGAGACGATCTTCCGCGGCATCGGCTGGTTCCTGGCCTGCGAGGTGGTGATCATGGTGCTGCTGCTGGCCTTCCCCGGCCTGTCGCTCTGGCTGCCCTCGACGATGGATTGAGGCCGGCCGCTCCGCCCGGCCCGAGGCGGGCGGGCCGCGCCGCGGGCGGGGCCGGGCGCGCGGATGCCGGGGCGGGGCCTCGGGCCGGGCGGGGCGGCCACAAGCCACCCGGAGGCGGCCGGCGCCTCAGCGGTCCCAGGGGGGAACGGGGGTGAACTCGGCCTTCAGATGCGCGACCAGCGCCTTCACCTCGGGCCTGTGCGCCTTGTTGCGCGGCAACAGCGCCTTGAACCACAGCGGCGCCGCACGCACCCCGGGCAGGAGCTCCAC
>RFGB01000300.1 GCA_003697125.1 Alphaproteobacteria bacterium
AGGAGCGCCTGCGCTTCGCCATCCGCGAAGGCGGCCGCACCGTCGGCGCGGGCGTCGTCTCCAAGATCATCGAATAGAAGCGGCGCGACGCCGCAGATGCGGCCGGGGGCTGCCCCGGCCGTTCGCTTTGACAGGAAACCGTGGGCCCGAGAGGCGATACGATGCAAGGTCAGAACATACGGATCCGGCTGAAGGCCTTCGACTACCGCGTGCTCGACGCCAGCACGGCCGAGATCGTGAACACCGCCAAGCGCACCGGTGCGACCGTGCGCGGACCGATCCCGCTGCCCAACAAGATCGAGCGCTTCACGGTGCTGCGCGGGCCGCATATCGACAAGAAGAGCCGCGAGCAGTTCGAGATCCGCACCCACAAGCGGCTGCTCGACATCGTGGATCCGACGCCGCAGACGGTCGACGCGCTGATGAAGCTCGACCTGGCCGCCGGTGTCGATGTCCAGATCAAGCTCGCGCAGTGAGGGAGAGGGGCTGATGCGCTCCGGTGTGATCGCACGCAAGCTGGGGATGACCCGGCTTTTCACCGAGGACGGCCGGCAGGTGCCGGTGACGGTCCTTCACATGGACAATGTCCAGGTCGTTGCGCAGCGCACGGCCGAGCGTGACGGCTACACGGCCGTCCAGCTCGGCGCGGGCAGCGCCAAGCCGAAGAACGTGACCAAGCCGATGCGGGGCCATTTCGCCAAGGCCCAGGTCGCGCCGAAGCGCAAGATCGTCGAGTTTCGGGTCAGCCCCGAGAACCTGATCGAGGTGGGCGCGGAGCTTGCCGCCGACCATTTCGTGCCGGGGCAGAAGGTCGACGTGGCCGGGACCTCGATCGGCAAGGGCTTCGCCGGGGCGATGAAGCGGCACAATTTCGGCGGGCTGCGCGCCAGCCACGGCGTGTCGATCTCGCACCGCAGCCATGGTTCGACCGGCCAGTGCCAGGATCCGGGCCGGGTGTTCAAGGGCAAGAAGATGGCCGGCCACATGGGCTCGGTGCGGGTGACGACCCAGAATCTCGAGGTGGTGCGCACCGATCCCGAACGTGGCCTGATCATGGTGAAGGGTGCCGTGCCGGGGTCGAAGGGCGGCTGGGTCACGATCCGCGACGCGGTGAAGGTCGCCCCGCCCAAGGATCTGCCGCTGCCGGCGAAGCTGCGTGCGCCGGCGCCGGCCGCTCCGGCTGGGGAGGATGCGGAATGAAGGCCGAGGTTGTTACCCTGGATGCCGGGACGGCCGGCGAGGTGGAGCTGAGCGACGCGGTGTTCGGGCTGGAGCCGCGGGCGGACATCCTGCACCGCGTGGTGCGCTGGCAGCTGGCGAAGCGTCAGGCCGGCACCCACAAGACCAAGGGCCGGTCCGAGGTGCACTACACCACGCGCAAGATGTATCGCCAGAAGGGCACCGGCGGTGCCCGCCACGGCAACCGCAGCGTGGTGCAGTTCCGGCACGGCGGCACGACCAAGGGCCCGGTGCCGCGCAGCCATGCCCATGACCTGCCCAAGAAGGTGCGGGCGCTGGGCCTGAAGATGGCGCTGTCGGCAAAGGCCGCGGCCGGCGGGCTGGTGGTGGTCGATTCGCTGGCCATCGGCGAGGCGCGCACCCGGGCGCTGCGCGAGCGGCTGGAGAAGCTGGGCCTGTCGCGGGCGCTGATCATCGACGGGGCCGAGGTGGATGCGAATTTCGCCCGCGCCGCGCGCAACCTGGAAGGCATCGACGTGCTGCCCAGCCAGGGTGCGAATGTCTATGACATCCTGCGCCGGGAAAAGCTGGTGCTGACCCGGGCGGCCATCGAGGCGCTGGAGGCGCGGCTGGCATGAGCACGAAGCCCGAGCATTACGACATCATCCGCCGTCCGGTGATCACCGAGAAGGCGACCATGGCCTCGGAAGGGGGCGCGGTCGTGTTCGAGGTGGCCCGCGACGCGACCAAGCCGCAGATCAAGGAAGCGGTCGAGGCGCTGTTCGGCGTCAAGGTCAAGGCGGTGAACACCCTTGTGAGCAAGGGCAAGGTGAAGCGGTTCCGCGGCCGTCCCGGCCGCCGGGCCGATGTGAAGAAGGCCTATGTGACGCTCGCCGATGGGGCAACCATCGACGTGACCACCGGCCTGTGACCCCGAACAGACGGAAGACAGCAAGATGGCGTTGAAGACATACAAGCCCACGACGCCAGGCCAGCGCGGGCTGGTTCTGATCGACCGTTCGGATCTTTGGAAAGGTCGCCCGGTCAAGAGACTGACGCACGGTCTCTCGAACAAGGGCGGCCGGAACAATACCGGGCGGATCACCGTGCGTCACCAGGGCGGTCGGGTCAAGCGGCTCTACCGCATCATCGACTTCAAGCGGCGCAAGTTCGACATGCCGGCGGTGGTCGAACGGATCGAATACGATCCGAACCGCACCGCCTTCATCGCGCTGATCCGGTATCAGGATGGCGAACAGTCCTATATCCTGGCGCCGCAGCGCCTGGCGGTGGGCGATCAGGTGGTCTCGGGCGCGCGGGTGGACGTGAAGCCCGGCAACGCGATGCCGTTCACCGGCATGCCGGTCGGGACGATCGTGCACAATGTCGAGCTGAAGCCCGGCAAGGGCGGGCAGATCGCGCGGGCCGCCGGGACCTATGCCCAGTTCGTCGGCCGCGATGGCGGCTATGCGCAGCTGCGGCTGTCCTCGGGCGAGCTGCGCATCGTCCGGCAGGAATGCATGGCCACGGTGGGCGCGGTGTCCAATCCCGACAACGCCAACCAGAATTTCGGCAAGGCCGGGCGCATGCGGCGCCGTGGCGTGCGTCCGACGGTGCGCGGCGTGGCGATGAACCCCATCGATCACCCGCATGGCGGCGGCGAGGGCCGGACCTCGGGCGGCCGTCATCCCGTGACCCCCTGGGGCAAGCCGACCAAGGGGCCGAAGACCCGGCGCAACAAGGCCACGGACAAGTACATCCTCCGGTCGCGGCACCAGCGGAAGAAGTAGCACATGGCACGTTCAGTCTGGAAGGGTCCGTTCGTCGACGCCCACGTCCTGAAGAAGGCGGCGAAGGCGCGGGAATCGGGCCGCAATGAAGTGATCAAGATCTGGTCGCGGCGCTCGACGATCCTGCCGCAGTTCGTCGGGCTTACCTTCGGCGTCTATAACGGGCACAAGCATATCCCCGTCAGCGTCACCGAGGAAATGATCGGCCAGAAATTCGGCGAATACAGCCCGACGCGCACCTTCTACGGGCATGCCGCCGACAAGAAGGCGAAGCGGAGGTAGAGATGGGCAAGTCGAAGAACCCCCGCCGAGTGGCCGAGAACGAGGCGATGGCCAAGTCGCGCATGCTGCGCGTCAGCCCGCAGAAGCTGAATCTGGTCGCCCAGATGATCCGCCGCAAAAAGGTGGACCGCGCGCTGGCCGACCTGACCTTCTCGAAGAAGCGCATCGCCGCCGACGTGAAGAAGTGCCTGCTCTCGGCAATCGCCAATGCCGAGAACAATCACGGGCTTGACGTCGACAGCCTTGTGGTGGCCGAGGCCTGGGTCGGCAAGAACCTGGTGCTGAAGCGGGGCCGTCCCCGCGCCCGCGGGCGCTATGGCAAGATCATGAAGCCCTTCAGCGAGATCACTATCAAGCTGCGGCAGGTCGAGGAGGCGGCGTAATGGGACAGAAGGTCAACCCCATCGGCCTGCGCCTGCAGGTCAACCGCACCTGGGACAGCCGCTGGTATGCCGACAGCAAGGATTTCGGCCGGCTGCTGCACGAAGACATCCGCATCCGCAAGTTCATCCGCGAGAGATGCGGGCAGGCCGGGATCAGCCGGATCATCATCGAACGTCCGCACCGCAAGTGCCGGGTGACGATCCACGCCGCGCGGCCGGGGGTGATCATCGGCAAGAAGGGTGCCGACATCGAGAACCTGCGCCGCGAGGTCGCGAAGCTGACGCCGTCCGAGCTGCACCTGAACATCGTCGAGGTGCGCCGGCCCGAGATCGACGCCTATCTTGTCGGCGAGAACATCGCCCAGCAGCTCGAACGCCGGGTGAGCTTCCGCCGCGCCATGAAGCGCGCGGTGCAGAACGCCATGCGCATGGGCGCGCTGGGCATCCGGGTGAACCTGTCGGGGCGGCTGGGCGGCGCCGAGATCGCGCGCACCGAATGGTATCGCGAAGGGCGCGTGCCGCTGCACACCCTGCGCGCCGACATCGATTATGCGGTCGTCGAGGCCAAGACCGCCTATGGCGTGATCGGCATCAAGGTGTGGATCTTCAAGGGCGAGATCATGGAACATGATCCCTCGGCCCGCGACCGTCGGCAGTCCGAGGTGCAGGAAGGGGCCGCGCCCCGCTCGCATCGCGGCGCCTGAGGAGGGATTGAGCGATGCTGCAGCCGAAGCGCACCAAGTTCCGCAAGATGCACAAGGGCCGCATCCACGGCCAGGCGAAGGGCGGATACGAGCTGAATTTCGGGTCCTACGGGCTGAAGGCGATCGAGCCCGAGCGCATCACCGCCCGGCAGATCGAGGCCGCGCGGCGCGCGATGACCCGCCACATGAAGCGCCAGGGGCGGGTGTGGATCCGCATCTTCCCCGATGTGCCGGTCTCGAAGAAGCCCACCGAGGTCCGCATGGGCAAGGGGAAGGGCTCGGTCGAATACTGGGCGGCCAAGGTCAAGCCGGGCCGGATCATGTTCGAGCTTGACGGTGTCGGCGAGGATGTGGCAAGGGAGGCGCTGCGTCTGGCAGCCATGAAGCTGCCGGTCAAGTGCCGCTTCGTCCAGCGCGAGGACTGGTGAGCCTGGCCCCGCCCGGCGGGGCAGGTATTGGAATTTTCGGCGGGAGAGACCGCCACTCGGAAGGGAATGCGTGCGATGGACGCCGCCGAGCTGAGGAACCGGACGCCCGACCAGCTGCGCGATCAGCTGGTGGCGCTGAAGAAGGAGGCCTTCAACCTGCGCTTCCAGCAGGCGACGGGCCAGATCGAGAACACCGCGCGCATCCGTCAGGTGCGGCGCGACATCGCGCGGGTGAAGACCGTGCTCAACGAGATGGCCCGCAAGGCGGCCGTCTGATCGGGGGCGACGAGAGATGCCGAAGCGGCTGTTGCAGGGCAGGGTGGTCAGCGACAAGAACGACAAGACGGTCACGGTCCTTGTCGAACGGCGCTTCACCCACCCGATGATGGAGAAGACCGTGCGTTCGACCAAGAAGTATCGGGCCCATGATCCGGAGAACGCCTGCAAGGTGGGCGATGTCGTCTGGATCGAGGAATGCGCGCCGATCTCGAAGATGAAACGCTGGATGGTCAGGACCGACCTGTCGGCCTGACCGTCCGGAACCTGCGAAACCGCGGGGCTGGTCCCCGCAGGTCGGGAGAAAACAGATGATCCAGATGCAGACCAATCTGGATGTCGCTGACAATTCCGGCGCGCGCCGGGTGCAGTGCATCAAGGTTCTGGGCGGATCCCATCGCAAATATGCCAGTGTCGGCGACGTGATCGTCGTCTCGGTCAAGGAGGCGATCCCGCGCGGGCGCGTCAAGAAGGGCGACGTGCGCAAGGCGGTGATCGTGCGCACCGCCGCCCCGGTGCGCCGCGAGGATGGCAGCATCATCCGCTTCGACCGCAATGCGGCGGTGATCCTGAACAACCAGGGCGAGCCGGTGGGCACGCGCATCTTCGGCCCCGTGGTGCGCGAGCTGCGGGCGAAGAACTTCATGAAGATCATCAGCCTGGCGCCGGAGGTGCTGTGATGGCGGCCAAGCTGAAGAAGGGTGACCGGGTGATCGTCCTGACCGGCAAGGACAAGGGCCGCGAGGGCGAGATCCTCGAGGTTCGTCCCAAGGAAGGCCGGGCGATCGTGAAGGACGTGAATGTGGTGGTCCGCCACACGCGCCCCTCGCAGACCAGTCAGGGCGGACGCATCCGCAAGGAGGCGCCGGTCCACCTGTCGAATCTGGCGCTGGTCGATCCCAAGCTTGGCGGTCCCACTCGGGTCGGCTTCCGCTTCGAGGATGGGCGCAAGGTGCGCTACGCCAAGAAATCCGGGGAGAAGATCGATGGCTGACTACACGCCGCGTCTTCTTCAGCATTACCGTGACGCGGTGCGCCCGGCGCTGAAGAGCGAGTTTTCCTACCGCAACGAGATGATGATCCCGCGGCTCGACAAGATCGTGCTGAACATGGGGATCGGCGAGGCGGTTTCGGACAGCAAGAAGATCAAGTCCGCCCATGACGACCTGATGGCCATCGCCGGCCAGAAGCCGGTGATCACCAAGGCGCGCAAGTCGATCGCGGGCTTCAAGGTGCGCGAGGGGATGCCGCTGGGCGTCAAGGTGACGCTGCGCCGGCAGCGGATGTACGAATTCCTCGACCGGCTGGTCACCGTCGCGCTGCCGCGGGTGCGCGACTTCCGCGGCGTGTCGGGCCGGTCCTTCGACGGGCGCGGCAACTACGCGCTGGGGCTGAAGGAACACATCGTCTTCCCCGAGATCGACTTCGACAAGGTCGATCAGGTCTGGGGGATGGACATCGTGATCTGCACCACCGCCCGGACGGACGCCGAGGCAAAGGCGCTCCTGAAGCATTTCAACCTGCCGTTCCTGAACTGAGGCGGAGGCAGACATGGCAAAGAAGAGCATGATCGCCCGCGAGGCCAAGCGCGCCCGCCTGGTGCAGAAATACGCGGCCAAGCGTGCGGCGCTGAAGGCGCGCGCGCTGGACGAGAATCTCGACATGGCCGAGCGGTTCAAGGCGCGGCTGAAGCTGGCCGAGCTGCCGCGCAACTCGTCGCCCACCAGGCTGCGCAACCGCTGCCAGGTGACCGGGCGGCCGCGGGCCTATTACCGCAAGCTGAAGATGTCGCGCATCGCGCTTCGGGACTTCGCCTCGTTCGGGCAGATCCCCGGCATGATCAAGTCGAGCTGGTGAGGGGAGCGCAGGGATGAACGATCCTCTTGGCGACATGCTGACCCGCATCCGCAATGCGCAGATGCGCGGCAAGTCCAGCGTGCGCAGCCCGGCCTCGAAGCTCCGGGGATGGGTGCTCGACGTGCTGCTGGCCGAAGGCTACATCCGCGGCTATACCCGCGACGACAGCGTGCCGGCGCGCCCGGAATTCGTGATCGAGCTGAAGTATCACGACGGCGCCCCGGTGATCCGCGAACTGAAGCGGATCTCCAAGCCCGGGCGCCGGGTCTACAAGGCGGTGAAGGACATGCCCAGCGTGCGCAACGGGCTGGGCGTGGCGATCGTCTCGACGCCCAAGGGCGTCATGTCCGACGCCCAGGCACGCGCCGACAATGTCGGCGGCGAAGTGCTCTGCACGGTGTTCTGAGGAGGGCGGGATGTCTCGCATCGGAAAGAAGCCGGTTCCCGTCCCGAACGGGGTCACCGCGAAGGTCGAGGGGCAGAGCGTCTCGGTGAAGGGGCCGAAGGGCGAGCTGCGCTTCACCGCGACCGACGATGTCTCGATCGAGATGCAGGACGGCGCGCTGAGGGTCGTCCCGCGCGGCAGCTCCAAGCGGGCGCGCCAGCAATGGGGCATGTCCCGCACGATGATCCAGAACCTGGTCACCGGCGTGACGACCGGTTTCCGCAAGGAGCTGGAGATCAACGGCGTCGGCTATCGCGCCGCGGTCCAGGGCAAGGTGCTGAAGCTGTCGCTGGGCTACAGCCACGATGTCGACTTCCCGATCCCCGACGGGATCGCGATCACCTGCCCCAAGCCGACCGAGATCGTGGTCGAGGGGATCGACGCGCAGCAGGTGGGCGAGGTTGCGGCCAACATCCGCAAGTGGCGCAAGCCCGAGCCATTCAAGGGCAAGGGCGTGAAGTACAAGAACGAATACATCTTCCGCAAGGACGGCAAGAAGAAGTAGGGCGCTGGGCATGGCAACGAAGAAGCTGGAGCTGTTCCGCAAGCGCGCGATGCGCGTGCGCCGGCAGCTGAAGAAGGTGGCCAGGGGCAAGCCGCGCCTCAGCGTGCACCGTTCCACCCGAAACATCTCGGCGCAGATCATCGACGACAGCCGCGGGGTGACGCTGGCCGCCGCCTCGACGCTGGAACCTGCACTGGGCCTGCGCTCGAAGAAGTCGGTCGAGGCCGCGGCGCGCATCGGCGCCGAGATCGCGGCCCGCGCCCGCGCCGCCGGAGTCGAGGAGGTGGTCTTCGACCGCGGCGGGTATCTCTACCATGGCCGCCTGAAGGCGCTGGCCGATGCCGCCCGCGAGGGCGGTCTGAAGTTCTGAGGAGGCACGCATGGCACGGGAAGACAGCCGCGGGGGCCGGCGTGACCGCCGCGACCGTGACGACAGCCCCGAATTCGCCGATCGCCTGGTCGCGATCAACCGCGTCTCGAAGACCGTGAAGGGCGGCAAGCGCTTCGGCTTCGCCGCGCTTGTGGTGGTGGGCGACCAGAAGGGCCGCGTCGGCTTCGGCAAGGGCAAGGCGCGCGAGGTTCCCGAGGCGATCCGCAAGGCCACCGAGCAGGCCAAGCGGCAGATGATCCGGGTTCCGCTGCGCGAGGGGCGCACCCTTCACCACGACATGGAAGGCCGGCACGGCGCGGGGCGCATCATCATGCGCGCCGCCCCCCAGGGCACCGGCATCATCGCCGGCGGTCCCATGCGCGCGGTGTTCGAGATGCTGGGCGTCCAGGACGTCGTCGCCAAGTCGATCGGCACCCAGAACCCCTACAACATGATCCGCGCCACCATGGACGCGCTGCGCAAGGAATCGAGCCCGCGCATGGTCGCCCAGCGGCGCGGGCGCAAGGTCTCGGACATCCTGCGGCGCGACACCGGTCCGGCCGAGCAGGCCGAGGCCTGAGGAGGGAGCCATGGCCAAGACCATCGTCGTCAAGCAGATCGCCAGCCCCATCCGCCGCCCGGCGGTGCAGCGGGCCACGCTGAAGGGGCTGGGGCTGAACAAGATGCACCGGGTGCGCGAGCTGGAGGACACGCCCGCGGTGCGCGGGATGGTGAATTCGATCCCGCATCTTGTGAAGATCATCGAGGAGCGCGGCTGAGGCCGCACTGGGCCGTGGGCGGGGGGCGCGACGCATCCCCCCGCATCCGGCGGGGAGAGGCGTCATGCGACTGAACGAACTGAAGGACAATCCCGGGGCGCGCAAGCGGCGCAAGCGGGTCGGGCGCGGCCCGGGCTCGGGGATGGGCAAGACCTCGGGCCGCGGGATCAAGGGCGCCAAGGCGCGCTCGGGAACCGCAATCAACGGCTATGAGGGCGGGCAGATGCCGATCTACCGGCGCCTGCCGAAGCGCGGATTCGACAACAGCGCCTTCGCCCGCCGCTATGTGATCATCAATCTCGGCATCCTCGAGAAGTTCATCGAGCGCGGCCGCATCGATCCCGCCCAGCCGGTGACCGAGGAGGTGCTGCGCGCCAGCGGCGCGGTGGGCCGGGTCGGCGACGGCGTGCGGCTGCTGGCCAAGGGTCGGCTGACCCGCAAGCTCGACATCGAGGTGACCGGCGCGTCCAGGGCCGCCATCGCCGCGGTCGAGGCGCTGGGCGGCACGGTCACCCTGACCGGGGTGCCCCGCGCGGCGGAATGACGCTTGCGCCGCCGCGCGGCGGCGCATAGGTCGGGCGAGGTAGGGACGCGGCCCGTTTCGGGCCCTCCATTGGCCGGGAGTGGATCATGGCATCGGCTGCCGAACAGATGGCTGCCAACCTCAGCTGGTCGACCTTCGGGAAGGCCAAGGAACTTCAGCAGCGGATCCTGTTCGCGCTCGGGCTGCTGATCGTCTATCGCATCGGCACCTATATTCCGGTTCCGGGGATCGACGCCGCGCAGCTGCGCGCCTTCTTCGAGACGGCGCAACAGGGCATCGGCGGCGTCCTGAACATGTTCACCGGCGGGGCGATCAGCCGCATGGCGATCTTCAGCCTCGGCATCATGCCCTATATCTCGGCCTCGATCATCGTGCAGCTGGTGGCGGCGATGTATCCGCCCTGGGAACAGCTGAAGAAGGAGGGCGAGCAGGGCCGCAAAAAGCTCAACCAGTATACCCGCTACGGCACGGTGCTGCTGGCCACCGTCCAGGCCTATGGCATCGCGGTGGGGCTTGAGGGGCAGGACCTCGCCACCGATCCCGGCTGGTTCTTCCGCGCGTCCTGCGTGATCACGCTGGTCGGCGGCACGATGTTCCTGATGTGGCTGGGCGAACAGATCACCGCCCGCGGCATCGGCAACGGCATCTCGCTGATCATCTTTGTCGGCATCGTGGCGCAGCTTCCCGGCGCGCTGGCGCGCTTCTTCGAGCTGGGGCGCACCGGACAGCTGGGCGCGCTGCTGATCCTGGGCGTGATCGTGATGGTGGTGGCGGTGGTCACCTTCGTCGTGTTCATGGAACGGGCGCTGCGCAAGATCGTCATCCAGTTCCCGAAGCGCCAGGTCGGGATGAAGATGTATGACAGCTCGTCGTCGAACCTGCCGATCAAGGTGAACCCGTCGGGCGTGATCCCGGCGATCTTCGCCTCGTCGCTCCTGCTGCTGCCGACCACGGTGACCGCCTTCTCGGGCCCGGATGCGACCGGCATCATGAGCTGGATCGCCGCCTTCCTCGGGCGCGGCCAGCCGCTCTACTTCGTGCTCTACGCCGTGCTGATCGTCTTCTTCACCTATTTCTACACCCAGAACGTCGCCTTCAAGACCGAGGACGTGGCCGAGAACCTGAAGAAGCAGGGCGGTTTCGTGCCCGGCCTGCGGCCGGGTGCGCGCACCGCGCAGTATCTGGACTATGTGGTGACCAGGATCCTGGTGATCGGCTCGGCCTATCTGGCGGCGGTCTGCCTGCTGCCCGAGGTGCTGATCTCGCGCACCGCGGTGCCGTTCTATTTCGGCGGCACCTCGCTTCTGATCGTCGTCTCGGTGACCATGGACACCATCAACCAGGTCCAGTCGCACATGCTGGCGCATCAATACGAGGCGCTGATCGAGAAGTCGCGCCTGCGTGGCAAGGGACGGGGCAGGCGGAAATGAACATCATCCTTCTGGGCCCGCCGGGGGCGGGCAAGGGCACCCAGGCCAGGATCCTGGCGGATCGCTTCGGGCTGGTGCATCTGTCCACCGGGGACATGCTGCGCGCATCCCAGGCGGCGGGCACCGCGGTCGGGCTGGAGGTGCGCGACATCATGGCGCGCGGCGACCTGGTCACCGACGACATCGTGATCCGCCTGATCGAGGAGGAGTTCGACAAGGGCGCGTCGATCGCCGGCGCGGTGTTCGACGGTTTTCCGCGCACCCTGGGCCAGGCCGATGCGCTGGGCATGATGCTGGAGCGGCGGGGCGACCGGCTGGATGCGGTGATCGAGATGCGCGTCGATGACGAGGCGCTGATCGCGCGGGTCACCGGGCGCTTCACCTGTGCCAGCTGTGGCGAGGTGTATCACGAGCGCACCCGCCGGCCGAAGGTCGACGGGGTGTGCGACAAGTGCGGCGGCACGCGCTTCGTGCGCCGCGACGACGACAACGAGCGGGCGATGCGCCATCGGCTCTATACCTACTATCGCGACACGGCCCCGCTGATCGGCTATTACTATGCCAAGGGGCTGCTGCGCAGCATCGACGGGCTGGGCGAGATCGAGGAAGTCGCGGCGCGCATCGCCGCCGCGCTGCCGAAGGCCGAGGCGCGGCCGTGATCGGGCTTGACCATGGCGGCCGCGCCCATATAGTGCGCCGTCTGTTCATGGCGAGTCGCTCAGCGGACATCTTGAGGGGCGGTCGGGGTGCGCGCGGGCGGTGGCCCGCGGCTGTTGCCCCGGCGGGGCAATGAGGAACGGAGACTGACAGGTGGCACGCATAGCGGGCGTCAACATTCCGACCGGCAAGAGGGTGCCGATCGCGCTCACCTATATCCACGGCATCGGCCATGCCACGGCGAAGCAGATCTGCGAGGCGACCGGGATTGCCGAGAACCGGCGGGTCAATGAGCTGTCGGACGCCGAGGTTCTGGCGATCCGCGAATACATCGACCGGCACCTGACGGTCGAGGGCGACCTGCGCCGCGAGGTGGCGATGAACATCAAGCGGCTGATGGATCTGGGCTGCTATCGCGGGCTGCGCCATCGCCGCGGGCTGCCGGTGCGCGGCCAGCGCACGCACACCAATGCGCGCACGCGCAAGGGTCCGGCGAAGCCGATCGCCGGCAAGAAGAAGTAAGGGGAGCCGGAGATGGCCAGAGAGAAGCGTGCAGCCCCCAAGCGCCGCGAGCGCAAGAACATCGTCTCGGGCGTGGCGCATGTCAATTCCTCCTTCAACAACACCAAGATCCTGATCTCCGACGCCCAGGGCAACGCGATCGCCTGGTCCTCGGCCGGCGCGGTGGGCTTCAAGGGCTCGCGCAAGTCCACCCCCTATGCGGCGCAGGTGGCCGCCGAGGATGCCGGCCGCAAGGCGATGGAGCACGGGATGCGCACGCTGGAGGTCGAGGTGCAGGGCCCGGGCTCGGGCCGCGAATCGGCCCTGCGCGCCCTGCAGGCGATCGGTTTCACCGTCACCGCGATCCGCGACGTGACGCCCATCCCGCACAACGGGTGCCGCCCGCCGAAGCGCCGCCGCGTCTGACATTCCGGAATCCGCTGCCGGGCCCGCAGCAGCCCCGCGGCGGGCTCCCTTACGTTTCCTCGGGTGCCCGCGCCCCCCGGATCGGGCGCGCGGCTGGAATGGAGGACGACACATGATCCGCAACAACTGGCAGACACTGATCCGCCCCCAGCAGCTCGTGGTCCGTCCCGGCGCCGATCCCCGGCGCAGCGCGGTCGCGATTGCCGAGCCGCTGGAACGCGGTTTCGGGCTGACCCTGGGCAACGCCCTGCGCCGCGTGCTGCTCAGCTCGCTGCAGGGCGCGGCGATCACCGCGGTCCAGATCGACGGGGTGCTGCACGAATTCTCCTCGGTGCCCGGCGTGCGCGAGGATGTCACCGACATCGTGCTGAACCTGAAGGGCGTGGCGCTGAAGATGGAGGTCGAGGGGCCGCGGCGGGTGACCCTTGCCGGCAAGGGGCCCGGCGTGGTGACCGCCGGCGACATCCAGGTGACCAACGGGATCGAGGTGCTGAACCCCGAGCATGTGATCTGCCATCTGGACGAAGGCGCCAGCGTTCACATGGAGCTGACGGTGAATGTCGGCCGCGGCTATGTGCCCGCCGATCGCAACCGCCCCGAGGATGCGCCGATCGGGCTGATCTCGGTCGACGCGCTCTACTCGCCGGTGCGCAAGGTCAGCTACAAGGTCGAGCCCACCCGCGAGGGGCAGGTGCTGGACTATGACCGGCTGACCATCTCGGTGGAGACCGACGGCTCGGTCACGCCCGAGGATGCCATCGCCTATGCCGCCCGCATCATCCAGGACCAGCTGTCGATCTTCGTCAATTTCGAGGAACCCGACGTCCAGACCCGCACCGACACCGCCGACGAGCTGGAGTTCAACCCGATCCTGCTCAAGAAGGTCGACGAGCTCGAGCTCTCGGTCCGCTCGGCCAACTGCCTGAAGAACGACAACATCGTCTATATCGGCGACCTGATCCAGAAGACCGAGGCGGAGATGCTGCGCACGCCCAATTTCGGGCGCAAGTCGCTGAACGAGATCAAGGAGGTTCTGGCCACCATGGGCCTGCATCTGGGCATGGAGGTGGTGGACTGGCCGCCCGAGAACATCGAGGAACTGGCGAAGAAATACGAGGATCAGATCTGACGCCGCCCGGCCGCCCGCGCGGCCGGATGCGCGCCCGGCATCGGGCAATCCCGCCCCAAGGAGGGCCGGCAACGCACCGGCCCGGACAAAGCACAACGGAGACGAAGAGATGCGCCACGCCCGCGGATATCGCCGCCTGAACCGCACCCATGAACATCGCCGCGCGATGTTCGCCAACATGGTCTGTTCGCTGATCGAACATGAACAGATCCGCACCACCCTGCCCAAGGCCAAGGAGCTGAAGCGGATCGCGGAAAAGATCATCACCCTGGGCAAGCGCGGCGACCTGCACGCCCGGCGCCTCGCCGCCGCCGAGATCCGGCAGGAGGCGGCGGTGAAGAAGCTGTTCGACGTGCTGGGCCCGCGCTATCGCGACCGCCAGGGCGGCTATACGCGGGTGCTGAAGGCCGGCTTCCGCTATGGCGACATGGCGCCGATGGCCATCGTCGAGCTGGTCGACCGCGACCCCGCCGCCAAGGGCGCGGCCGACCGGGCACGGGCCGAGGCCGAGGAGGCCGCCGGGGACTGAACCCGCCCGATCGCGCGGCAAGGGCCCGGGACGCAGCGCCCGGGCCTTTTCCTTTCCGCCGCCGGCCCTATCCTGCCGCCATGGCCGATCTGTTCGATTCCGCGCCCGATACCGCCCCGGGCGCCCCCCGCCCGCTCGCCGACCGGCTGCGCCCCGCCCGGCTGGCCGAGGTGGTCGGGCAGAACCATCTGCTGGGGCCCGATGGCACGCTGACCAGGATGCTGGCCGCGGGGCTGCCGTCGCTGGTGCTGTGGGGACCGCCGGGGGTGGGCAAGACCACCATCGCGCGGCTGCTCGCCGCCGAGACCGCGCTGGAATTCGTGCAGATCAGCGCGATCTTCACCGGGGTTCCCGAGCTGCGCCGGATCTTCGAGGCGGCGCGGATGCGCCGGGCGCAGGGGCGCGGGACGCTGCTGTTCGTGGACGAGATCCACCGCTTCAACAAGGCCCAGCAGGACAGCTTCCTGCCGCACATGGAGGATGGCACCATCGTTCTGGTGGGCGCCACCACCGAGAATCCGTCCTTCGAGCTGAACGCCGCGCTGCTGTCGCGGGCCCAGGTCCTGGTGCTGCACCGGCTTGACGATGCGGCGCTGGAGGCGCTGCTGGTGCGTGCCGAGGCGGCGACCGGGCCGCTGCCGCTGACGGCCGAGGCGCGCGCGATGCTGCGGGCGATGGCCGACGGCGACGGGCGGGCGCTCATCAATCTGGTCGAACAGCTCGCCGGCGCCGAGGGGCCGCTCGACCCCGCGGCGCTGGGCGCGCGCCTGTCACGGCGCGCCGCGGTCTATGACAAGACCGGGGACGGGCATTACAACCTGATCTCGGCGCTGCACAAGTCGGTGCGCGGATCGGACCCGGACGCCGCCCTCTACTGGCTGGCGCGCATGCTGGAAGGGGGCGAGGATCCGCGCTATCTCGCCCGGCGCATCACCCGGATGGCGATCGAGGATATCGGCCTGGCCGATCCCGCGGCCCAGCGCATCTGCCTTGACGCATGGGAGATCTACGAGCGGCTGGGCTCGCCCGAGGGCGAGCTGGCGCTGGCCGAGGCGGTGATCTATCTCGCCCTGGCGCCGAAGTCGAACGCCGCCTACACCGCCTTCGGCGCGGCGCGCGCCCTGGCGCGCCGGTCGGGATCGCTGCCGCCGCCGAAGCACATCCTGAACGCCCCCACCCGGCTGATGCGCGAACAGGGCTATGGCGCCGGATACCGTTACGACCATGACGCCGAAGACGGGTTCTCCGGCCAGGACTACTTTCCCGAAGGCATGCAGCGCCCGGCATTCTATGCCCCGGTGGAGCGGGGGCAGGAACGCGAGATGCGCAAGCGCCTGGCCTGGTTCGCGCGGCTGCGCGCGGAGCGCGGCCGCGCCGGGGGCGGCGGCTAGAGGCCCCACTTCGCCCGGGTCTGGTCGAAGAACCCGCTGATCTGCTTGATCTTGATCCAGTTGTTCACATAGTTGATCCAGACCTGATCATCCTGCGGCAGCAGCATGGCGATCAGCGAGGGCGAGCGCGGTTCCGTGTTCGCCACCCGCACCACGCCGAACTTCTCGGCCAGCGTCGCCCCCTCGATGTTCGAGGTGATGAACACGTCCGCGCGACCGGCGATCACCTCCTGAAAGCCGCGCGCCGGGGCCTCCACCACCTTTACCTGCGCGGCGGGGAACCATTCCTTGATCATGTCGTGGAAGGTCGTGCCCAGCTCGGTCGCGACGATCACGTCGGGGCGGTTGATCGAGGCCCAGCCATCGAAGCGGCCGGCCTTGTCGGGCATGGTGAAGGGGTAGATGTCGGCGGTCAGATAGCTGTCCGAGAACCCCGCCACCTTCATCCGTGCCGGTGAGATCGAGGCCGATCCGGTGACGTGATACTTGCCGGTCACCACCCCGTTGACCAGCGTCTTCCAGTCGGTGGGCACGAATTCGACCCGGACCCCAAGATCCTTGGCAAGTTCGGTCATCACGTCGATGTCGAAGCCCTTGTAGCTGTTGGTCGCCGGGTCGCGCACGCTCATCGGGTTCCAGTCGCCGGTCGTGCCGACCTTCAGAACCCCCGAATCGAGGATCTGATGCAGCGCCGACTGCGCCTGCGCCGCCTGCATGCCGGCCAGCGTCAGCATCGCCGCCGCGGCGACTCCGTGGATCAGCTTCATTCTCGCCTCCCTGTCTGGTTCCGCGCCGACTCAACACCGAATCCCCCACGCCCGCAATCAGGACCTGTCGGAGTGGCAGAATCGTGTTAGGGTCGGCCCGCTCAGGCCAACAGGACGGTGACCGCGCCCGGCGCATGCAGAACGCGATCGAGATCAGGGGCCTCGTCAAGCGCTTCGGCGACTTCACCGCCCTGACCGGGGTGGACCTGACCGTCGCGCGGGGCGAAAGGGTGGTGATCTGCGGCCCGTCCGGATCGGGCAAGTCGACCGTGGTGCGCTGCATCGCCGGGCTGGAGATTCCCGATGGCGGCAGCATCCTCGTGGATGGCCACCCGGTGGCGCAGTCCCGCCCGGGCGAGGTCGGGATGGTCTTCCAGCAGTTCAACCTGTTTCCGCATCTGACCGTGCTGGAGAACCTGATGCTGGGGCCGATGAAGGCGCGGGGTCTGTCGCGCGCGGCGGCCGAGGCGCGGGCGCGCGCGCTGCTCGAACGGGTCCACATCCCCGAACAGGCCGACAAGCGCCCCGCCCAGCTGTCGGGCGGCCAGCAGCAGCGCGTCGCGATCGCGCGTTCGCTGTGCATGGAACCGCAGATCATGCTGTTCGACGAGCCGACCTCGGCGCTCGATCCCGAGATGATCGCCGAGGTGCTGGACGTGATGGTCGAGCTGGCCGAGGAGGGCATGACGATGATCGTGGTCACCCATGAAATGGGCTTCGCCCGCAAGGTCGCCGACCGGATGGTGTTCATGGACCGGGGCGAGATCGTCGAGCAGGGGCCGCCCGGCCCCTTCTTCGCCGCGCCGCGGTCGGAACGCTGCCGCGCCTTCCTCGACAGGATCCTGCGGCATTGAGACGGCTGGCCCCCTTCCTGCTGTTGCCGCTCCTCGCCGGCTGCGCCGCCAGCCAGGCCTGGGGATGGTATGTCATCGACCCCACCACGCCGCAGGGTCTGACCAATGTGCGCTTCCTGCTGGGCGGGATGGGCGAGACGGTGCTGATGTCGGTCCTCGCCGCGGCCGCCTCGATGGTGCTGGGGCTGATGGTGGCGCTGCCCGCCCTGTCGGGGCACCGCGCGCTGCGCATCGTCAACCGCGTCTATGTCGAGCTGATCCGCTCGATCCCGCTGCTGCCGATGCTGTTCTGGGTGTTCTACGGCCTGCCGCTGCTGTTCCGGGCGATGGGCCTGTCGATCCCCATCGACCCCTTCTGGGGCGCGGTGATCACGCTGGCGCTGTCCGACAGCGCCTTCACCGCCGAAATCTACCGCGCCGGAATCCAGGCGGTTCCGCGCGGCCAGGCCGAGGCGGCGCGCACCATCGGCCTGTCGCGCGTCCAGACGATGCGCTATGTCATCCTGCCCCAGGCGATCCGCCGCATCCTGCCGCCGCTGGCCAACCAGTTCATCTATATCGTCAAGATGTCGGCCTTCGCCTCGGTCATCGGCATGCAGGAACTGACCCGGCGGGCGAACGAGCTTGCCGTCACCGAATACCGCCCGCTGGAAATCTACAGCTTCCTGATCCTCGAATATCTGGCCCTGGTGATGGTGATCTCGGCCGGGGTGCGCTGGCTGGAACGACGCATGGGCGCGGACGAAAGGGGCTGATGCCTTGCGCAGCCCGCGCCGCGGGGCTAGTCCGGGATGGGGTCGGAAGCGGGGGGCACCATGGCCGAGGGAGAGGATCTGGCGGCGATCCGCGCCGGTGTGGCGAAGCTGTGCGAGGCGTTTCCCGACGCCTACTGGCGCGAGCTGGACCGCGCGCGGGCCTATCCGGAGGATTTCGTCCGGGCGCTGACCGAGGCGGGCTATCTTGCCGCCCTGATCCCCGAGGCGTATGGCGGCTCCGGCCTGTCGCTGCGCGCGGCGACGGTGATCCTGGAGGAGATCCACGCCCAGGGCGGCAATGCCGCCGCCTGCCATGCCCAGATGTACATCATGGGCGCGATCCTGCGCCACGGCTCGGAGGAACAGAAGGCCGAATATCTTCCCCGCATCGCCAGCGGAGAGCTGCGCCTGCAGGCCTTCGGGGTGACCGAGCCGAGCTCGGGCACCGACACGCTGTCGCTGCGCACCACCGCCCGGCGCGAGGGCGACCGCTACATCATCAATGGCCAGAAGATCTGGACCAGCCGCGCCGAACATTCCGACCTGATGCTGCTGCTGGCCCGCACCACCCCGCGCGAGGCGGTGGCGCGGCGGACCGACGGGCTGAGCGTCTTTCTGGTCGACATGCGCGCGGCCCGCGGCCACGGGCTGACCATCCGCCCGATCCGGACGATGATGAACCACGCCACCACCGAGGTCTTCTTCGACAATCTCGAGGTGCCGGCCCGGAACCTGATCGGCGAGGAGGGGCAGGGCTTCCGCTACATCCTCTCGGGCATGAATGCCGAACGCATCCTGATCGCCGCGGAATGCATCGGCGATGCGAAATGGTTCATCAGGCGCGCGCGCGACTATGCCAATGCCCGCGTGCTGTTCGGCCGGCCGATCGGCGCCAATCAGGGGGTGCAGTTCCCCATCGCGCGCGCCTATGCCCAGATGCGCGCGGCCGAGCTGATGGTGCACCACGCCGCCGGGCGCTACGATGCCGGTGACGCGGCGGGCGAGGAGGCCAACATCGCCAAGCTGCTCGCCTCCGAGGCATCCTGGGCCGCCGCCGACATGTGCGTGCAGACCCATGGCGGCTTCGGCTTTGCCGAGGAATACGATGTCGAGCGCAAGTTCCGCGAGACCCGCCTCTATCAGGTCGCGCCGATCTCGACCAACATGATCCTGGCCTATCTGGGCCAGAACGTGCTGGGATTGCCCCGCAGCTATTGAGCCGCGGCAGCAGGGGAGGGCCGGATGCGTCCGCTGGAAGGGCTTCTCGTCGTCTCGCTGGAACAGGCCGTCGCGGCGCCGATGTGCTCGTCGCGCCTGGCGGATGCCGGGGCGCGTGTCATCAAGATCGAGCGGCCCGAGGGCGACTTCGCCCGCGGCTATGACGACACGGTGAACGGGCTGTCGAGCTATTTCGTCTGGCTCAACCGCGGCAAAGAATCGATCTGCATGGATCTGGCGCGCCCGGAGGAACGCGCGCTGCTCGGCCGGATGCTCGCCCGCGCCGACGTGTTCATCCAGAACCTGCGCCCGGGCGCGCTGGATCGCCTGGGCCTCTCGCGCGAGGAACTGGCGCGTGCCAATCCGCGGCTGATCATGCTGTCGATCACCGGCTATGGCGAAAGCGGGCCGATGGCCCGGCGCAAGGCCTATGACCTGCTGATCCAGGCCGAATCGGGACTGGCCAGCGTGACCGGCGGCCCCGAGGCGCCGGCGCGGGTCGGCATCTCGGTGGTGGACATCGCCACCGGCCATGCCGGATACGAGGCGGTGCTGGAGGCGCTGATCGCCCGCGGCATCACCGGACGGGGGGCCGATATTCGGCTGTCGATGTTCGACGTCATCGCCGACTGGATGGCGGTGCCGCTTCTGCAGCACGAGGGCGGCCGCACCCCGCAAAGGATCGGCCTCGCCCATCCCTCGATTGCCCCCTACGGCGTGTTCCGCACCGGGGATGGCGTCGATCTGCTGATCTCGATCCAGTCCGACCGCGAATGGCGCGCCCTGGCCGAACGGGTGCTGGACCGTCCGGAACTGGCCGGGGATCCGCGCTTCGCCACCAATGTCGCCCGGGTCGCCAACCGCCCCGACACCGATGGCCTGGTCGCCGCCGCCTTCGCCCGCCGCCCGATGGCGGCGCTGGTCGCGGCGCTGGAGGCGGCGGGAATCGCCTTCGCGACGGTGAACGACATGGCGGGGCTGTCGCGTCATCCGCATCTGCGCCGGGTGCGGGTGGACACGCCCGCCGGCCCGGCGGCGATCCCCGCGCCCCCCTTCGGCGACCGGCCGCTCGGCCCGGTTCCCGACCGCGACGCCCATGGCGCGGCGATACGGCGCGAATTCGCCGGCTGAGCGCTTGACCCCGATCAAGGCGGGCTGCGGCCCGGCCGGCCATGCTGGCCATGGGCGATTCCTTGCGGGGAGGGCGGGCGCATGAATCTCGACCCTGCGGAAAAGGCGGTGCTTCGCGACAGCTTCGCCGCGCTGCAGCCATATGCCGAACAGGCGTCGGTGGAATTCTACGAGACCCTGTTCGAGCTGGACCCCCGTCTGCGCGGCCTGTTCCGCGACGATCTTCAGGGGCAGGGGATGCGGTTCATGACCGCGCTCGGGCTGGTGGTCGGGCTGCTCGACGATCCCCAACGGCTGCAGCGCCGGCTGCAGGATCTGGGGCGCGCCCATGCCGCCTTCGGCCTGACCGCGCAGGACTACCAGACCATGTCCGAGGCCTTCTACATCACGCTGCGCCAGACCCTGGGCCCGGAGCTTGCCCCCGAGGCGGGGCGGGCGTGGCGGCGCGCCTTCACGATGATGTGCGAGGCGATGCTGGCGGCGGGGCGGGACTGAAGCCGGCCCGATCCTCAGCCATGGCGATCAGCCGCGCGCGCAGCGCGTCGCCCCCCTTCAGGCGGTATTCCTCGGGCGGCAGCGCCTCGAGCGCGGCGCGCATCGCGTCCAGCTCCGCGGCGGTCAGCCCGTCCAGCGGCGCGCACAGCGTCCGTATCCCGAACACCACCGCCCCGCTGCGCGGCAGGCGCATCAGGGTCTGCCGTTCCACCCGCAGCCACAGCCGCGCGGCGCGGACGTCGCGGCGGCCGGGATCATCCTCGCGCGCGGGCTGGAACAGGGCGGGGTCGTTGTGGATCACCCAGTTGGCCCGCCAGAGCGGCCGGCCGGGGCGGATCGCGTCGAACAGCCGCTGCACCCGCGCGCCCAGCGCCTGTGCGTAGAAGGTCACCGGGCGGTGGATGCGCAGAAGGCCCCGGTCCATCTTCTGCGCCAGCGTCCATCGCGCGGGAAAGCACAGCACCCCGCCGGCGAGGCGATGCTCGGCCAGCCCCTCGGGGCGGTCGAGCAGCAGCAGGTCCTCCTGCACGAGGCGGCCCGCGACCACAAGCGGATCGCCGCCGCGCGGGATGGTCACGCCGTCGGGCCGGGTCACCCGGTCCGGGCCGATCCGGTAGCCCGGATCCGCCGCCAGCGCGTCGAGCAGCAGCGCCACAAGCTCGGCCGCCGCCGCCTCGGCACCGGGCAGAAGCGCCATCACCTCGGCGGGGCGTTCGGCGATCAGGCGGTCGCGCTCGGCCATCTGGGCCGCGAAGGTGGCGTCGCGCATCAGCCAGTCCGCCGGGTCCAGCGGCTGCACCCCGGGGCCGCGGGTCATCCGCGGGTCCATGAAGGGCAGGAGGGGCAGGCGGGGCAGATGGGTGGGCGGCAGGGGATCGGTCATGGCACGGTGGTGTAGTGCAGGCGGTTGAAGCCGGTCAGCCCGCGATGGACCGGCCCCCACAGCGCCATGAAGCCGAACCAGTCGAGCCCCGCCGCTCCGGCGATGGCGCCAAGGCTGCGCCCCGCGCCGATGCGCGCGATCAGCGGCGCGGCCGCGGCCGGGACGGCGATGCGGTGGGTGATCTCGCCATAGCTGATCGCGATCTCGCCCCTAGCGGCCACGGTGCGCGCCAGCGCCGCGGCCGGCAGCCCGTTCAGCCTGGGCACCGCCTGCGGCGTGGGGCGGGCCATGGCCGTTCCGGCCCGTGCCGCGGGGGCGAGATAGGCGACATGCATGCGGATGTCGCCCGCCAGCCTTTCGCCCAGCGCCAGCCTCTCCAGCGGTCCCAGCCTTGCGAGGCGTTCGCGGAAGGCGGGGGTGTCGGGCAGCATCCGCGCCGGGTCGTAGCGGCCCGGTTCGGTCAGCGAGACGAGTCCGAGGCCCGCGGCATCGGCCATGGCGACCAGCTCGCCGATCTCGAAGGGGCGATCGCGGGCATTGAGCAGCAGGTCATGCAGCCCGGCATCCGAGGCCTGATGGTCCGACAGGTGCGGATTGCGCAGGAACCAGTTGGTGGGGGGCAGCGCGGCCAGCGCCTGGCGGGCCAGCGCCACCCGCTCGGCGGGCGGATCCTCGCCCATCAGGGCCGCGAAGGCCTGCTGCAGCGGATAGACCCCGGTGCGGCCATGGGGGGCATAGACCATGATCCCCATCCCGCCGCCGGGCGACAGCACCCCGGCCAGCGCGGCCAGCCCCGCCGCGGGATCGGGCAGGTGATGCAGCACCCCGCAGCAATCGACATAGTCGAAGGGCCCGGGCGGCGGGTCGCACAGATCCCCGGTCAGGAAGGTCATCCCCGACAGCCCCCGTGCCGCGGCGCGCGCCTCGGCGATGCGGCGTGCGGCCTGCGAGAGGTCGAGATAGACGATCTCGGCCGGGCAGCCGGCATCCTTCAGCTGCTGGGCCAGCTGGATCAGCCCGTCGCCGGTGCCCCCGCCCGCGACCAGCGCGCGGAATGGCCGGCGCCAGTCGCGCCGCCCGCCGAACAGGTAGTGGTCGATCTCGAACAGCGCCGAGGGCGAACCCACGACCAGCCGCCGCGCCTCGTCGGCCGGGTCGCGTTCCGGATAGGGGAAGGCCTCGTACTGGGCGCGCAACGGGTCCATCGGCCGCGTCAGCCGTCGGCCGCGCCGCGCAGCCCGTCCTTGCCCGCCTCGCCCGGCTGGCTGCGCCACTGCACGATCAGCGTGTCGCGCACCCCCGCGCTGCCGGGGACCAGCTCGCGCCCGTGCCAGCTGACCCGGCCCGGGGCGTCGTTGACCGCGAAGGCATAGGCGCTGTTCGGCCGGTAGGGGAAGCGCTTGACCTCCCGGAAGGGCCGGCCGGCCAGTCGGTCGATCAGCGAGCCGCGCTGATAGAGCGACGTGCCCAGCCCCTCCTGCTCGGGGCCGTGGGGGAAATAGAACTGCATGGTCACCACCCTGGGCTGGCCGTCGGGGTGGGGCTTGATCTCGTAATCCTCCGTGTCGCGCACCAGCATCAGCACCGGCCAGCCGGGCTGGTCGGCCACCTCCTCGGGGCGGACGCCGAGCCGGATGGCGATGTCGCGGCTCAGCTTGCGGTAGACCGCGCGGCGGACCGCGTCGCTGCGCAGGGCGGCGGCGATGTCCTCCCAGAAGGGGCGGCGTTCGGCGTCGATCCGCGCCATCTCGGGCCCGGCCAGATAGAGCCGGTCGCGGGTCGAGCTGCCGTCGGCGCGTTTCCAGC
Source organism: Alphaproteobacteria bacterium (assembly GCA_003697125.1). Classification (GTDB taxonomy): domain Bacteria; phylum Pseudomonadota; class Alphaproteobacteria; order Rhodobacterales; family Rhodobacteraceae; genus J013. The sequence continues at coordinate 23,515 of RFGB01000300.1, forward strand.
GCCGGGGGTTGAGCGGCAGATAGGCCTCCTTCGCGGGAAGCTTCGCCATCAGTTCGGCATAGACATCCTCGGGCAGGATGCCCTCGATGTAGAAATGGTCGAAGGGATCGTGCTCGACCTCGGTCGCATCCACCGCGGCCGCGACATGCGCGGCGATGCGCCGGGCCCGCGCGGTCAGCCCCTCGGCAATCCTGTCTTGCTGCATGCGCCCCTCCCTCGCGGCCCGCCTGGCGGCGTTATAGCGCGCGCGGGCCGGACAGGCGAGGGGTGCGCGGCGCGGTTCAGCGCGCCGCGACACCCTTGCCGTAATGGCGTTCGATGCGGGCCTGCACCGCCTCGAAGGCCATCGACAGGATCCAGTAGATCACCGCCGCGGCGATCAGCATCTCGACATACTTGAACTCGGCCTTGCCATGGGTGCGGGCCATGTACATCAGGTCCCATGCGCCCAGCACCGAGACGAGGCTCGAATCCTTCAGCATCGCGATGAACTGGTTGCCGGTGGGCGGGATGATCAGCCGGATCGCCTGGGGCAGGATGACCAGGCGCATGATCTGGCCGGGCTTCAGCCCCAGCGCGCGCGCGGCCTCGGTCTGGCCGGCGGGGATCGCCTGGATTCCGGCGCGGAAGATCTCTGCCATGTAGGCGCCATAGCACAGCGACAGGGCGATGATCGCGCTGGGCACCGGGGTCAGCACCACGCCCAGCTGCGGCAGGCCCAGATAGATCAGCAGGATCTGCAGCAAGAGCGGCGTGCCGCGGAAGAACGAGATGTAGAAGGTCGCGATCCCCACCGCGATGCCGTTGCCCGACAGGCGCGCCAGCGCCGCGATTAGGGCGATGATGGTCGAGACGGCGATGGCCACGAAGCAGATGAACAGCGTCAGTGCCGCGCCGATCAGGAAGCCGCGGTTGAGTTCGGTTCCGACCAGATAGGGAAGCCGTGACCAGATATAGGCGTAGGAGAGGTTGAAGCTCCAGAAGAACAGTGCGAACAGCGCGGCGAGCTCGATCCAGGCGATCACGATCTGGATGCGGAAGGGTAGCCGGCCCACCACCCAGACATTGGCCACCAGCACCGCCGCGATCAGGATGCGGCTCGACCAGGCATCGCCGGTCAAGGCCGAGAAGTCGAAGGGCAGCAGCACCACCAGGGCGGCGAGGAAACCCGCCGCCCAGGGCGCCGCCTGCCGGGCGTCCGGCGCGGTCACGGCGTCACTTGGTCAGGTCGACGCCATACCATTTCTCCGACAGGGCCGAGAGCGTCCCGTCGGCATGCATGGCGGCGACGATCTCGGCAATGCGGGCGCCGAATTCCGGATCGCCCTTGTCGATCGCCACCGACAGCGGTTCCAGGAACAGCGGATCGCCGACGATCTTGACGGGATAGCCGTTGCGGATCGCCGCGGTGATGGTGGGCAGGGCGGTGATCACGGCATCGAGCCTGAGCCCGTCGCCGAGCCGCAGGTCGTCGAGCGCCAGCGAGTCGGTGTCATAGGTGCGGATCTCGGCATCGCGGATGCGATAGCTGAAGGGCGGGGCGCCGACCGCGTCGATCTCCAGTGCGCCCTTGAGATAGGCCTCATAGGTCGTGGCCACGCCCACCCCGATCACCTTGCCCGAGGCATCCTCGGGCGCGCGGATGGTGGTGTTGGCCTCATGCACCGCAAGCGATGCCGGCGTGTAGTAGTAGATCGCCGGAAAGTCGAGCACCTTGGCCCGCTCCTTGGTGGGGGTCATCGAACCCACCGAGATGTCCCAGCGCCCGGACCAGTTGCCCGCGGTGATCACGTCCCAGCCGGGTGTGACGAATTCGATGCGCACGCCAAGCCGCTTCGCGATCTCGGTGGCCACGTCGATGTCGAACCCCTCGAATTCGTTGTTCGCGTTCAGCGAGGATTGCGGCGGGTATTCCGGATCGGTCGAGCAGACCAGCACCCCCTTCGACAGCACCCGGTCCAGCACCTCGCCGGCCTGCGACGCGATCGGAACCAGCGCCGCGACGAAAGCCAGCGCGGCCGAGGACAGCCAGTTCATCTTCATGTCTCCCTGTTGAACCCGTGTCCCCGACCATACAGCGCGGGGCGGTTCGATCAACGGGCGCCGCGGATATTGCAACCCTGCAAGAAGGGTTGTAGCAAGGCCGCGTGACCGAACCCGAAGCCATCGCCGCCCTCGCCGCCCTGGCCCATCGCGACCGGCTGGCCGCCTTCCGGGCGCTGGTCGCCGCCGCGCCGGAGGGGCTGGCCTCGGGCGCGCTGGCCGCAAGGCTGGGCATTCCGCCCACGCGGATGAGCTTCCACCTCGCGGCACTGGCCCGCGCCGGGCTGGTCGCGGCCAGCCGGCAGGGCAGGCAGGTGCGCTATGGCCTGGTCGATTCGCGGATGCGCGCGCTGCTGGCCTTCCTGATGGCGGATTGCTGCGCGGGCCGGCCCGAGCTGTGCGGCGTGGCGCTTGCCCCCGGCGCGCCCTGGGCGGCGGGCCGATGCACCGCCCCCGCCGATGACGGAGACGCGCAATGACCGAGCCCCTGTCGGTGCTGTTCCTGTGCACGGCGAATTCGGCCCGCTCGATCATCGCCGAGGCGGTTCTGAACGCCGAGGGTCGCGGGCGGTTTCGCGCCTTCTCGGCCGGTGCCCGCCCGGCGGGGCGGGTCAATCCGCTGGCCATCGCCACCCTTGCCGAGGCGGGCTATCCCGTCGCCGGGCTGGACTCGAAGTCCTGGGACCGGTTCGCCGGTCCCGGCGCGCCGCGGATGGATGCGATCATCACCGTCTGCGACCAGGCGGCCGGCGAGCTCTGCCCGATCTGGCCGGGCCATCCGGTCACCGCCCATTGGGGCCTGCCCGATCCGGCGGCCGTCACCGGCGCCGAGGCCGAGCGCCGCGCGGCCTTCGCCGCCACGCTTGCCGCGCTGCGCCGGCGCATCGGCGCGCTGGTGTCGACGCCCGGGCTGTCCGCCGACCCGGCCCGGCTGCGCGCGCGGCTTGCCGCGATCGGTCAGGCCGAGGGCTGAGCCTCCGCACCGCCCGCCCGGTCGCGCTCGGAACAGGCGCCGGGCCTTTCGGCCTGCAGCGTGGCATGGGCGATGCCGAATTCCTCGCGAAGCCGGGCGCGGGCCGCGGCGGTGATCGCCTCGGCCTCCTCCCAGCGATCCGGGGCGATCACCAGATGCGCCTCGACCGAGCTGCGATGCTCGTCGATCTGCCACAGATGCAGGTGATGCACCTCCTCGACGCCGGGCAGGCCGGCAAGGCGTGCCCGCAGCGCCTCGGGACCCGGACCGGGCGGCGTGCCCAGCATCAGGATGCGCAGCACCGGGCCGAGCGCGGCCGCCGCCTGCCACAGGATCCATCCCGCCACCATCAGCGTCACCAGCGGATCGGCAAGCCGCCAGTCCCAGATCAGCACCATCGCCCCGGCGACGATCACCGCCACCGAACCCAGCGCATCCGCGACATTGTGCAGGAAGGCCGCGCGGATGTTCAGGCTGTCGCGCGCCATGGCGCGGGTCAGCAGCGCGGTCACGGTGTCGATCACCAGCGCCAGCGCGGCAATCAGCACCACGGTCCAGCCCTCGACCGGGGGCGGATCGACCAGCCGGGCCAGCGCCTCGGCCACCAGCCACAGCCCCAGCACCAGAAGCGCCAGCAGGTTGACGAAGGCCGCGATGACCTCGGCCCGGCCATAGCCGAAGGTCATGCGCCCGTCGGCCGGCCGGCGCGCGATGCGTCGCGCCCCCCAGGCCAGCAGCAGCGCCACCGCGTCGGACAGATTGTGCAGCGCATCGGCGATGAGCGCCAGGCTGCCCGAGAACAGCCCGCCCGCGACCTGCGCCAGCGTCAGGCCCAGATTGACCGCGATCGCCAGCGCCAGCCGGCGCCCGCCCGCATCGGTTCCGTGCCGGTGGTGGTGATGCATGCCCGCCATCGATCCGGCCCCTTCCGGCAGGGCGGCGCCCCGGGGGCGGGGCGCCGCGGTGACCTACCTTGGCAGGCTGTCGGTGATTCCCTCGACATAGAAATCCATGCCGAGAAGCGTGGCATCGTCGGCCGTCTCGCCCGGCGCCAGCCAGGGCGAGCCGTCCTGCTTGCGGATCGGTCCGGTGAAGGGGTGCAGCCGGCCCGCGGCGATGGCGATCGCCGCATCCATGGCCTGCTTGCGCACCTCGAAGGGGACGCGGTCCGAGAAGCCGCCGATCTCGGTCATGCCGCTGGCGATCCCGCCCCAGGTGTCGGTGCTCTCCCAGGTTCCATCCAGAACCGCCTTGGCGCGGGCGATGTAGTAGGGGTTCCAGTTGTCGATGATCGAGGACAGCCGCGCATTGGGGCCGAATTCGCGCATGTCCGACGCCTGACCGAAGGCGTAGATCCCCTTCTCCTCGGCGATGGTCATCGCCGCGGGGCTGTCGGTGTGCTGCATCAGCACGTCGCAGCCCTGCTCGATCAGCGCGTTGGCGGCATCGGCCTCCTTGGCGGGGTCGAACCAGGTCGAGACCCAGACGATCTTGAACTGCACCTTCGGGTTGACCGAGCGGGCGGCGAGGAAGGCCGCGTTGATCCCGCGCACCACCTCGGGGATGCGGAAGGAGGCGATGTAGCCGATGGTGTTGGTCCGCGTCATGTGCCCGGCGATCAGGCCGATGACATGGCGCCCTTCGTAGAAGCGGGCGGAATAGGTCGAGACATTGGGCGCGCGCTTGTAGCCGGTGGCGTGTTCGAACTTCACGTTCGGGAACTGGCGCGCGACCTTGATGACCTGATCCATGTAGCCGAAGGAGGTGGCGAAGATCAGGTCGGCGCCGCTGCGGGCCATCTGGGTCAGCACGCGCTCGGCATCGGGGCCTTCGGGCACGCTTTCGACATAGCTGGTCTCGACCCGCTCGCCCAGCGCGGCCTCGACCGCCTTGCGCCCCTGGTCATGCTGATAGGACCAGCCGAAATCCCCCACCGGGCCGACATACATGAAGGCGGCCTTGATCTTCTGCTTCGCCTGGGCGCGCACGCGGGCCGCACCCAGCGCCAGCGCGGCGGCGGTGCCGGCCATCAGCGTTCTGCGGGTGATGTTCATCGCATTCCTCCTGTCGCGGTTCATTTCAGCCAGAAGCATCGAACACCCGGCCCAGGCAGGCGGGCGCGCCCAGCGCCGCGCGGCTGCGCCCGGCCGAGATCAGGACCAGCACGAGGATGGTCATCAGATAGGGCGCCATCGACATCCAGGCCGACCCTATCCCCAGCCCCAGCGCCTGCAGGTTCAGCTGAAGGATGGTGACGCCACCGAACAGCCAGGCCCCCAGCACCACCCGGGCGGGGCGCCACGAGGCGAAGACGACGATGGCCAGCGCGATCCAGCCCGCCCCGGCGGTCATCCCCTCGGTCCATTGCGGCACGCGCACCAGGCTGAGATGCGCGCCACCCAGCCCCGCGCAGGCGCCCCCGAAGGCGATGGCCGCCAGCCGGATCGCCACCACCGGATAGCCCAGCGCGTGGGCGGCATCGTGGTTCTCGCCCACCGCGCGCAGGATCAGCCCGGGGCGGCTGCGGGCCAGGAACCACCATACCGCGCCGGCCAGCGCCAGCCCCAGCGGCACCATCACGTCGATCTGCCCGGCAAGCCGGGTGGCGGGGGGCGGCTTGATACCGGAATAGGGCTGCCCGATCAGCGCCGCCAGACCCAGCCCGAACATGGTCAGCGCCAGCCCGGTCGCCACCTGATTGGCCAGCAGGATCTGGGTCAGGAGCCCGAACAGCAGCGCCAGCGCCGCCCCCGCCGCCGCCGCCGCCAGGAAGCCCAGCGCCGGGCTTGCCGTGGCCACCGCGGCGGCGAAACCCGCGATGGCGCCGATGATCATCATGCCCTCGACGCCGAGGTTGAGCACGCCCGAGCGCTCGACGACCAGCTCGCCCATGGCCGCCCAGATCAGGGGCGTCGCCGCGGCGAGCAGGCTGGCGAGCAGCAGCAGCGGGTCGAGTGCGGCGAGATCCATCACCTTGCCCTCCGCACCAGGCGCAGCCGATAATGCACCAGCAGGTTCACCGCCAGAAGCGCGAAAAGCAGCATGCCGCGGAAGGTCTCGTTCGCCGCCGCGGGAATGCCCAGGACATATTGCGCCTGTTCCCCGCCGACATAGGTCAGCGCCATCACCGCGCCGGCCAGCAGGATGCCCAGCGGGTCCAGCCGGCCGAGGAAGGCGACGATGATCGCGGTGAAGCCGTAGCCCACCGGCAGCGAGGGCGCCAGCTGGCCGGCGGGCCCGGCGGCCTCGAACATCCCCGCCAGCCCCGCCGCCGCGCCCGACAGCGCGAGGCAGATCACCGTCATCCGCCCCGCCTCGACCCCGGCGAAGGCCGCCGCGCGCGGCGCCTCGCCCAGAAGCCGGCTGCGAAAGCCGAACAGGTGGCGGCGGCTGACGAAGGCGGCCAGCGCCACCGCGATCAGCGTGACCGGCACGCCCAGATGCACGCGGCTGCCTTCCAGCACCAGGGGCAGCAGCGCGCTGTCGTGGAAGTTGCGCGACAGCGGGAAGTTGAAGCCCTGCGGGTCGCGCAGCGGCCCCGAGACCATGGCGATCAGGAACTGCTCGGCAACATAGACCAGCATCAGGCTGACCAGGATCTCGGATGCGTTGAACCGCGTCTTCAGGATCGCGGGGATCAGCGCCCAGCCCAGCCCCGCCAGGATTCCCGCCAGCGCCATCAGCGGCAGGAGCCACAGACCGGGCACGTCATGGAAGGCCAGCGCCACCGCCCCCGCGGCCAGTGCGCCCATGATGAACTGCCCCTCGGCCCCGATGTTCCACACCCCGGCGCGGAAGCCGAAGGACAGCCCCAGCGCGATCAGGACCAGCGGCGTGCCCTTCACCAGAAGCTCGGTGCGCGAATAGCCATCCAGCAGCGGATCGACGAAGATCACCCGCATCGCCGCCACCGGATCCTTGCCCAGCGCGGCGAAGAGAAGCCCGCCCAGCAGCAGCGTCAGCAGCACCGCCGCCAGCGGCGTCAGCGCCTGCATCGCCCGCGACGGTTCCGGCCGGGGCTCAAGCCGCAGCATCGTCGCCCCCTTCGGCCGCGCCGCCCAGCATCAGGCCGATCTCGTCCACCGTCAGCCCGGCGGTGGACCGCACCGCGCTGAGCCGCCCGCCGACCAGCGCGGCGAAGCCGGTGGAGATCTCCATCAGCTCGTCAAGATCCTGGCTGATCACCAGCACCCCGGTTCCCGATGCGGCCAGATCGACCAGCGCCCGGCGGATGGCGGCGGCCGCCGCGGCATCGACCCCCCAGCTCGGCTGGTTGACCGCCAGCACCGCGGGGCGCTGCAGGATCTCGCGCCCGATGACGAATTTCTGCAGATTGCCGCCCGACAGCGATCGCGCGGCGTGATCCACCCCCGCGCAGCGCACGTCGAAGGCGGCGACAATTGCCCGCGCGAACTCCGCCGCCGCGCCCCAGCGGATGATCCCCGCCCGCGCCAGCCGCATCCGCACCAGCCCCGAGATCAGCGCATTCTCCACCAGGGTCATGTCCGGGGCGGCGGCATGGCCCAGACGCTCCTCGGGCGCGGTGCACAGGCCCAGACCGCGCCGCGCTTCCGGGCCCAGAGGCCCGATATCGGTTCCTGCCAGCAGGATCTGCCCCGGGCCGGCGCGCCGTTCGCCCGACAGCGCGGCCAGAAGCTCCTCCTGCCCGTTGCCGGCCACCCCGCCGATGCCGAGGATCTCGCCCTCGCGCAGCGTCAGCGAGATGTCGCTAAGCGGGGTGCCGAAGCGCCCCGGCGCGGGCAGGGTCAGCCCGCGCAGTTCCAGAAGCGTGCGGGTTCCCGCCCGCCCGGCCCGGGCGGGGGGCGCCAGCACGGCGCCGACCATCATCTCGGCCAGGCTGCGGGCGGTCTGGGTGCGCGGGTCGCAAGTCGCCACCACCCGCCCCCCGCGCAGGATGGTGGCGCGGTCGCACAGCGCGCGGATCTCCTCGAGCTTGTGGGAGATGTAGAGCACCGCCACCCCTTCCGCGGCCAGCCGGCGCAGGGTGGCGAACAGGGTCTCGACCTCGCCCGGCGTCAGCACCGATGTCGGCTCGTCCATGATCAAGAGGCGCGGGCCCTGCAGCAGGCAGCGGACGATCTCGACCCGCTGGCGTTCGCCCGCCGACAGCGTGCCCACCGCCCGGTCGGGGTCGAGCGGCAGGCCATAGGCGGCCGACACCTCGGCGATGCGCCGGGCCAGCCCGCGCATCGGCGTGGCCGGCCCCAGGCCCAGCGCGATGTTCTCGGCCACGCTCAGCGCCTCGAACAGGCTGAAATGCTGGAAGACCATGGCGATTCCCGCCGCCCGCGCCGCGGCGGGGCCCGCCGGGGCATAGGGCCTGCCGTCCAGGGTCATGCGTCCCGCGTCCGGGCGCACGAGGCCGTAGATCATCTTGACCAGCGTCGACTTGCCCGCACCGTTCTCGCCCAGAAGCGCGTGGATCTCGCCCGGGGCGATCGACAGCGACACCCCGTCATTGGCCCGGACGCCGGGATAGTCCTTGGTCAGCCCCTCGATGGTCAGAAGGCTCATGCCGCCGCCTCCGCGCCGGCGCGGGCGGCATCGATGGCCTGCGCCACCGCCGCCAGCCCGTCGGTCAGCACCGCGGGTCCGGGGGCGAGAAGGATCGGCGCGCGGATCTCGGCGATGCGTCCCGCGCGCACCGCCGGCACCGCCTGCCAGCCCGGCCGGTCACGGATGCGTTCGGGGCGCACCCGTCGCCCGCACCAGGACGCGATGATCAGTTCGGGGGCGCGGGCGATCACCTCGGCATCGGTGACGATGCGCTCGCGCGCCGTGGCGGCCCGGGCGCGGTCGGCGAAGATGTCGCGCCCCCCCGCCAGCGCCACCAGCTCCGAGATCCAGCCGATCCCGGCGATCATCGGCCGGTCCCATTCCTCGACATAGACCGGCAGCGGCGGCAGGCCGCGGCGCGGGGCGGCCACCGCCTCGATCCCGGCCTCAAGCCGCGCGATCAGCGCCGCCGCCCGCGCCTCGGCCCCGACCAGCGCGCCCAGCGTGGCGATCATCGCCAGGATTCCGGCGATGTCGCGCTGGTTGAAGGCGTGCACCGCCACCCCGGCCCGGATCAGCGCCGCGGCGATGTCGGCCTGGATGTCGGAATAGACCAGCACCAGGTCGGGATCGAGGGCGAGGATCCGGGGCAGGTCGGCCGAGGAGAAGGCGCCGACGCGGGGCTTCTCGCGCCGCACCCGGGCGGGGCGGACGGCATAGCCGGTCACGCCGACGATCCGGGCCTCCTCGCCGAGGAGGTAGAGGGTCTCGACCGTCTCGGCCGACAGGCAGACGATGCGCCGGGGCAGGCGGGTCATGCCGCGCCCCCCGCATCCGCGCCCCCCGCATCGGCGCCGCCGGTCTCCGCGCCCTGCCCGGCGTCCCCGGCGCCCAGTGCCAGAAGCTGCGCCGCGACCCCGATGGCGATCGCCGCGGGCGCCTTTCCCAGCGCCTTGTCGCCGATGGGGCAGACCAGCCGGGCGATGGCGGCCTCGCCATGGCCCAGCGCCCTGAGCCGCGAGCGGAAGCGCGCGGCCTTGCTGTCCGAGCCGATCAGCCCCGCCCAGCGGAACGGCCGGGCCAGGATGCGGTGGCAGATCTCCAGATCCAGGGCATGGGAATAGGTCATCACCAGATGCGCCGCATCGGGCCCGCCCAGCGCCACGGCGTCGGCGGGGTTGGCCGCCACCAGGCGTTCGGCATGGGGCGGGATCGTCGGCGGGAAGCGCTCGGGCGCGTCATCGACCCAGACCACCTGCCAGTCCAGCCCCTCCAGCACCCGCACCACCGCCCGCCCGACATGGCCCGCGCCGTAGAGGAACAGCCGTCGCGCCGGCCGGGCCCAGGCTTCCGCGATCCAGCCGCCCGCGAGCCGGGGTGCGTCCTGCGCCGTGCCCTGCCGGGCGGCGCGGGCCAGGGCGCGGGCGCCAAGGGGGATGCGCGGCCCGTCATGCCCGGGGTCCGCCGGCGGCAGGCCCGGGGCGAGAGGCCGGGCGAATATCGCCGCCCCGCGCGCGCGCAGCGCGGCGATCGCGTCGATCTCGGCCGGGCCGAAGCGCTCCAGCACCAGCCGCACCGCGCCGCCGCAGCACTGCCCCAGGGCCGGCCCCAGCGGCAGGCGCATCTCCTCGCGCGCCCAGGGGCGGGCCTCGGCCAGAAGCGCCCGCGCCCGCGCCGCGGCCTGCCATTCCAGCGCGCCGCCGCCGATCGTTCCCTCTGCGCCGTGCGGGGTCAGGATCATCGCCGCCCCCGGCTCGCGCGGGGCCGAGCCCTCGACCGCGGCCACGACCACGCGCACCGCGGCCCCCGACCGGGCCACCGCCGCCGCAAGGCTGTCGGGATCGAAGCTCACCAGCGCACCCCCCGCAGCCGGTCCACCGCGGCCAGCAGCCTTTCCGGCGTGGACGGGGCGTCCAGCGCCGGATAGTCGCGCCCGCAGGCGGCCACCGCATCGGACAGTGCCAGCCAGGCCGAGATTCCCAGCATCAGCGGCGGCTCGCCCACCGCCTTGGAACGGTAGATGGTCTCGGCGCGGTTCTCCCCCTCCCACAGCGCGATGCGCAGATCGCGCGGGCGATCGCCGCAGGCGGGGATCTTGTAGGTCGATGGCGCATGGGTCATCAGCCGGCCGCGGGCGTCCCAGACCAGCTCCTCCATGGTCAGCCAGCCGGCACCCTGGACATAGCCGCCCTCGATCTGGCCGCGGTCGATCGCCGGGTTCAGCGAGCGGCCGCAGTCATGCAGGATGTCAACGCGCAGGATGCGGTTTTCGCCGGTCAGGGTGTCCAGCGCCACCTCGGTCACCGCCGCGCCCCAGGCGAAGTAGAAGAATGGCCGGCCCTGGCCGCGGCGGCGGTCCCAGTGCAGCCCCGGCGTGGCGTAATGGCCGGTGGCCGACAGCGACACGCGGGCCGCCCAGGCCTCGCGGGCAAGCTCGGCGAAGGGGATGCGCTCGGATCCGATCTCGACCATGCCGCCGCGGAAGCGGATCCGGCCCGGATCGGCCTGCCAGCGTTCCGCGGCGAAGGCGACCAGGCGGTCGCGGATCGTCTCGCAGGCGCGCCGGCAGGCCATGCCGTTCAGGTCCGACCCCGAGCTGGCCGCGGTGGGGCTGGTGTTGGGAACCCGCGCGGTGCTGGCCGCGGTGATGCGGATTGCCGAGAGATCGAGCCCGAACACCTCGGCGGCGACCTGCGCCACCTTGACGTTCAGGCCCTGGCCCATCTCGGTCCCGCCATGGCTCAGATGCACCGAGCCGTCGGTATAGACATGCACCAGCGCGCCGGCCTGGTTGAGATGGGTCAGCGTGAACGAGATGCCGAACTTGACCGGGGTCAGCGCGATGCCGCGCTTGATGATCGGGCTTTCGGCGTTGAAGGCGCGGATCTCGGCGCGCCGGCGGGCATAGTCGGCGGTCTCGGCCAGGCGTTCGATCAGCGCGGGGCCAAGGGGGTCCTCGACCTCCTGGCCATAGGGGGTGCGGGTGCGCCCCGGGGCATAGAGGTTGGCCCGCCGCACCTCCAGCGGATCGCGGCCCAGCGCATGGGCGACATGATCCAGCGCCCGTTCGATGCCCAGCATCCCCTGCGGGCCGCCGAAGCCCCGGAAGGCGGTGTTGGAGCAGGTGTTGGTCCTGAGCCGTTCGGAACGGATGCGCACATGGGGCAGGTGATAGGCGTTGTCGGCGTGCAGCATCGCGCGGTCGGCGACGGCCAGCGACAGGTCGCGGCTGAAGCCGCAGCGCAGGAACTGCTCGAACACCGCGCCATGGATCCGGCCGCGATCGTCGAAGCCCACCCGATAGCGGATGCGGATCTCGTGGCGCTTGCCGGTGATGCGGAAATCGTCGTCGCGGTCATAGCGCATGCGGCATGGCCGGCCGGTCAGGCGCGCGGCGACCGCGCAGGCCACCGCCGGGGCGTTGCCCTGGCTCTCCTTGCCGCCGAAGCCCCCGCCCATGCGGCGCACCTCGACGGTGACCTGGGCGAAGGGCACGCCCAGCGCCTCGGCGACCTTGTGCTGGATCTCGGTCGGGTGCTGGGTGGAGGACAGCACGGTCATCTCGCCCCCCTCGCCGGGGATCGCCAGCGCCGCCTGACCTTCCAGATAGAAATGCTCCTGCCCGCCGGCCTCGACCACCCCTTCCACGACATGGGGGGCGGCGGCGATCGCCGCCTCGGGATCGCCGGCGACCCATTCCAGCGGCTCCTCCAGCCGGCTGCCCGCGGCCAGCGCGTCATCGATGGTCAGGATCGCGGGCAGGTCGTGATAGGTGACCTGCGCCTGCCGCGCCGCGCGGCGGGCGGCGAGGTGGCTGTCGGCGACGACAAGGAAGATCGGCTGGCCGTGATAGAAGACCTCCGGCCCGGCCAGAAGCGGTTCGTCATGGGCGCCCGGCGAGACGTCGCAGGGCCCGGGCAGGTCGGATGCGGTCAGCACCGCCACCACGCCCGGCTGGGCGCGCACCGCCGAGAGGTCCATCGCCACGAGTCTTGCCCGCGCCCGTTCGGACAGGCCGAAGCACAGATGCAGCGTGCCCGGGGGGGCGGGGATGTCGTCGGTATAGCGGGCGCTGCCGGTGACATGGCCGCGGGCGCTGTCATGGGGCAGGGGGCGATGGACGCTCATGCCGCCCCCCATCCGGCAAGCCGCGTCTCGCGCAGCGGGCGGCGCTCCTCCTCGAAGCAGCGGCGCAGCAGGTTCCGTGCCACCCTGAGCCGGTAGCCCGCGCTGGCGCGGTGGTCCGAGATCGGCCGGAAGTCGCTGGCGAAGGCTTCGGCCGCCGCCGCGATGGTATCCTCGGTCCAGGGCCGGCCGGCCAGCGCCGCCTCGACCGCGCGGGCGCGCCTGGGCGTCGCGGCCATGCCGCCGAAGGCGATGCGCGCCGAGGTGACCACGCCACCGGTCAGGCCGATCGCGAAGCATCCGCAGACCGCCGAGATGTCCTGGTCGAACCGCTTCGAGACCTTGTAGCAGCGCAGCCGCGGCGTGCCGGGCGGGATCAGGATGCTTTCGACGATCTCGCCCGGGCGGCGGTCCTGGCGCCGGTAGTCGAGGAAGAAATCCTCCAGCGGCAGCTCGCGCGTGCCTTCCGGACCGAGGAGCCTGAGGGTTGCGCCGAGCGCGATCAGCGCCGGGGCGCCATCGCCGATCGGCGAGCCGTTGGCGATGTTGCCGCCGATGGTCGCGGCGTTCCTGACCTGGACCGAGCCGAAGCGGCGGATCAGCTCGGCAAAGTCGGGATGCCGGCCGGCCATCAGCCCGCGCAGCCGGCCCAGCGTCACCCCCGCCCCGATGCGCAGGCCGGCCGGCGTCTCCTCCACGCGCGCCAGTTCCGCCACCCGGTGCAGGAACACCACCGGGGGCAGGCTGCGCAGCTCCTTGGTCACCCAAAGCCCGACATCGGTCGCGCCCGAGACCGGCAGCGCCTCGGGATTGCGGGCCAGATGAGCGCGGAGCGAATCGAGCCCCGCGGGCAGGAACCCGCCCGCCAGCGCGATGTCCTCCCCATGGGCCAGCGCGGCGAGCCGCCCGGCATCCTCGGCCAGCCATGGCGCGGCCGGCGCGTCGGCGGCATCCTCGGCCGCGGCGACGATCGGCCCGTATCCGGTGCAGCGGCACAGATTGCCCGCCAGCACATTGTCCCAGTCGCGCCGGCCCTGGTGGCGGGCGGCAACCAGCGACATCACGAAGCCCGGCGTGCAGAAGCCGCATTGCGAGGCATGGCGCGAGACCATCGCCTGCTGCACCGGATCGGTGCCGCCCAGGCCTTCGACCGTGCGCACCGCCCGCCCCTCCAGCTGCGGCAGGAGCAGGATGCAGGCATTCATCGCCTCGACCACCGGGCGCCCCCCGGAAAGATGGGTCACCGCCACGGTGCAGGCGCCGCAGTCGCCCTCCGCGCAGCCCTCCTTGGTGCCGGTCAGCCCCTGCCCGCGCAGCCAGTCGAGCAGCGTCGCCGTGGCCGGGGCGGATTCGATCCGCACCGGGCGGCCGTTCAGAAGGAAGCTCAGCGTCCGGCGCATCGCCCCCCCGCATCCATGCAGGCCCCGCGCGTGCACATGCCCGGCCGTGACATCGGCGCCTCTCCTCCCTCCACGGCCCTCGATCAGGCATCATCGCGGGGCGTATTGCAAGGGGGGCGATCGGGCCGGTTTGCCGCCTTTCCCGCCGCGGCCGGGGCGGCTAGGGTCGCGCCATGACCGGCCCGCGATTCATCCATCTGCGCGTCCATTCGGCCTATTCCCTGCTGGAGGGTGCGATCCACCTGAAGGCGCTGCCGAAGCTGTGCCTGGCCGAGTCCATGCCGGCCGTGGCGGTCACCGACACCAACAACCTGTTCGGCGCGCTGGAGTTTTCCGAGACCGCGGTGGCTGCGGGCATCCAGCCGATCATCGGCTGCCAGCTGTCGGTGGCCTGGGCGCGACCCGCGCCAGGCCAGCGGGCGCCGGCCCCGGCGCCGGTGGTGCTGCTGGCGCGCGACGAGGCGGGCTATGCCAACCTGATGCAGCTGTCGAGCCGGGCCTTCCTCGACAACGGCGCCGAGGCGCCGCATGTGCCGCTGGCGCTGCTCGAGGCCCATGCCGGGGGGCTGATCTGCCTCACCGGCGGCGCGGGCGGGCCGCTGGGGCGCCTTCTCGCCGACGGCCGGGCGGCCGAGGCCCACGACCTCGCCCGGCGGCTCGCCCGCGCCTTTCCCGACCGGCTCTATGTCGAACTGCAGCGCCACGGCTCGGACGGCGCGCTGCGCACCCCCGCCGAGCAGGCGACCGAGCCCGGGCTGGTCGCGCTGGCCCATGATCTCGACCTGCCGCTGGTGGCGACGAATGATGTCCACTTCGCCACCCCCGACATGTTCGAGGCCCATGACGCGATGCTGTGCATCGCCGAGGGCAGCTATGTCGACCAGACCGCGCCGCGCCGGCGGCTGACGCCGGAACACTGGTTCAAGGGGCAGGATGCGATGGCGGCGCTGTTCGCCGACCTGCCCGAGGCGGTGGAGAACACCGTCGAGATCGCGCGCCGCTGCGCCTTCCGCCCGCGCCGGCGCAAGCCCATCCTGCCGCGCTTTGCCGAAGACGAGGTCGAGGAGCTGCGCCGCCAGGCGCGCGCGGGGCTTGAGGCGCGGCTGGCCGGGGGCGCGCTGGCCGCCGCGCGCGAGGAATACGAGGCGCGCCTTGCCTATGAGCTCGGGGTCATCGAGCAGATGGGATTCCCGGGCTATTTCCTGATCGTGGCCGACTTCATCAAATGGGCCAAGGCCCGCGGCATCCCGGTGGGCCCGGGGCGCGGTTCGGGCGCGGGCTCGCTGGTGGCCTGGGCGCTGACCATCACCGATCTCGACCCCCTGCGCTATGGCCTGCTGTTCGAACGCTTCCTGAACCCCGAGCGCGTGTCGATGCCCGATTTCGACATCGACTTCTGCATGGACCGGCGCGAGGAGGTGATCGCCTATGTGCAGCAGAAATACGGCCGCGACCGGGTGGCGCAGATCATCACCTTCGGCGCGCTGCTCTCCAAGGCCGCGGTGCGCGATGTCGGCCGGGTGCTGCAGATGCCCTATGGCCAGACCGACCGGCTGGCCAAGATGATCCCGGTCGAGGGGGTCAAGCCGGTCTCGATCGCCCGGGCCATCGCCGAGGAGCCGCGCCTTGCCGAGGAGGCCCGCCGCGAGGAGGTGGTCGCGCGCATGCTGGACATCGCGGGCCGGATCGAGGGGCTTTACCGCAACGCGTCCACCCATGCCGCGGGGGTGGTGATCGGCGACCGCCCGCTGGTCGAGCTGGTGCCGCTCTACCGCGATCCGCGCTCGG
This sequence comes from Alphaproteobacteria bacterium, assembly GCA_003697125.1. Lineage (GTDB taxonomy): Bacteria > Pseudomonadota > Alphaproteobacteria > Rhodobacterales > Rhodobacteraceae > J013. The sequence continues at coordinate 39,361 of RFGB01000300.1, forward strand.
ACATGCCCGCCACCCAGTTCAACATGAAATGGGCCGAGGCCGCGGGGCTGGTGAAGTTCGATTTCCTGGGGCTGAAGACGCTGACCGTGATCCAGAACGCGGTCGACATCCTGAAGGGACAGGGGGTAGAGGTCGACATCGCCAAGATCCCCCTCGACGACCCGAAGACCTTCGAGCTCTACGCCTCGGCCCAGACGGTGGCGGTGTTCCAGGTGGAATCGACCGGCATGCGCGAGGCGCTGCGCCAGCTGATGCCCACCTGCATCGAGGACATCGTGGCGCTGGTCGCGCTCTACCGTCCCGGTCCGATGGAGAACATCCCCAAGTTCTGCAACGTGAAGAACGGGCGCGAGCCGCGCGACCGCCTGCATCCGCTGATCGATGACATCCTGGACGAGACCCAGGGCATCATCGTCTATCAGGAACAGGTGATGGAGATCGCCCGCCGCATGGCCGGCTACAGCCTGGGCGGCGCCGACCTGCTGCGCCGGGCGATGGGCAAGAAGATCCCCGAGGAGATGGCCCGCGAAAGGCCCAAGTTCATCGCCGGCGCCGTGGCCAATGGCGTGCCCGAGGCGAAGGCGGCCGAGGTGTTCGACCTGCTGGAGAAGTTCGCCAATTACGGCTTCAACAAGTCCCATGCCGCCGCCTATGCGCTGGTCAGCTACCAGACCGCCTGGCTGAAGGCCAATCACCCGGTCGCTTTTATGGCCGCGGTGATGAACTGCGACATCCACCTGACCGACAAGCTGAAGACCTATGCGCAGGAGGTGCGCCGGCTGGGCATCCCGCTGCTGCCGCCCTGCGTCAACCGCTCGGGCGCCATGTTCGCGGTCGAGGACGGCGCGATCCCCTATGCGCTGGGCGCGCTGAAGAATGTCGGACCCGAGGCGATGCGCCTGATCGAGGCCGCGCGCCGCAAGGGCGGGCCGTTCCGGTCATTGTTCGACCTCGCGCGGCGCGTCGAGCTGAAGCGGATCGGCAAGCGCCCCCTGGAGATGCTGGCCCGGGCCGGGGCGATGGATGCGCTGGAGCCCAACCGCCGTCGGGTGTTCGAGGGGCTGGACGCCCTGATCGCCTATTCCGCCGCGGTGCACGAGGCGCGCGAATCGGCGCAGGTGTCGCTGTTCGGCGAAACCGGCGCCGACATCCCCGAACCGCGCCTGCCCGATGTCGATGACTGGCTGCCGATGGACCGGCTGGCGGGCGAGCTCGGCGCGGTCGGGTTCTACCTCTCGGGCCACCCGCTGGATGACTACATGGGGCCGCTGCGCCGGCGCGGGGTGATCTCCCATGCCGAACTGGTGGCGCGGGCCGCCCAGGGCGCCACCGTTGCACGCATCGCCGGCGCCGTCGCCGCCCGGCGCGAGCGCAAGTCCGCCCGCGGGCGCCGGTTCGCCTTCGTCGAGCTGTCCGACCCCAGCGGGCCCTACGAGGTGACGGTGTTCTCCGAGACGCTGGAGGCCGCGCGCGACCAGCTGGAACCGGGCCAGGCGGTGGTGCTGACCGTCGATGTCCAGACCCAGGGCGAGGAGTTGCGGCTTCTGGCGCGCAAGGTCGAGCCCGCCGACGCGGTCGCCGGGCGGGCGGCCGGGGGCGGCCTGCGCATCTTCGTGGTCGACATCGGCGCGATCGAGGGCATCCGCCGCCGCCTGTCCGAGGCGCCCCCGGGGCCGCGCGGCCCGGTGCGTCTGGTGCTGACCCATCCCGACCTGCCCGGAGAGGTCGAGATCGCGCTGGCCGAGTCCTGGCCGGTCGGCCCCGCGGTGCGCGGCGCGCTGAAGACCGCCCGCGGCGTGCTGCATGTCGAGGAGCTGTGACGCTGGCAGCACTTGGCCGGTGCTGCTGCCAAGTTATTGTGATGACGTCAATTTTTTCGCCACACTCTTGTCGGAAGATCGGAATCGCCGCAAGCTGGCGGCACTGGACCCGATCAGACGGAGGCCCATGTATGGCGATCAGCGAGATCGAGCTTATGTTGCAGGGTCACGGGTTGCTGACCGCGCAGATCTTCTATCGCATGCCCGACCACCGGAACATCCTGCAGACCTTCCTCTGGCAGGAGTATGACCAGGCGCCCGAGTTCCCGCGCCTGCGCCGGTTCCTGGATTTCTGGCAGCGCAATCTCGACGGACCGCTGCATTCGGTGGTCTACACCCATCAGAGGCTGATCCGCCCCGGAGAGTGGCGCAAGGTGGACGGGGAATTCACCCTGCACTGAACCGCAGCGGCCACCTGCCCGCAGCCCGCCCGCGCATCGGCCGCCGGGCGGGCGGCACGGGGCGCGCGGCCAGGCGCGGCCGGCCGCCTCAGGTGAAGGTCAGCACCGCAAGCACCACCGCCAGAGCCGTGGCCAGCTGCGCCACGCCGCCCAGCGCCGCCATCCGCCCCGGCGGGGGCGTGCCCCCCGCCGCCGCCGCCCGGGCGGCCGTGTGGCCCATCGCCATCACGATCAGGGTCAGCACCGCGACGGTCGCGATCTTCAGCCAGAAGCTGGTCGGCTGGCCCGTGAAGCCCCCATGGATGGCATAGGTCATCCAGATCCCGGTGATCCACAGCACCGCCAGCGCGATCGCGGTCCCGACGCTGATTCGCCTCTGGATCGCGCCCAGCAGCTCCCGCGCCGCCGGCTCGGCCGCCACCGTCCGGCGCCCGATGATGCCCTGCGCAAAGCCGCCACCGACGCCGATGCCCATGGCCAGAAAATGCAGGATCTTCAGAATCTCGATCATCGGGCCCTTCCTCGCCAGCAGCCGCATGACCGAACGCGGCGCGCCGGCACGATCGTGATCACCTCCGCCCGCCGGTTCAAGCGCAATTTCGCCGGCGGACCGGCCGGGCATCGGCCCGGCCTGCGGCTTGCCGCGGCGGGGGCCATCCGTTAGGAAACGCCCGGATTTCCCGAAGGGGGTGGCCATGGCGAAGGACAGGGCGGGCAGGACGCGCCGGCCGCGGGCCGAGGCGCCGCGCGGCTTTCGCGACTGGTTCGGGGCCGAGGTCACGGCCCGCGACGCGATGCTGCGCCGCATCACCGAGGTCTACCACCGTTACGGCTTCGATGCGCTGGAGACCCCGGCGATCGAGACGGTGGAGGCGCTGGGCAAGTTCCTGCCCGATGTGGACCGCCCCAACGAAGGCGTCTTCGCCTGGCAGGACGAGGGCGAATGGATCGCGCTGCGCTATGACCTGACCGCGCCGCTGGCGCGCGTGGCGGCGCAGTATCGCAACGAGCTTCCCTTCCCCTATCGCCGCTATGCCACCGGCCCGGTCTGGCGCAACGAGAAGCCCGGGCCCGGCCGCTTCCGCCAGTTCTGGCAGTGCGATGCCGACACGGTGGGCGCGCCCGGCCCCGCGGCGGATGCCGAGATCTGCGCGATGCTGTGCGACGCGCTGGAGGCCGCCGGCATCCGCCGCGGCGACTATGTCGTGCGGATCAACAGCCGGCGGGTGCTGAACGGGGTGCTGGAGGTGGCGGGCCTTCTGGATCCGCGCGACCCGGACCGCCGCGCCGCCGAACGCGGCATCGTCCTGCGCGCCATCGACAAGCTGGACCGGCTGGGCGAGGCGGGGGTGCGCGCGCTTCTGGGCGAGGGTCGCCGCGACGAGAGCGGGGATTTCACCCGGGGCGCCGGGCTGGGGCCCGCCCAGGCCGACATCGTGATGGGCTTCCTCTGCGCCCGGGGCAGGGACGGGGCGGCGACGCTGGCCGCGCTCGGCGGTCTCGTCGGCAGCTCCGCCACCGGCCGGCAGGGGGTGGACGAGCTGGAACAGATCGCCGGCCAGCTGGCGGCCCTGGGCTACGGCGCCGACCGCATCGTCATCGACCCCTCGGTGGTCCGCGGGCTCGGCTATTACACCGGCCCGGTCTACGAGGCCGAGCTCACCTTCGAGATCACCGACGAATCCGGCCGACCGCGCCAGTTCGGATCGGTCGCCGGCGGCGGGCGCTATGACGATCTGGTCAAGCGCTTCACCGGGCAGGAGGTGCCGGCCACCGGCGTCTCGATCGGGGTGGACAGGCTGATGGCCGCGCTCGCGGCCTCGGGCCGCGCGGCGCCGCCGGAACCCGGCCCGGTGGTGGTGACGGTGATGGACCGCGACCGCATGGCCGATTATGCCGCAATGGCCGCCGAGCTGCGCGCCGCGGGCATCCGCGCGGAAGTCTATCTCGGCAATCCGCGCAATTTCGGCAACCAGCTGAAATATGCCGACCGGCGCGGCAGCCCGGTGGCGGTGATCGAGGGCGCGGACGAACGCGCCCGCGGTGTGGTGCAGCTGAAGGATCTGGGGCTCGGCAAGCGGCTGGCCGCCGAGATCGCCTCGCACGAGGACTGGCGCGCCCAGCCCGCCCAGACCGAGGTGCCGCGCGCGGGGCTGGTCGCCGCGGTGCGCCGGATCCTCGACCGCGCCGGCGGCTGAACGGATGCTGGCCGCGCGCGCCCATCTGCCCGACGGCCGGCTGGGGCCGGGCCTGGCGCGGCTGACCGCCGAGATCGCCCGCCTGATGGACGCCTTCGCCGCCGCCGGGGCCACCGCCGTCGATCCCCCCGCCCTGCAGCCGGCCGACATCCTGCTCGACCTCTATGGCGAGGACATCCGCGCCCGGGCCTATGTGGTGCGCGACCCGGCCCGGGGCGAGATGATGCTGCGCCCCGACTTCACCGTGCCGGTGGTGCGGATGCACATGGCCCATGGCGCCGAGCCCGCGCGCTATGCCTATGCCGGGCCGGTCTGGCGCATGCAGGAACCCGGCAGCCCCCGGCCCAGCGAATATCTCCAGGCGGGATTCGAGATCTTCGGCGCCCCGGACCCGGCCCAGGCCGATGCCGAGGTCTTCGCGCTGATCCGCGATCTGGTCGGCGCCGATGCGGCGCTGGTCGAGACCGGCGACATGGGCGTGCTGGCCGCGGCGGTCGAGGGGCTGGACACCGCGCCCCATCGCCGCGCGGCGCTGCGCCGCCATCTGTGGCGGCCGGCGCGGTTCCGCCGCCTGCTGGAACGCTTCGGCGCCGGCCATGCCGCCGAGACCGCGGCACGCGCCGCGCTGCTGGCCCGCGTCGCCGCCGAGGGGGCGCCCGCGGTGATCGCCGCCGCGGGGCCCGAGATCGGCCTGCGCGGCGCGGCGGAGGTGGCCGAACGCCTCGCCCGGCTGGCCGAGGAGGCGCGCACCCCGCCGCTCTCGGCCGAACAGGTGGCCGGGATCGAGGCGGTGCTGGCCATCTCGGCCCCGATGGAGGCGGCGCTCGGCCAGCTGCGGGCGCTCGCGCTGCCGGGGCTCGGCCCCGCCTGCGACCGGATCGAGGCCCGGATGGAGGCGCTGGCCGCGCGCGGCATCGACGCCGCCGCCCTGCCCTTCGCCACCAGCTTCGGCCGCACGACGCTGGAATACTATGACGGCTTCGTCTTCGGATTCTCGGCACCGGGACGGCCCGATCTGCCGCCGGTCGCCCAGGGCGGCCGCTATGACCGGCTGACCGAGGCGCTGGGCGGCGGGCGGCGCCTGCCCGCGGTCGGCGCCATCATCCGGCCCGAGGTGCTGCTGGCCGCGCGCGGGTGTCCGGCATGACCCTGCGCATCGCCCTGCCGTCGAAGGGCCGGCTTCAGGCCCAGTGCATCGCATGGTTCGCCGAACGCGGCATCACCATCGCCCGCACCGGCGGGGAACGCGAATATGCCGGCCGCATCGAGGGGGTGGCGGGCGCCGAGCTGGTGCTGCTCTCGGCTTCCGAGATTCCCCGCGCGCTGGCCGAGGGTGCGGCCCATCTGGGCATCACCGGTCAGGATCTGGTGCGCGAACAGATCCCCGACTGGGCCGGGCGGCTTGGCGAACTGGCGCGCCTGGGCTTCGGGCGGGCCGATCTGGTGCTGGCGGTGCCCGCCTTCTGGGTCGATGTCGAACGCGTCGAGGATCTGGACGCGGTGGCCGCCGCCTTCCGCGCCCGCCATGGCCACCGCCTGCGCATCGCCACCAAGTATCACCGCCTCGTGCGCGGTTTCCTGCGCGCCCATGGTGTCGCCGATTATCGGCTGATCGACAGCCAGGGCGCCACCGAGGGCACGGTCAAGAATCGCGCCGCCGAGGCGATCGCCGACATCACCACCACCGGCGCGACCCTGCGCGCGAACCATCTGAAGGTGCTCTCGGACGGGCTGATCCTCGCCAGCCAGGCGGCGCTGTTCGCCGCGCGCGGCGCCCGCTGGGACAACGATGCCCATGCCAGCCTGGCCGAGCTCGCCGGCCGGCTGGGCCTGACGGGGGCCGCGCCGCTGCCGGACTGAACCCGCCGCATGCGGGGCCGCCCGCATGCCGGGTGGTCGCCGCAGGGACGGGTGCCGCGCCGCTGCCGGGCCGACCCCGCCAGCCGCGCGCCCGGCCCCTGCCTTCGGTCGGCCGCGACCATGCCACATTGGCCCGCCATTCCCCCATGGTGCCCTCGGGTCCGCCAAGCGGGAGCGCCGGCCATGCTGCACGATATCGCGCTGATGCAATCCCCCGTCCGGTTGCGCGACATGGTGCGCGACTGGCAGGCGGCGGGCGCCGAGGTGGCGCTGATGCCGGTGCTGGGGCCGGTGCATGGCGGGCATCTGGCCATGATCCGCGCGGCGCGCGCGGCGGGGCTGCGGGTTGCCGCCTGCCCGGTCGATGTCTCGGACAGCTGTCTGCCGCGCGATCCCGAACGCGACGCCGCGCTGCTGGAACGGGCCGGCGCCGATGCGGTGGTGGCGCCCGACAGCGGGCTGCACGGCGCGGCGGGGCGGCTGAGGCTGCGGCCATGCTGGCTGCCGAGGTGTTGTGCGGGCGGGTGGAGCAGGGCTGCTTCGACCGGGCGGTGCGGGTCACGCTGCGGCTGGTCGAGCGCAGCGGGGCCGATTGCGTCCTGCTGTCGGACCTGAACTGGCAGTTCTGCGTGATCTTCGCCCGGATCCTGGGCGATCTCGACCTCGGCGCGGTCCCGCGCATCCTGCCCGCGCCGCGCGATGCGGCGGGGCTGCCGCTGAGCGCGGAGCTGGCCGCGCTGGACCCGCCGGCGCGGCGCCAGGCCGAACGCTTCGCCCGGGTCATGGACGACACCGCCCGGGTGATCCGGCTGGGCGCCGATCCCGCCATCGCCTGCCGCGGGGCGCGCGCGCGTCTGGCCGATGCCGGGATCGCCGCGGTGGATTATCTGGAGATGCGCCATGCCGCGACGCTGGCCCGGGTGCAAGATCCGCGCCTCGAGGGGCCGGCGCGGCTGTTCGGCGCGGTGCGGCTTCGGGGGCTTCGGCTGATCGACAGCCGGCCGCTGCCGTGAGGGGCGGCCGTCAGCCCGTCAGGGGCACCACCCTGTCGGGCGGGATGGCAAGCCGCGCCTCGGCCCCGGGAACCAGGGCGGGCGGCGCGCCGCCGGGCAGGCTGGCGCGCAGGGCGGTGCCGTGGCGCTCCAGATGCAGGATCGTGCGGGCCCCGGCAAAGATCCGCGCGGTGACGGTGGCGGTCAGCGCGGTCCAGCCCTCGGGCGCGGATCCGTCCGGGGCAAGCGTCACCGCCTCGGGCCGGATCGCGACCATCCGCGCGGGGGCCGGCGCGCGCAGGATGGCGCCGTCGGGCAGGCGCAGCCCCTCGGGCACCGCCTCGCCGGTCAGGATGTTGGCCGCGCCCAGGAATTCCGCGGCGAAGCGGGTGCGCGGGGCGGCGTAGAGCGTCTCGGGCGGGCCCTCCTCGACCAGCAGGCCATCGCGCAGGATGCCGATGCGGTCCGACAGCGTCAGCGCCTCCTCCTGATCATGGGTGACGAAGATGGTGGTCACGCCGACCTCGCGCTGGATGCGCTTGAGCTCGACCTGCATCTCCTCGCGCAGCGCCTTGTCGAGCGCCGACAGCGGCTCGTCCAGAAGCAGGACCCGCGGCCGGGTGACGATGGCGCGCGCCAGCGCCACCCGCTGGCGCTGCCCGCCCGACAGCTGGTGCGGGCGCCGCTCGCCCAGGCCCTGCAGGCGCACGAGCGCCAGGGCCTCGGCCGCCCGCGTCGCGCGTTCGGCCCGCGGCACGCCCGCCGCACGCAGGCCGAAGGCGACATTCTCCGCCACGGTCATGTTGGGAAACAGCGCATAGGACTGGAAGACCATGCCGATGCGCCGCCTTTCCACCGGCATGCGCGCCACATCCTCGCCGCCGATCTCGACCCGGCCCGAATCGGGATGCTCGAAGCCGGCAATGATGCGCAGCAGGGTGGTCTTGCCGCTGCCCGACGGCCCCAGCAGCCCGAAGAATCCGCCATCGGGAAAGTCCAGGCTAATTCCGGCCAGCGCCTCGGCCCCGGCGAACCGCTTGCGGATCCCGCGCACCGCCACCCCTGCCATCAGCGAACCTCTCCGAACCGCGCCAGCCGCGCCACCAGAAGCATCAGCGCCATCGACAGCCCGATGACGATGGTCGAGACGGCGTTGACCTCGGGCGTGAAGCCCTTGCGGATCGCGGCGTAGATCTCGACCGGAAGCGTGGTGTCCCCCGGCGCGGCCAGGAAATAGCTGATCACGAACTGATCGAAACTGACCGCGAAGGCGAACAGCGCCGCGGCGATCACCGCCGGGGCGAGATAGGGAAGCGTCACCCAGGCCGCGACCTGCCAGGGCCGGGCGCCCAGGCTGCGCGCCGCTTCCTCCAGCGCGGGGTCGAAGCCCTTCAGCCGCGCCCCGACCACGATCACCACATAGGGAATGGCCAGCGCCACATGGCCCACCACCACCGCCGGGCTGCCGCGCGGGATGCCGAGGAAGTAGAAGAACACCAGCATCGCGGTGCCGGTGATCAGCCATGGAATCGCGATCGGCGGATACAGCGCGGCCTGAAGCAGCGCGCGGCCGGGAAAGCGGTGCCGGTGGAGCCCGATCGCCGCCGCGGTGCCCAGCGCCGTGGCGATGGCGGTGGTGACCAGCGCGATCCAGACCGAGTTCCACGCCGCCTGTTTCAGCGCCGCATTGCCCATGAGCGCCGCATACCAGCGCGTCGAGAACTCCACCGGCAGCCGGTAGAAGGGCGAGGCGTTGAAGCTCATCGCCGCCATCACCAGGATGGGCAGATAGAGGAAGGCGAGGGTGAGGATGAGCCAGCCCCGCCCGATGGCGTTGAGGACCGCGGTCATTGCGACCGCCTCAGGATCGGGGCGGCCGCGGCCAGCACCGCCAGCACCACCGCCAGCAGGATGAACGACAGCGCCGCGCCCAGCGGCCAGTTGAAGACGGCGGTGAACTGATCCTCGATCACCGTGCCGAAGAAGGTTCCCGCCCGCCCGCCAAGGATGCGCGGCTCCATGAAACTGCCCACCACCGGCACGAAGACCAGCACCGCCCCCGCCGCCAGCCCCGGCAGCGACAGCGGCAGCACGATGCGCCACAGGATCATCCGGCGCGATGCGCCCAGGCTGCGCGCGGCCTCGATCAGCCGCTGGTCGATCGCCTGCATGGCGACATAGCCGGTCAGGATCACATAGGGCAGATAGCTGTGCACCAGCCCGATCACCACCGCCCACCACGAGAACATCAGGTTCACCCGGACATCCCAGGGGAGGATGGCATTCACCGCCCAGTCCAGCACCCCGCCGCCCCTGAGCGCGATCGCCCATGAGAACACGCGCACCAGCCCGTTGGACCAGAAGGGCAGGATCACCAGAATGAACAGCGCCTCGCGCCAGCGCCCGCGGATGGTGCGCGCCAGGACCCAGGCGCAGGGCGCCCCGATCAGGAGGCACAGGCCGGTGACCACCGCCCCCAGCTCCAGCGACCGCCACAGGAGCTGCGCATAGAACGGGCGGGCGAGGAATTCGGCATAGTTGTCCAGCGTCAGGGTCCAGGCCCGCCCGCCCACGGGGATGTCCGAGACGAGGCTGAAGAAGCCCATGGCCGAGAGCGGCAGGAACACCGCCAGCGTCAGCCACAGATAGGCCGGCGCCAGAAGCGGAACGGGCCCGCGCATCCCCCGGCCCCGCCGCCGGCTACTGCGCCGCGGCCTTCAGTTCCTGCCACAGGGCCAGGAACCGTTCGCGGTCGGCGTCGCTGACCGGCTTCATGATCTCGACCCGGGCGATGTTGGCGGGATCGCCCAGCACGCGGCGGTTGAAGGCATCCTCGGGCAGCGCGGCGGCGGCCTTCAGATTGGCCGAGGCCGGCGCGCCCACCTCGGTGTCCCACTTCACGTAGAATTCCGGGTCGATCATCCAGTCGATGAAGGCCTTGGCCGCCTCGACATTGGCCGAACCCGCGGGAATCGACAGCCCGTCCAGCCAGCCGATGGCGCCTTCCCTGGGGATGACGAACTCGACCGGCAGGCCGAAATGGGTCTTCGAACGCGCGGCGGAGCCCGACCAGTAGGTGGCGACGTCGAATTCGCCCGCGGCGAGGAACTGGTTCCAGTCATTCTCGGACGACCAGAAGACGCGGATCTGCGGCATCAGCCGGGCCAGACGGTCGCGCACCGCGTCCAGGTCGCGGATGTCGTTGATGCTCTGCCCGGTGACAAGCGCGGCGAACTGCACCGATTCCAGCGCGTCGTCGCGCCAGCCCACCCGCCCCTTCATCGCGGGATCCCAGAACACCTCCAGGCTGTCGGGCCGGTCCATCGCCTCGGTGTTGTAGGCGATGCCGGTGACGCCCCACACCCAGGCCACGCCCCAGACCTTGCCGTCGAAGGCCAGTTCCGGATTGCCGGCCAGATTGGGCGCCAGATCGGCGACATTCTTCATGCCGGCGGTGTCGATGGGCTGGATCAGCCCCTCGGCCGCCGCCTGCCGGGTGAAGGCGGAATTGATCAGCACCACGTCATAGGCGCCGGGATTGGTGCGCAACCGGGTCAGCATCTCCTGTTCGGAGTTGAAGTAGTCGTGCACCACGGTGTGGCCGGTGGCCTTCTCGAAGGCGGCCACCGCCCAGGGCTCGTCGGTGCCATAGCCCTTCCAGTTCAGCACGCGGATCTCGGCCGCTTGGGCGCCGGCGGCCAGCGCGATGGCGCCGGCGATTGCGATGGCTGCGGTTCTGGTCATCTTTCCTCTCCCTGTCGGTGTTGCGGGGTCAGTGCCGCGCCGGGCCGCGGGCCAGGAAGGCCCGCGTCTCGGCAAGCGTCGGTGCGGTGGCCGGGCCTTCATGCATCGTCGAGATGGCCGCGGCGGCATTGGCAAGGCGCGCGGCCGAGGCGGGATCCTCGCCCCGGTCCAGCGCGGCGAGAAAGGCGCCGGCATGGCAGTCGCCCGCCCCGGTGGTGTCGATGGCGCGCACCGGCAGGCCGGGCAGGTGCAGCGCGCCGGTCCCCGTCGCCAGCCAGCATCCGCGCGGGCCGTCGCGCACAACCGCGCCCTGCGCCCGCGGGCACAGCGCGCGCAGCGCCTCGACCGCGGCGGCGGGGTCGTCGATGCCCACCAGCGCCGCGGCCTCGGCGCGGTTGGCGCTGATCCAGTCCGCGCGGGCCAGCACCGCGCGCAGGAGCGGGGCGGGGATCGTGGCCACGATCGGCGCGGGATCGAAGAACAGGCGCGTGCCGGCGGGCAGCGCGGCGGCGTGGCTGGCCAGCGCCCCCGCCCCCGCCCCGGCAAGGGAGTAGCCCGACAGCATCGCCCAGGGCGCGGCGGGCAGGCCGGCAAGCGCCTCGGCGGTCAGCCGGGTCTCGGCGCCGGGCACCGAGACGAAGCTGCGCTCGCCCGAGGGTTCGACCAGCACGACGCAATTGCCCTGATCGACGGGCAGGGGCGGGATCAGCGGCCGCGCCCCCTCGGCCTCCAGCGCCGCGGCGACGATACCGGCGAAGGGGCCGGTGCCGATGCCGCCGCCATAGGCCGCCGCCATGCCCTGACGGCGCGCCGCGGCCAGCGCGTTGAACCCGCCGCCGGCGTGGGCGGCGAAGGCGGTGGCGACCACCTCGGCCCCCTGGGCGGGCAGGCCGGGGACGCGATAGACCAGGTCGCACACCGCGCCGGAAAGCTGGATCAGGCGCATGCCGTGCCCCGCATCGCCAGAAGCCCCTCGACCAGCGGGCCGGGTCGCAGCCCGTTGACCCGGGTGACGGTCTCGACCGCCCGGGGCGGCAGCGCCCCGCCGCTTGCGGCCGCCACGCTGCCGGCGATGGCGCCGATCGTGTCGGTATCCCCGCCGATATTGGCCGCCATCAGCGCCGCCTGCCAGGGGTCGCCCCGCGCCGCGGCCACCAGCCCCAGCGCGGTTGCGACCGATTCGGTGGCCAGCACCCCGGTGCCGATCGCCGCCGCCAGGCGGCCGGGCTCGGCGATCTCCAGCGCAAGGCGGATGCGGGCGGCGATCTCGGCCCCGGCGACCCAGGCGCCGCGGGCGGCGGCGGCCTCGGCCGCCGACAGCCCCTCGGCCAGCGCGGCGCGCCAGTCCGCCCCGGCGATCGCGG
>RFGB01000301.1 GCA_003697125.1 Alphaproteobacteria bacterium
CGCCAGCGCAGCGCCCAGGCCCGGGCCGCACGCCACCCGGCGGCCATGCGCGCCGGTCCGGGGGTGCCGTCCTCGCCTGTCGACACGCCGCGCACCCCCGATCCCGGATTGGTCCAAGCGCCCAGAGTATCGGTCCCGGCGGCATGGCTCAACCCCGCCCCGCCCGCTCGGGCGGTCGGGATGATGCGTTTTTCCTCTGGACAGATCATTCGTATGCACACAACCTGTGGCGAAACAGAACGGCGCGGGACGCCGCGCTGCCAACAGGGCGAGGAGAAGCCGATGACCACCGATCCCAAAGCCAGCGCATCGCGGACCGGGACCGACCGCCGATCGGTCCTTGCAGGGCTTGCCGCGGGCACCGCCGCGGCGGCAATGCCGGGCTGGGTGCCCTATGTCCAGGCGCAGAGCGCGGCGCCCATCCGGCTCGGCTTCCAGGTGCACCGCACCGGGATCGGCGCCGCCTATGGCCGCTGGTATGACCGCACCACCCGCGCGGCGGCCGAGCGGATCAACGCCATGGGCGGAATCAACGGCCGCCCGGTCGAGATCGTGGCCGAGGATGACGGCACCGATCCCAAGCGCGGCGCCGAGGTGGTGGAGAAGTTCGCCACCCAGCTTGGCTGCGACATCGCCTTCGGCACGCTGTTCAGCCATGTGGTGATGGGTTCGGCCCCCCGGGCGGGCGAGCTGAAGCTGCCCTATCTCGTGGTCTCCGAGGGCCACCACGTCGCCTCGGGCAAGCTCAACCGCTGGACCCTGCAGCCCGGCATCACCGACGTGAAGTCCCAGGTCCAGGCCATGGCGCCCTTCGTCGCGGCGAATCTGGGCAAGAAGGTCACGATGATGTTCCCCGACTATGCCTTCGGGCATGATCATCGCGACTTCTTCACCGCCGCGATGGCGGCCCAGGGCGGCGAGGTGATCGAGCACATCGCCATTCCGCCGACCGAGACCAGCTTCACCCGCTACTTCCCGCGCATCCCGCGCCAGACCGAGGTGCTCTACCACGTCATGGTGGGCCCGGCGGTGCTGACCTTCATCAAGGAGATGGGCGACTTCTTCGGGCCGAGCCGCCCGGCGATCTTCGGCTTCATCGACAGCCTCGAGGCGGTCGACATCGCCTCGCCGGGGCTGGAATTCCTCGAAGGCACCTATTTCTGGGAGGGGATGCCCCGCTATGCCCCCCCCGATCAGCCGGACTACGAGAAGGCCTACCGCGCCGCGGTGGGGGTCGACCAGAACGGCGCCTCGGTCTCGGACCCCCGGGACGTGTCGACCTATGCGCACATGTTCGGCTGCTGGGAAACCTTGCACGTCATCAAGGCGGCGATGGAGGCGTCGGGCTATCGCGGGCTTGAGGACCGGCAGAAATTCGTCGAGGCGGTCGAGGCGATGACCGAGATGCCTGCCGGGATCGAGCATCCCCAGGGCCCGAAGCTGTTCAACGGGCGCACCCATCAGGTCTTCGGCCAGCAGTATATCAGCCGGGTCGAGAAGGGCCGGCTGGCGCTGCAGCATGTCGCGCCGATCGAGGATGGCCTGTATCCCGACGAGGTGGACTATACCAAGATGAGCTTCTGACCGCGCAGGCCGCCGGCGCAGCACCCCGGGGGGGCCGCATCACGGCTTGCCCGGGGGCGGGGCGCCGCGCACCCGCCGTTCCACCCCGTTCCCGACCCGACGGACCACCCCGATGGATTTCGGACCCCATCTGATGCTTGCCGCGATCGAGGGCGCCGTGGCCGCGGCGGTGCTGGCGCTGACCGCGCTGGGGCTCAGCCTGGTGTTCGGCGTCATGCGCGTGGTCAATGTCGCCCATGGCGAATTCTTCATGCTGGGCGCGGTGCTGGCCTGGGCGGTGGCGCATCTGGTGCCGGGCCCGGCCTGGGCGGGCTATCTTGCCGCGCTGGTCCTCGCCCCGCTCCTGGTCGGGCTCCTGGCGGCGGCGGCCGACTGGGTGGTGCTGAAACGGGTCCAGTATGACCCCGAACGCACCATCGTCGCTACGATCGGGCTGCTCTACATCCTGCAGCAGGCGACCCTGATGGCCTATGGCCCCGAGGCGCGCCCGGTCGCCGCCCCCTTCGATGCGCGCATCGCCCTGCCCTGGCCGGAATGGGGGCCGGAGGGGCTGGTGCTGACGTGGCCCTGGGGGCTGGGCACCACGGCGTGGAAGCTGGTGGTGATCGCCGCGGCGGCCCTGCTGGTGGCGCTGGTCTTCGTGCTGGTGCAGCGCAGCCGCGCGGGGCTGGTGATGCGCGCCACCCAGTTCGACCGCGAGACCGCCCAGGCCTTCGGCATCCCGGTGGCGCGGGTCTTCGCGCTGACCTTCGCGCTGGGGGCGGCGCTGGCGGCGATCGGCGGGGTGCTGGTGGTGCCGATTCAGCAGGCGCATTATCTGATGGGGGGCGATCCGCTGCTCTTGTCCTTCATCGTGGTGATCATCGGCGGGCTGGGCAGCCTGCGCGGCACGGTGGTGGCGGCGATCCTGATCGGGATGTCGGACGGGATCGTCTCGGTCTTCTTCTCGCCGACGCTCGCCAAGATCCTGGCGACGCTGCTGGTCGCCTTCGTGCTGATCTTCCGCCCGCAGGGGCTCTACGGGACGCGCGCGGCATGACGGGACGCGACCGCAGCGGGGGGACACGGGCCTGGGGGCTGACCGTGGCGGTTCTGGCCGCGCTTGCCGCGATGTGGCCGCTTCTGCCCGACTACAACCAGATCACCCTGGCGCGGGTGATGGTCTTCGCCATCTTCGCCATCGGCTACAACATCCTGTTCGGCTATACCGGGCTTCTCAGCCTGGGCCACGCGCTGTTCTTCGCCGCGGGGCTCTATGCCGCCGGGCTGGGGGCGCGGGATGGCGGGCTGACCGCGGTTCCGGCCTTCCTCGCCGGGATCCTGGCCGGGGCGGGGCTGGCGGCGGGCGTCGGGGCGCTGGCGCTGCGCACGGCGGGCGTGGCGTTCATGATCGTCACGCTGATGTTCGCGCAGGCGGGTTATCTGGCGCTGCTCTACTTCAACGAATGGACCCGGGGGGACGAGGGCTTCAACCTGCCCGCCGCGAGCCGCACCGTGCTGGGGCTGGAGCTGGCCGGCGCCGACATGCGCTATGGCACCGCGCTGGCGCTGTTCGCGCTGGCGACGCTGATCGCGACCTGGCTGGCGCGCTCGCCGCTGGGGCGGGTGATGGTCGCGGTGCGCGAGAACGAGGCCCGCGCGGCGATGCTGGGCTATGACACCGGGCGGGTGAAGCTGGCCGCGGTGACCATCTCGGGCGCCTTCTCGGGGGCGGCCGGGGCGGCCTACGGGCTGATCGACGGCTATGCCGGGGCGACCTTCGCCTCGGTCCAGTATTCGATCCTGCCGCTCTTGTGGGTGCTGGTGGGCGGCGCGGGCACGGTTCTGGGGCCGCTGGTGGGGGCGGTGTTCATGTTCTACCTGATCGACCTGACCAGCGGGCTGACCGACGCCTACATGCTGGTGGCCGGGGCGGTGCTGGTCCTGGTCACGCTGTTCGCCCCGCGCGGCATCATGGGCGAGGTCCGCCGGCGGGTGGCGCGATGGCTGCCATGAGCGGGCCGCTGCTGCGCGCCGAAGGGCTGACGCGCGACTATGGCGGGCTGCGCGCGGTGGATCATGTCGACTTCACCCTGCAGGAAGGCGAGATCCGCGCCCTGATCGGCCCGAACGGCGCGGGAAAGACCACCTTCGTCGGCCTGATCTCGGGCCGCATCCGGCCCAGCGCCGGGCGGGTGCGGTTCATGGGGCGCGACGTTACCGCCCTGCCCGCCCACCGGCGCATGCGGCTGGGCATGGCCTATACCTTCCAGATCACCAGCATCTTCGCCAATCTGACCGTGTGGGACAATGTCGCGCTGGCCGCCCAGGCGCGGCGCGGCGCGCAGGGTCTGGCCGAGGCGACCGACGCGGCGCTGGCCCGCGTCGGGCTGCTGGATCGCGCCGGACAGGTTGCCGGCGATCTCGCCTATGGCCATCAGCGGCTCCTGGAACTGGCCATGGGCATCGCCCAGGCGCCGCGCCTGCTGATCCTCGACGAGCCGACCCAGGGCCTCTCGGACCCCGAGATCCGGGACTTCGTCGCACTGATCCGCGACATCGCCCGCGGCGCCACGGTCCTGCTGATCGAACACAACATGGACGTGGTGATGCAGCTGGCCACGCGCATCACCGTGCTGAATTTCGGCGCGATCCTGGCCGAAGGCGCGCCCGAGGAGATCCGCGCCGACGCCAGGGTGCGGGCGGCCTATCTGGGGGGATGATGCTGCGCATCGAGGGGATCGACGCCTATCATGGCCGGGCGCAGGCGCTGCATGGGGTCTCGCTCGAGGCCCGGCCCGGCGAGATCCTGTGCATCATGGGCCGCAACGGCGCGGGAAAGACCACCCTGCTGAAGGCGGTGATGGGCCTGGTCGCGGTGCCCGCCGGCCGGATCCGGCTGGGCGAGGTCACCCTGTCGGACCTGCCCGCCCATGAGGTGCCGCGCCACGGCATCGGCTATGTGCCGCAGGGGCGGCGGCTGTTCGCCGAACTGACCGTGGCCGAGAATCTCGCCATCGGTCTGATGACGCGCGGCCATGGCGCAGCCACCCGCGAAAGGGTGCTGACGCTGTTCCCCCGGCTGCGCGAACGGCTGGATCAGCGCGCGGGCACGCTGTCGGGGGGCGAACAGCAGATGCTGGCGGTGGGCCGCGCGCTGTGCCTGGAACCCTCGGTGCTGCTGCTCGACGAACCGACCGAGGGGCTCCAGCCCTCGATGATCGGGCTGATCCAGGATGTGGCGCGGCAGATGCGCGCGCAGGGCGTCGCGGTGGTGCTGGTCGAACAGCGGCTGGAGGCGGTGCTGGCGCTGGCCGACCGGGTCGCCTTCCTCGAGACCGGCCGCCTGCGCAGCGTGATCCCCGCCGAGGCGCTGCGCGAAAGGCCGGACCTGGCGGCGACCTATGCCGGGGTCGGCTGAACCGCCGGCGCGGAACCGGCCCCCCTGTTGCACCGCACGCATGACAGCCATGCGCGGCAGGCTCTAGCGTGACCGAATTGTGTCGACATATTGAGGTCTCACACCATATTGTCTGCAAGACCCTCCGGAAAGTACAGAGGAAGCACACGCCATGCTCGACCCATTGGACAAATGGGCGTTCACCTACGACCAGGGCATGCGGGCCAGGAAACTGTTCGCGGCCGTGGTTCTCGCCGCACTTGACGATGCGATCGCCGACGACAAGAAATACGGCAACGGGGAAGAGACCATCGCCCGCTGGGCCCGGTCCCGGGACGGTCGCGAGGTGCTGACCTGCGCCGGCATCGAGCCGACCGAGCGCGTCGTCGAGGGGCTGAAGCGCTTCGTGCGCAACGGGGTCCGCACCTCGGTGGCCCTGAGCCGCGAGGAGATGGAGCGCCGCGCCGAGGCTGCCTGACGTCAACGCCGACCAATCCTGGCACCGGCCCGGCAGCCCTGCCGGGCCGGTGCCGGTTTTCGGGGGGGCGGTCTTGCCCGGGCGATGCGAGGGGAGGGCAGCGCCGATGCATCTGGGCCCGGATCAGCGGATCTCGGTCGCGCCGATGATGGACTGGACCGACCGGCATTGCCGGCGGCTGCACCGGTTGATGTCCCGCCGCGCCTGGCTCTATACCGAGATGGTCACCGCCGCGGCGCTGGTTCATGGCGACGCCGACAGGCTTCTGCGCCATGACCCTGCCGAACATCCCGTGGTGCTGCAGATCGGCGGTGCCGAGCCGCGGCTGCTGGCCCGGGCGGCGCGGCTGGGGGCCGAGGCCGGCTTCGACGAGATCAACCTCAATGTCGGCTGTCCTTCCGATCGCGTCCGCTCGGGCGCCTTCGGCGCATGCCTGATGCGCGAACCCGCGCTGGTGGCCGAATGCGTCGCGGCGATGCAGGCGGTGGTGCCGGTTCCGGTGACGGTGAAATGCCGGATCGGGGTTGACGAGCAGGACCCCGAGGAGACCCTGCCCGACTTCCTCGCGCGGATCGAGGAGGCGGGCTGCCGGCGGGTGATCATCCATGCCCGCAAGGCGTGGCTCAACGGCCTGTCGCCGAAGGAGAACCGCGAGGTCCCGCCGCTCGATCACGGGCTCGCGCTCCGGATGAAGCGGGCGTTCCCGCGCCTGGCGATCGAGCTCAATGGCGGCATCATTTCGCTGGCCGAGGCCACGCGCCATCTCGCCGACGGCTTCGACGGGGTGATGATCGGCCGCGCCGCCTGGCACGATCCGGCGGCGATCCTGCCCGGGGTGGACGCACTGTTCGGCGACCCGCCGGGGCCGGGGCCCGAGGAGGCGGTGCTGGCGATGCTGCCCCTTGTCGAGGCCGAATGCGCCGCGGGCACGCCCCTGCGGCACATGACGCGCTGCATGCTGGGGCTGTTCAACGGCCGCCCCGGCGCGCGGCGCTGGCGGCGGATGCTGTCCGAGGAGGCGGCCCGGCCCGATGCCGGGCCGGATCTGCTGCGCGCGGCGCTGGCGGCGGTCGCCGCGC
>RFGB01000302.1 GCA_003697125.1 Alphaproteobacteria bacterium
GATGGACGCGATCCTTCTGCAAATCCTGAACGGGCTCGACAAGGGCAGCGCCTATGCGCTGATCGCCCTGGGGCTGACGCTGATCTTCGGAACCCTCGGCGTGGTCAATTTCGCCCATGGCGCGCTGTTCATGCTGGGCGCCTTCTGCGCCGTGTCGGTCGATCGGCTGCTGTCGCTGGAACACGTCACGCTGAGCGAGACCGAGGTCACCCCCTGGGGCAGCCCGGTCGAGATCCGCACCCCCTATGCCGAGGTCTGGTTCGGCGACATCGGCGCGCTGATCGCCGATCATTCGGTGATCTTCAGCGTCCTGGTCGCGGTGCCGGTGATGTTCGTGCTGGGCGTGGCGATGGAGCGGGGGCTGATCAAGCATTTCTACAAGCGCAGCCATGCCGATCAGATCCTGGTCACCTTCGGCCTGGCCATCGTCCTGCAGGAGATCGTCAAGGCCTGGTTCGGCGCCAATCCGATTCCCCTGCCCGCGCCCGAGACCCTGCGCGGCATGGTCGATTTCGGCGCGCTGATCGGGATGGATCCCGGCAGCGTCATCTATCCGCAGTGGCGGCTGGTCTATTTCCTGTTCGCCGCGGTGGTGATCGGCGCGGTGTTCGCATTCCTGCAGTTCACCACCTTCGGCATGGTCGTCCGCGCCGGCATGGCCGATCGCGAGACGGTGGGGCTGCTGGGCATCGACATCGACCGGCGCTTCACGCTGATGTTCGGGCTGGCGGCGGTGGTGGCGGGGCTTGCCGGGGTGATGTACACGCCGATCCTGTCGCCCGACTATCACCTCGGCATGGATTTCCTGGTGCTGAGCTTCGTGGTGGTCGTGGTGGGCGGCATGGGCAGCCTGCCCGGGGCGGTGGCCTCCGGCTTCCTTCTGGGCATCCTGCAAAGCTTCGCCTCGATGAACGCGGTCAAGAACATCCTGCCGGGCATCGACCAGATCATCATCTACCTCGTCGCCGTCATCATCCTTCTGGCGCGTCCGCGCGGCCTGATGGGGCGCAAGGGCGTCATGGAGAGCTGAGGACATGATCGAGAGCATCTCTCCCCGCAACGACCGGCTGCTCCTGGCGGGCTTCATCCTGGCGGTGGTGCTGGGGCCGATCATCCTCGCGCCATTCGGGGCCGGCTATCCCGACCTGCTGCAGAAATTCGCGATCTTCGGCATCTTCGCCATCGGCTTCAACATCCTGTTCGGGCTGACGGGCTACCTCTCCTTCGGCCATGCCGCCTTCCTCGGGGTGGGCTCCTATGCCGCGGTGTGGATGTTCAAGCTGCTGACGATGAACGTGATCCCGGCGATCATCTTCGCGGTCATCGTCTCGGGGCTGTTCTCGGTGGTGATCGGATACATCTCGCTGCGCCGGTCGGGAATCTACTTCTCGATCCTCACCCTCGCCTTCGCGCAGATGTCCTACAACCTGGCCTATTCGGTGTTGACACCGATCACCAATGGCGAGACCGGGCTGCAGATCACGCTGAGCGATCCGCGCATCTTGGATGCGGCGGCGGCCGACCGCACGCTGCCCCTGTCGAACTTCTTCGGCCTGCCGATGAACCGCACCTGGGACGTGGAGCTTCTGGGCATGGGGCTGCAGTTCAATGTCGGCTATTACGTCTGCGCGGTGGCGCTGATCGCGGGCTTCTACATCGCCATGCGCATCTTCCGTTCGCCCTTCGGGCTGATGCTGCGCGCGGTGAAGTCGAACCAGAACCGCATGCTGTATACCGGGCTGAACACGCGGCCCTATACCCTGGCCGCCTTCGTGATCTCGGGCATGTATGCCGGGCTCGCCGGCGGGCTGATGGCCGCGACCGACCCGCTGGCCGGGGCCGAGCGCATGCAGTGGACCGCCAGCGGAGAGGTGGTGCTGATGACCATCCTGGGCGGCGCCGGCACGCTGCTGGGTCCGGTGCTGGGGGCGGGGATCATCAAGTATTGCGAACAGATCTTCTCCTCCTTCAACGATCAGGTGGTGGCCGCGTTCTTCGGCTTCCTTCCCGACTGGCTGCGGGACGCGGCGGTCTGGATCACCAGCCCGTTCGTCGGTGACGGCTGGCACCTGACGCTGGGCGTGGTGTTCATGCTGGTGATCATCTTCCTGCCCGGCGGGCTGATGGAGGGCGTCACCCGGCTGATCCGCTGGGTGCGCGGCCGCGCGGGCGGCCGGCAGGTCACGGTTCCGGCGGAATGAGGGGGGAGAGATGTCGCTTCTGACCGTCAGGAACCTGTCCAAGAACTTCGGCGGGCTCAAGGCGCTCGACAATGTCAACCTGACCGTCGAGCAGGGCAGCGTGCACGCGATCATCGGCCCCAACGGGGCGGGTAAGTCCACCTTGCTGAACTGCATGGTCGGCCGGCTGGAACCCGACACCGGCATCGTCGATTTCGCCGGCGTCTCGCTGCTGGGCCTCACCCCGTTCCAGATCAATCAGGCGGGCGTGGCGCGGGTGTTCCAGACGCCGGAGATCTTCGGCGATCTGACCGTGCTGGAAAACGTGATGATCCCGGCGCTGGCCCGGCGCGACGGCCCGTTCCGGCTGAACGGCTGGGCGCCGATCCGCGGCGAGGCTCAGATCGAGCGCCGCGCCCGCGCCACGCTGGCCGATCTGGGGCTGGAGGGGCAGGCGCTGCAGATCGCCGGCACCCTGTCGCGCGGCGACAAGCGGCGGCTGGAGCTGGCGATGTGCCTGGTGCAGGAGCCGAAGCTGCTGCTGCTGGACGAACCCACCGCCGGGATGGCCCGCGCCGACACCAACCGCACCATCGACCTGCTGAAGACCATCGCCGGGCGGGGCCTGACCATGGTGGTGATCGAACACGACATGCATGTCGTCTTCAGCCTGGCGCAGCGGATCTCGGTCATGGCCCAGGGCACGGTGATCGCCGAGGACGTGCCCGAGAAGATCAAGGGCAATCCCAAGGTCCAGGAAGCCTATCTCGGGGGGGCGCACGCATGACCATGCCGGACGGAGCGGACGCGCGACAGGGGGCCGAGGCGGCGGCGCATGAATGGCAGCGCGTGCCGCCGGTGCGCGGCCAGGGCGGACAGCCGGCTTTCTTTTCCTGCTGGGACATCCATGCCTATTATGGCGAAAGCTACATCGTGCAGGGGGTCAGCTTCGACATCCGCGAGGGCGAGATCGTCGCGCTGCTGGGCCGCAACGGCGCGGGCAAGACCTCGACGCTGCGCACCATCGCGCGCCTCGATTCTCCGCGGCTGACCCATGGCGAGATCTGGCTCGACCACAAGCCGCTGCACGAGATGAAGGCATTCCAGGCCGCGCGCTGCGGGGTGGCGCTGGTGCCCGAGGACCGGCGCATCATCCCCGGCCTGACGGTGGAGGAGAACCTGAAGCTGGCCCAGATCGCGCCGCCGCATGGCTGGTCGCTGGAACGGATCTACGAGCTGTTCCCGCGCCTTGGCGAGCGGCGCCAGCAGGAGGGCACGACGCTTTCGGGTGGCGAGCAGCAGATGCTGGCCGTGGCCCGGGCGCTGGCGCGCGACGTGAAGCTTCTCCTGCTCGACGAACCCTATGAGGGCCTGGCCCCGGTGATCGTGCGCGAGATCGAGCGCACGCTGGAGGAGATCAAGAAGCTCGGGATCACCACCGTGCTGGTCGAACAGAACGCCATCGCGGCGCTGAACCTCGCCGACCGCGCCATCATCCTGGACATGGGGCAGGTGGCCTTCGACGGCACCGCGCAGGAGGTGCTCGACAACGCCGAGCTGCGCCAGGAATATCTCGCCCTGTAACCGTCCCGCCCGGGGCGCGCCCCCGTCCGGCGGCCCCGCCGGGCGGGCGGCGTCGTGGCAGTTCGCCCGGCGATGCCGGACAGGAGGCAGCAGGGTGCCGACGCGCAAGGGTTCCGGTCTTCATCCCGCGCCCAGCCGGCCGCGGCTGGTGCCGATGCCGCTGGCATGCGATGCCCATGCCATGGTGATCGGGCCGGCCGATCGCTTTCCGCTGGCCGCGCGGGCCGAGGGGCCGGTGGCGGACGCGCCGAAGGAGGTGCTGAACCTGCTCCACGCCCTGCTGGGCTTCGACCGCGGGGTTCTGGTGCAGCCCGATTGCCACGGACTCGATCACCACGCGCTGGTCGATGCGCTGGGCGCGCTGGGCGAGGGCTATCGGGGCGTGGCGATCCTGGGGCCGGCCACAGATGCCGCGCGCATCGCGCTGCTGCACCGCGCCGGGGTGCGCGCGGTGCGCATCGATCTCGTCTCGCAGCGCCCGGTTGTCGCGCCCGGGCGTGTGCCGCTGGACCGGATCGCCGATCCGGGCTGGCATGTGGAAATCGACGCGCCGCCGGAGGCCCTCGACGCGGTGCGCGCCATCCTTGCCCGCACCAGCTGCCCGGTGGTGATCACCGGAACCGGACGCCTTCCGGTGGCCGAGGGCACCCATGGCGCCGCCTTCCGGGCCCTGGCCGCCCTGCTGACCGAGGAGAGGCGGCTGTGGATCAAGCTCGACGGTGCGGAGCGGATCAGCGTCGCGGGACCGCCCTATCGCGACGTGGATCCCATCGCCCGCGCCCTGTTCGAGGCCGCGCCCGACCGCGCCCTGTGGGGGACGGGCTGGCCGCATCCCGGCCTGCCCGGCGGCGCGCCCGATGCCGGCATGCTGGTCGACCGTCTGGCGGCGATCTGCCCCGATCGCGGGGCGCTGCGGCGCCTTCTGGTCGAGAACCCCTCGCGGCTCTACTGGCGTGATGCCGGCGCCTGACCGGGGGCGGGTCAGATCGTGCGGCCGCCATCCACCGGCAGGATCACCCCGGTGATGAATTCCGCCTCGTCCGAGGCCAGCCACAGTGCGGCATTGGCGATGTCGCGCGGGGTGGACATCCGCCCCAGCGGGATCGTGGCCAGGAACTTCTCGCGCAGCTCGGGCGTATCCGGGGCGCCCATGAAGGTTTCCAGAAGCGCCGTCGCCCCGATCACCGGCGCGATGGCGTTGACGCGGATGCGGTCGGGGGCCAGGTCGACCGCCAGCGAGCGGGTCATCAGATGCACCGCGCCCTTGGTCGAGTTGTACCAGGTCAGCCCGGGGCGGGGCCGGATGCCGGCGGTCGAGCCGACATTGATCATCACGCCCCCCTGACCCTCGGCCCGCCAGCGCGGCACGATGGCATGGGTCATGTGGAAGATCGAATCGACATTGATCGCGTAGACCTTGCGGAAGGTGGCGTAATCGACGTCGAGAAGCGGGCCGTTGCGGTGGCTCCAGCCCGCATTGTTGACCACGATGTCGATGCGCCCGAAGGCCGCGGCGGCGCGGGCGACGGCGTCGGCGACCGAGGCCCCGTCGGCGACGTCGCAGGCCAGCGCCAGATGCCCCGCGCCCAGCGCCTCGGCCACCGCCTCGGCGCCCGTGGCGTTGATGTCCAGCACCGCCACCCGCGCGCCCTCCCCGGCGAAGCGTTCCGCGATCCCCTTGCCGAATCCCGAGGCGCCCCCCGTGACGATCGCCGTCTTTCCCGCCAGCCGCATTGCCCTGCTCCCCTCAGCCATGCTTCACAACGATGGTCTTCATCTGCGCGAAGTCGCGCAGCGGTTCGAAGCCCTTCTCGCGGCCGTGACCCGACCGGCCGGTGCCGCCGAAGGGCAGCTCGATGCCGCCGCCCGCCCCATAGCCGTTGATGAAGACCTGGCCCGCGCGCACCGCGCGCGCCATGCGCATCTGCCGGCCGCCGTCGCGGGTCCAGATCCCGGCGACCAGGCCATAGGGCGTGCCGTTGGCGATGCGCACGGCATCGGCTTCGTCGCCGAAGGGCATGCAGGACAGGACCGGCCCGAACACCTCCTCCTGCGCCAGCGGGTCGTCCTCGGGCACCGGGCCGTAGAGGGCCGGGGCGACATAGAAGCCCGAGGCGGGGGCGTTCTCGGCCACGCGGCCGCGGGCGATCAGGGGCGGGCGCGCCTGGGCGATGTAGCGTTCCACGCGGGCCTTCTGGCGGGCCGAGATCAGCGCCCCCAGATCGGCATCGGCGTCATGGGGCGCGGCGGTCAGTCCGCGGAACCGGTCGGCGAGGCGCTCGACCACCTCGTCATAGATGTCGCGCTGGATCAGCGCCCTGGCCCCGGCGGAACAGGTCTGCCCGCCATTCTGGACGATGGCCGCGGTCAGCACCGGCAGCGCCGCCTCCAGATCGGCGTCGCGGAACAGGATCTGCGGCGACTTGCCGCCCAGTTCCAGCGTGCAGCCGACATGGTTGCGCGCGGCGGCCGCCTGCACCAGGGTGCCCACCTCGGGGCTGCCGGTGAAGGACAGGAAGCGGATGCCCGGATGGGCGGCCAGGGCCGCGCCAGCGCTTTCGCCGGTGCCGGTGACGATGTTGAGCGCGCCTGCGGGCAGGCCGGCCTCCAGGCACAGCTCCGCCAGCCGCAGCGGGCCGAGGCAGGCCTCCTCGGCCGGCTTCAGGACCACCGCATTGCCCATTGCCAGCGCGCCGCCGACGGTGCGGCCGAACATCTGGCAGGGATAGTTCCAGGGGATGATGTGCGCCGTCACGCCATGGGGCTCGTGGACGGTCATCACCGAATAGCCGGGCAGGAAGGGGATGGTGTGGCCCTGCACCTTGTCGGCCGCACCGCCGTAGAACTCGAAATAGCGCGCGGCGGCGGTGATGTCGGCGCGCGCCTGGGTCAGCGGCTTTCCGGTGTCGCGGGCCTCGATCCGGGCCAGCTCCTCGTGATTGTCCTCGATCAGCCTCGCGACACGGCTGAGGATGCGGCCGCGTTCGACTGCCGGCATCCGGCCCCACGGCCCTTCGAAGGCCGCCCAGGCCGCGCCGAGCGCGGCGTCGATCTCGGCCGGGCCGCCGGCCGCCAGATGGGTGAACACCTGGCCGTCGGAGGGGCAGACGACCGGGATGGTCGCCCCATCCCGTGCCCCCACCCAGCGGCCGCCGATCAGACAGGTTTCATGCATCCTTGTCCCCGTCGCGGTGAGTCCGCGGCGCAGGTTAGCGGCGCGTTGCGGGATGCGGAAGGGCTGCCGGGGTGGGGCGGGGGGCGGTCAGCCGCCCCGCTCGGCCGCGCTGCGGCGGCGATCGCGCGGGGCAGGGGATGCGCCCTGCGCGGCCGCGGCCCCGGCCAGGTCATCGGCCGCGGGCAGGGTTTCGGGCCCGTCGGCCCCGGTGTCGGGCCCGGTGTCGCCCCCGGTGTCGCCCCCGGACGGAGCGAGCAGGGCATCAAGGCGCGATTCGAGGGCGGTGAGGCGCGCGAGCAGGGCCATTCCGGTGGCTTCGGACAGGGGCGTCGCGCCGGCGACTGCCAGGGCGCCCTGCGCGTCCGAATTCGGGCCGAGCGCCACGACCAGGCCCGTGCCCTTCGGGCGGGCGGGGGCCGGGCCGGGCTCCAGCCGGGCGCGAAGGCCGGCCAGCGCCTCGGCCTCCTGATCGAGCCGGCGCAGCACGCTGCGCATCGCCGCGGCCAGCACCGCCAGCGCCTCGGGCCCGAGCTCCTCGGGCGGATCGACCCGCAGTTCCGCCACCGCCGCGGCCAGCGCGTCCAGCGCCTGCAGCACGGGCGCGAGATCGGGGGCAGGCCGGCCGTCGAGCCGCTCCAGCGTGGCGGCAAGCGGTCCCAGGCGGGCATGGAGCCGCTCGATCCCCTCGGCGATCGGGGCAAGGTCGTCCGCCCGCGCCGGCGGACCGGCCCGGGCCATGCCCTCTAGCCGCTCGGCGAGCCCGTCGAGCCGCTCGCGCAGCGGCGCGAGATCGACCTCGGGCGGGATCCGCGCCCCCAGCGCCGCCAGCGCGTCGAGGACCGGGGCCAGAGAGGGCGGCAGCGCGTTGACCCTGCGCTCCAGAACCTCGATCTGGTCGAGGATCGGGGCCAGCTCGCGCGGTGCGTGCTCCACGCCGAGGCGCTCGCCGAGGCGCTCGGCGTCGAGGCGCTCCACCTGGGCGGCGATGGAC
>RFGB01000303.1 GCA_003697125.1 Alphaproteobacteria bacterium
CCCGAGACCGACGGGCTGCACCGCGCCCGCCTCGCCGCGGCGCGAAACGACGCGCGGCAGGAGGAGGAGGCGCTGGGCCGGGTGCTGCGCAGCCTCGAGGAACGCGCCGAGGCCGCGGCGGCCGCGACCGAATCGACCCTGGCCGGGACCGGGGACGAGCCGCGCCCGCCCCTGCCGGGCCTGTCCGCCGGACTGGCGCCCCATCGCCGAATCACCTGCGCAAGCGGCCGCCGGTCCAGCTCGACACCGGGCTTCAGCCGCTGCCGCCCGAAAGCCCGATCGGCGCGCCGTGGAAGGCGCTGGCCGCCGCCGGGGCGGAGGCCGACACCCCGCCCGCCCCACAGCCCGCCCGCTTCCGGATCCCGCTTGCCGAAAGGCTGTTCGGCCGTCGCCCCGGCCCCGAGGCCGAGGAAGACCCGGCCTCGGCCCCTGCCCCGGCCGAGCCCGCCCGCGACAGCGGCACCGTGCTGAACGGCAAGGCCAACGGCCATGCCAATGGCGCCGGTTCCGCGGGCGCGGATCTGGTTCCCGAGGCGGACATGTTCGATTTCGACGAGGAGGAATTCATCGCCCGCACCATGGCAGCGGTCGAAGGCGCAGCGCCCGGGGCGCAGGCCGGCCAGCCCGACCCCCAGGCCGGCCAGCCCGACCCGCAGCCCGAGCCGGCCGGGGCTGACGACGCCCCGCCGCCGTCGGCAGGCGCCGCGCCGGACCTGCCGCCGCTGCGCCTCGACCGCCCGCTGGAGGCACCCGCGGCCGATCCTGAGCCCGCGCGCGCCGCCGCCCGGCCCGCCGCCCAGCGCCTCTCGGTCGTCGCCCGGCGCCCGGATCCCGCCGCGCCCGCCAACAGCGAGCTGCGCGAATTCGCCCGCCGGATGGGGGCCGCCTCGCTGCCCGAACTGCTCGAGGCCTCCGCCGCCTATACCACCCTGGTGCGCGGACAGCCCCGCTTCAGCCGCCGCGACATCATGCTGGCGCTGGACGAGATCGGCGCCGAGGAGTCGTTCACCCAGGAGGCCCGGATCAAGTCGTTCGGGCGGCTGCTGCGCAAGGGCTCGATCGTGCGGGTCGATGACGGGCGCTTCGCCCTGTCGCGCACCACCCGCAGCAGCTACGAGGAAAGGCTGAGCGCGGCGGGCTGACCCGCCCCCGAGACGGGCGCACCCCGGCCCGGGCCCCGGCCCCCCAGGCCGGGGCCGCGCGCATCCCGGCCTTTTCCCTTGCCAGCCCCGCCGGCATCGGACAGCCTTCGGACGAACCGGGGGAGGCATGGCAATGGCGACGGAATACGGGCGCGCGGGGGTTCTGGGCATGCTCACGCCCCAAGCCAACACCACGGTCGAGCCGGAATTCCGCGCCCTGCTGCCGCCCGATTGGGCGATGATCAATGCGCGGCTGACCAGCGCCCGGGGCAGCATCGAGGAACGTCTGGTCGACTATGCCGACCGGTTCGCCGAGACCTGCGGCCAGTTCGCCAATGCGCCGCTCTCGGCGATCGCCATTGGCTGCACCGGGGCATCCTATCTGCGGCCGCGAGGCCGAGGCGCGGATCCTGGCCGGCATCGAGGCGCGCCACGGCGTGCCCGTCTACAGCGCCGCAACCGCGGTCGTCGCCGCGATGCGCGCGCTGGGGGCACGGCGGATCGGCCTGGTCTCGCCCTATCCCGAAGGGCTCGATGCCGCCTGCGCCGCCTATTGGGAGGGTCACGGCCTGACCGTCACGGCCAAGGCCGCGGTGGGGGCCGAGACCGCCGCCTTTCACCCGATCTATGCCATGGCCGGCGCGGCCTGCCTGGACGCGCTGCGATCGCTGCAAGGCGGCGACTGCGAGGCGGTGATCCTGCTGGGAACCGGCATGCCGACCCTGGCGCCGCTTCTGGCGGTGGCCGGGCGCGGCGGACCGCCGGCGATCTCGTGCAACCTCGCCCTGGCCTGGGCGGCCTGCGACGGCGCCCGCGCCGAGACCCTGCCCGCCTGGATCGCCGGCGAGGGCTGGGGCGACCGGCTCGCCAGGCTCTACCCCGCCGCCCTGGGCGCGGAGACCTAGAGCCAGCCGGTAACCCGCGGCAGCCACAATGCCAGCGACGGCACCAGGATCAGCAGCAGCAGCCGCGCCAGATCGGCCAGGATGAAGGGGATTACCCCGCGGAAGATCGTCCCCAGAGGCAGATCGCGCGCCATGCCGTGCAGGACGAAGACATTGATTCCGATCGGGGGCGTGATCATCCCCAGCTCGATCACCAGGACATTCACCACGCCCCACCAGATCGGGTCATAGCCCATGCCGGTGACCAGCGGATAGACGAAGGGCAGCGTGATCACCATCGCCGCGATGGTGTCGAAGATCGCCCCCAGGATCAGATACATCACCTGCAAGAGCAGGATCACCGCCAGAGGCGGCAGGTCCAGCGCCTCGATGCCCGCCACGATCGCCGCAGGCATCCCCGACAGCGTTGCAAAATAGGAAAAGATCGAGGCGCCGATGATGATGACGAAGATCAGCGCGGTCGAGGCGGCGGTGTCCGACAGGCTGTCCACGAAGGCCGCCCGGCTCATCCGCCCGCGCAGCAGCGCCAGCAGGAAGGCCAGCGCCGCGCCCACCGCCGCCGCCTCGGACACCGTGAACACGCCGGTATAGATGCCGCCGGACACCACCACCGCCAGCAGCACCACCGCCCAGCATTCGCCCATCACCCGCAGCGTGGCGGCCAGGTCCGCCGGCTCGCCCGGCGGCGCCAGCCCCGGCCTGCGCGCCACCACCGCCCAGATGGTGACGAAATAGAACAGCACCGCCACCAGCCCGGGCACGATCGCCGCCACGAACAGCGCGATGATCGAGTTTTCGGTCAGCACCGCATAGAGGATCATCACCACCGATGGCGGGATGATCATGCCCAGCGTGCCCCCCGCCGCGATCGCGCCCGCGGCCAGTTCGCGCGCATAGCCCCGCGCCAGCATCTGCGGCAGCGCGATGCGCGCCATCGTCGCCGCGGTGGCCACCGAGGAGCCACAGATCGCCCCGAAGCCGGCGCAGGCGCCGATGGTGGCAAAGGCGAGCCCGCCGCGAAACCGGCCCACCAGCGCCTGCGCCAGGCGATAGAGTTCCGCCGACAGCCCCCCGGCATTGGCGAAGTTGCCCATCAGCAGGAACAGCGCGATCACCGCGAAGCCTTCCGATGCCATCGCCGAGGAAGGCTCGGTCGCCGCCAGCGTCAGCGCCGGCCCCCAGCCGATGATCAGCGCCACGCCGACCAGCCCCACCACCCCCATCGCGATGCCGATCGGGACATGCAGGAAGATCAGCACGAACATCGCGGCAAGGCCCAGAAGGCCCGTGCCCAGCGGATCGAGGCCGGCCATGTCCGCTCAGCCCCCCGTCGCCGCGCCGTGGCGCAGCTCGGCCACCGCCACCCGCCGCCCGGTGAGGGCCGCCACGATGCGCTGCCACGCCACCCAGGCCTGCACCGGGACGCAGACCGCCATGATCGCGCTTGCCGCCCACCAGAAGGGCGCAAGCCGCACCACCCCGGTGCGCGAGGTGCGCGCCCCCAGCCCCTCGGCATAGCGCAGGAACTGCCAGACCAGCACGCAGAAGAAGCCCAGCGTGACCAGCGCCGCGAAGGCGTCGAGCCAGGCCGCCGCCCGCCGGCCCAGCATCTTGCCCAGCACCGTCACCGTGACATTGGTCCCCCGCAGCAGCGCCGCGGGGAAACAGGTGGCGATCACCACGGGATAGATCGCCTCGCCATAATCGGCATAGCCGAACAGCCGGGGCAGCCCGGCATGGCGCGCCGCCCCGTCATAGAAGGTCAGGAACGAGATCACCACCAGGCCCGAGAAGCCGATCACCGCGACGCGCCCGGTCAGCCGGTCGAGCCGGCGGGTCGTCCCGCATCCCAGCGGCGCCCCGGCGCCGGCCATCAGCGCCCCGCCCGATAGGCGGCGATCTCCTCGATCGCGGCATCCAGCACCGCGCGCCCGTTGGGCGTCTCGGCGATCCAGCGCGCATAGACCGGTTCGGCCATGGCGCGATAGCGCTCGATGTCGGCCTCATCCGGGGTCAGCAGCTCGATGCGCCCCTGGGCGGCGACATCGGCGCGGATCTCGGCGCCGACATCCTTGTAGGCCTGCCCGCCCGATCGCGCCATCGCGATGGCGCCATGGGCCATGACAGCGGCCTGCGCCTGCGGCGTCAGGCCCTCCCAGGTCGTCTTGTTCATCACCAGCAGGAAGGGGATCACGCCGATCGGCACCTCGATGGTCTGGCTGACCAGGTCGAGCGTCTTGAAGGTGCGCATGCCCGACCAGGACTGGATCACCCCGTCGATGGTGCCGCGGTTCAGCGCCTCGTTCATCTCGGCCGAGCTGAGCGTCTGGGGTGCCGCGCCCATCACCTCCAGCCACTGGGCGTGGATCGGCCCGACCGAGCGGATCTTGAGGCCGCTGATCTCCTCCAGCCGGGCCACCGGCCGCTTCAGATGGACATGGGAGGGCTCGGCGGCGAAGAAGCCGACGAGATGGACATCCTCCAGCCCGTCCAGAAGCCCGCGTTCATGCAGCCGCCAGCCCACCACCGACGCCTCCACCGCGTCGCGGAACAGGAAGGGCAGTTCGAACACCGTCATCTGCGGAAACTGCCCCGCGGTATAGCCCGGCAGCACCCAGGTGACATCGGCCACGCCGTTGCGCACCAGCTCGAACTGCTTGAAGGGATCCTTGCCCAGCGTGCCGCCCCAGAAGCCCTGCAACCGCACCGCATCGCCCAGATCGGCCTGCACCGCCTCCATCCAGGGCTTGATGACCCGCGCGACGCCGACCGACTTCTCGGGAACGAAGGTGGCCACCTTGATCATCTGCGCCGCCGCCGGCCCGGCCAGCGCGGCCAGCGCGATCGCCCCGGCCAGAATACTTCTCGCGTTCATCGACTTCCTCCCCCTGGTTCAGGTCGTCTCGTTCCCCCGCGCGGGCGGCTGCGCGCCCAGCCGGCGCAGCGGCGGCGGCACCAGCGGCAGGGTCACGGTCTTCTCCTCGGTATAGAAGGCCTCGCAGGAATAGCCCCCCTCGCGCCCGACCGCGCTGTCGCGAAAGCCGCCGAAGGGCAGGCGCAGCTCGCGCATCATCGGCGTGTTGACCCAGACCACGCCTGCGCGCAGCGCCGCGGTTGCCGCCATGACCGTCGGGTGATGGTCGGTCCACAGATGCGCGACCAGCCCGTAGCGCGAGTCATTGGCGATGGCGAAGGCCTCCTCGGCGCTGCGGAAGGTCAGGAAGGTGGCGAAGGGGCCGAAGATCTCCTCCTGCGCGACGGGTGCGGCATTCGACCCGGCCAGGGCAGCGGTCGGTTCGATGAAGAATCCGGGGGCCAGATCGGCACGCGCCGCCCCGCCGGTCAGGATGCGCCCGCCGCCCAGCCGTTCGGGCGCGGCATGGGACAGCACCCGCGCCATGTGCGCGCGCGAGGCGAGCGGGCCGATCTCGGTCGCGGGGTCCAGCGGATCGCCGACGCGGATGGCTCGGCTGCGTTCGATGAAGCGTTCGATGAAGCTGTCGGCGATGGATTCTTCCAGAAGAATTCGTGATCCGGCAAGGCATTGCTGGCCGTTGTTCGAGTAGATTCCCAGCAGCGCGCCATCCAGCGCCCGCTCCTGATCGGCGCTGGCGAAGATGATGTTGGCCGACTTGCCCCCCAGCTCCATCGTGCAGGGCACCAGGTTGCGCCCGGCCGCGGCCATGATCTGCCGCCCGGTCTCGGTGCCGCCGGTGAAGCTGATCAGGTCGATGTCCGGATGGGCCACCAGCGCCTGCCCGGTCACCGCGCCGCGGCCATTGACCAGGTTGACCACCCCCTCGGGCAGGCCCGCCGCGTGCAGGATCTCCATCAGGCGGTGCAGCGC
>RFGB01000304.1 GCA_003697125.1 Alphaproteobacteria bacterium
CGCCGAAAACCGTGCTGGTGAGCATCACGATCAGGAGCGGCCAGGCCCCCGATTCGGGGCCGAGCAACGCCCCGGCCAGCGCCGACAGCGCCGCACCGCCGCCGACCATCAGCAGCCCGCCGAGCCCCGAGGCGCTGCCCGCCAGATGCGGCCGCACCGAGACCACCCCGGCATTGGCGCTGGGCAGCGTCAGCCCGTTGCCCACCCCCACGCACAGCACCGGGCCGAACAGCGCCAGCGGATGCATGAAGCCCAGCGCGTGCAGCGCGCAGGCCAGCAGCACCGCCGCCAGCGCGACCAGCGTGCCGATCATCATCATCCGGTTCAGCCCCACCCGCCGCGCATAGCGCCCCGACAGGAAGTTGCCGAACATGTAGCCGCAGGCGATGAAGCCGAAATAGAAGCCCAGCGTGGCGGGGTCCAGCCGCATCAAGGTCGACGCGACCCAGGGCGCGCCGCCCAGCACGGTGAAGAAGGCGCCCGAGGTGAGGGCCGCGGTGAGGGCGTAACCCCAAAAGCGCAGCGAGCGGACCAGCTCGGGATAGCTGCGGAACTGCGCCAGCATGCTGGCCGAAGGCCGAAGATTGGTCTCGCCCAGGTCGTGATGGACGAGCCACAGGAGCCCCAGCCCGGCCAGGAACATCACCGCGAAGGCCGCCTGCCAGCCGAACAGCGCGTCCAGCACCCCCCCGATCATCGGCGAGACCATCGGCACCAGCGCCATGCCCATGGTGACATAGCCCAGCATCGAGGCCGCGGCATCCGGTTCGACCATGTCCCGCACGATCGCCCGGCTCAGCACGAAGCCCGCCGCGATCCCGGCCTGCAGCATGCGGAAGCCGAGGAAGACCTCGACCGTCGGGGCGAGGATGCAGCCCAGGGTGGCCAGCAGGAAGATCCACAGCCCGCCGATGATCACCGGCCTGCGGCCGTAGCGGTCGGACAGCGGCCCGGCCATCAGCTGCACCAGGGCGGTCATCCCCAGATAGCCCGAGACCGCGAACTGCACCACCGCATATTCGGTGTCGAACCACGCCGCCATGCCCGGCAGCGAGGGCAGGAAGATGTTCATGCTCATCGACGAGACGCCGGCGAGCAGGATCAGGGTGGAGATGTGCGGCGGCGTGCTGCGGTCGCGCCAGACCGGCCGCGCCGTGGCGGCGGGCGACGCGGCTTCGACTTCGCCGGGATCGGGTGCCATGTCCATGCCGGCCGATACTGTGCGGCGGCCGGCGCGCACGGTCAACGCATGGCCGGTCTGCACCGCCGGCATGGCTGGGCGCGGTGGCGCGATCAGAGCGGCTGCGCGGGGAACCGCCGCGGCGGTTCGGCCAGGAAGTCCTGATTGGCCACCACCGCCAGTTCGCGCTGTCCCGCCGCCCGGGTGGCGGCGATCACCGCATGCATGCTGGCCGCGGTCCGCTCCGCGGTCTCGGCCAGATCCCGCCCGGCCAGCCGATGCGCCAGCACCAGGGCCGATGCGAGATCGCCCGCCCCTTCGGCCGCGTGATCGACCCGAGGCGTGCGCACCAGCACCGCGCGCTCGCCCTCGACGGCCAGAAGCCCGATCTCGTCGGGCGGCAGACCTGCCGAGACGCTGGTGACGAAGACCTGCCGCGGCCCCATCGCGGCCAGCGCCCGCGCCGCCGCCAGGGTCTGGGCCAGATCGGCGGGCCGGGTGCCGGTCAGCCAGGCCAGCTCGAAGGCGTTGGGCGTGGCGATGTCGGCCAGCGGCAGAAGCTCGGCGCGCAGCACCTCGCCGACCTCGTCGGGCAGATACAGGCCCGGCCCCTCGTCCCCCAGGACCGGATCGCACAGATAGACCAGCCCGGCCCGCCCGCGCATCCGCCGCGCCAGCGCGGCGGTCGCGCGCGCGGTGTCCGGCGCGCCCAGATAGCCGGTCAGAAGCGCGTCGACGCGGGCGGGAACGCCCAGCCGGTCCAGCCCCGCGACCAGCTCGGCCACCGCCTCGGCCGGCAGGCGCCGTCCGGTGAAATCGGGATAGCCGGAATGGGAGGACAGCAGCACCGTGGGCAGCGCCCAGGCATCATGGCCCAGCCGCTGCAGCGCGAAGACGGCGGTGGAGTTGCCCACCCGGCCATAGACGACGCTGGACTGGACCGAGAGGATCTCGCTCATCGCGCCGCTCCCGGGCAAAGGGGGTGGCCGGCGGCGCGGTGGCGGCACATGCGGCGGCACTGGACAGGGGGCATCGCTCGGCTCGCGGCTCCGGGCCCGCCATCCGCTTCACCGGCGCCCCGCGGCGGGCCATGGGCGGGGCGCGCCCGCCACCTAGCAGACCCGGGCGGGCAAGTTCAACGCGCCCGTGCGTCGGGGCATTGCGGCGGCCCCCCGGCTGGGGCAGAAAGACCCGCCGGCAGGGGAGGGCGTCGGATGGACTATGTGGCGCATGATGCGGTGGGCCTGGCCGGGCTGGTGGAATCGGGCGAGGTGACGCCGGGCGAGCTTCTCGATCAGGCGCTGGCGCTGGCGCAGGCCTGGAACCCGCACATCAATGCGCTGACCGGGCTGCGCCCCGAACGGGCGCGCGCCGCGATCGCCGCCGGCCTGCCCCCGGGGCCGCTGCGCGGGGTGCCGTTCCTGATCAAGGATCTGGGGCTCGAGGCGGCGGACTTCCCCGCCTCGGCCGGCTCGCGGCTGGCGGCGGGCACGGTGCATCCGGGCGATGCCGAGCTGTTCGCGCGGCTGTGCGCGGCGGGGCTGGTCACCTTCGGGCGGACGACCACCCCGGAATTCGGCATCGGCGCGGTGACCGAGGCGGCGGTCTATGGCGGGCCGACCCGCAACCCGTGGGATCGGGCCCGCTCGCCGGGCGGCTCCTCGGGCGGCGCGGCCGCGGCGGTGGCGGCGGGGATCGTGCCGGCCGCGCATGGCTCGGACGGCGGCGGCTCGATCCGGATCCCCGCCGCGTGCTGCGGCCTGGTCGGCTTCAAGGCCACCCGGGCGCGGCTGCCCGACGGACCCTTCTCGGGCGAGGGCTGGGGCGGGA
The DNA here is from genome assembly GCA_003697125.1 of Alphaproteobacteria bacterium. GTDB lineage: Bacteria > Pseudomonadota > Alphaproteobacteria > Rhodobacterales > Rhodobacteraceae > J013. The sequence goes on from RFGB01000304.1 coordinate 3,011, forward strand.
TGGCGATCGACGGCTTCCTCAGCCGCACCCTGCGCGACACCGCCGCACTGCTGGATGCCACCCATGGCCCCGACGAGGGCGCGCCCTACTGGCCGCCGCCGCTGGGGGGCAGCTTCCGCGGCGCGCTGGACCGGCCGCCGCCGCGGCTCAGGGTGGCGCTGTGCGCTACCACCTTCGAGGGCAACCCGGTCCACCCCGACTGCGCCGCGGCCGCGCGCGCGGCCGGCGCGCTGCTGGAAAGCCTCGGGCACAGGGTCGAGGAGGCCCGCCTCCAGATCGACATCCGCGGCATGATGTCGGCCTGGACGCGGATCGTGGCCTGCGGCACGGCGCTGACCGTGCGGCGGCTACTGCGCGGCCGGCCGCTGGCCGATGACGACATCGAGCCGGTGGCACGCGCGGCGGTGGAACTGGCCGCGGGGATCCCCGGCGCCGACTATCTGGCCGCGATCGACCGGATCCACGCCTTCGGCCGCGCGATGGCACGCTTCTTCCGCGACCATGACATCCTGCTCAGCCCCACCCTGGCCGAGCCGCCCTGCCTGATCGGGCGCTTCGCCCATGCCAACTGGCGCTGGCGCGACTTCGTCGACTATCGCGAGGGCCCCGAGGGCATCTTCGCCTATTCCCCCTTCACCGCCGCCTTCAACGCCTCCGGTCAGCCCGCGGTGTCGCTGCCGCTCCATCGCACCGCCGGGGGATTGCCGGTGGGCGTGCATCTGGCCGCCCGCTTCGGCGAGGATCGTCTGCTGATGGCGCTGTGCGGCGAGATCGAGCGCGCCGCCCCCTGGCCCACCGCGCCGGCGCCGCTGCCCGTCTGAGCCGCGCCGCGCGGCGGACCACCCGCGCGCCGCGGCGCTGACGGCTGGCGCGAATCGTCAGCCGGCGAGTTTCCCCGGCCGCGATGGCTGGACGCCCCCCCGCCCCGCGCCTAGATTGAGCGGATGCGGGGGCCGAGATGACTGCAGCCAGCGACCCGATGCCATTGCTGCCGGCGGATGCGCCCGGCCTGCGTGCCGGGGCCGCCGACCGTGCCGCCTCGGAGGCGATGCAGCGCCGCATCCTCGAGACCGCCGAGCGGCTGTTCCGCCAGTATGGCTATCGCAAGACCACCGTCGCCGACATCGCGGCCGAACTCGGCATGTCCTCGGCCAATGTCTACCGGTTCTTCGCCTCGAAGAACGCGATCGTCGAGGCGGTGACCCGCAAGGCCACGCTGGAACTGGCCGCGGCGGTGCGCGCGGCGACCGGCAGGCCGGGACTGGACGCCGCGCAACGGCTGGAGGCCTTCGTGCGCGTCACCTTCGCCACGGTGCGCGAGCGCTGCCTAAGCGGCAACCACCTGCACGAGCTGGTGCAGGAGGCCTTCGACCGCAGCTGGCCGGCCATCCACGACCACAAGCTGGCGATGCGGTCGCTGCTGGCCGGGATCATTGCCGAGGGGATGGCGGCGGGCGAGCTGGCGCCCGGCGACCCCGAGGAGGCGGCGGCCTGCTTCCAGCTGGCGATGGTGGCGGCGCTGCATCCGATGCTGATCGAGCAGTGCCTGCGCGACGGGGAGGATCTGGAGGCGCGCATCGCGCCGCTGCTGCGGCTGGCGCTGCGCGGGCTGGGCGTGCGGGCCTGACGCCGCGCGCCCGGTCGCGGATCAGTCGTCGCGATAGACGCGCTCCTTGCGCTCGTGGCGCTCCTGCGCCTCCAGCGACAGGGTGGCGATGGGGCGTGCCTCGAGCCGGCGGATCGAGATCGGCTCGCCCGTCTCCTCGCAATAGCCGTAGGTCCCCTCGTCGATGCGCCGCAGCGCCGCGTCGATCTTGGCGATCAGCTTGCGCTGCCGGTCGCGGGTGCGCAGCTCCAGCGCACGATCCGTCTCCTCGGCGGCACGGTCGGCGATGTCGGGGATGTTGCGGGTGCTGTTCTGAAGCCCGGCCACCGTCTCGCGCGACTCGGCAAGGATCGAGACCTTCCATGCGAGGAGCTTGCGCCGGAAATACTCCTTCATCCGGTCGTTCATGAACTCCTCGTCTTCCGACGGCACGTAATCGGACGGCAGCTGCGTGTCGGACTTCGTCATCGGATCCCTCAACCCCTTGCCCATGGACTGCTACGCCATCTCCCAGACTCGCGGGCGCCGGGACGGCACCGCCTGCGCTGGCCGCCCAATACCGAAAAAACCGCGGGATGTCACGCAGTTGATGCGCGCGCTTGTGCACGATGCCGCGAATGATAGGATGGTCGTGATGCAATGCAGCATGAGGGAGAAGCGCGGCAATGCGATTCGCCGGCACCGACGACTATGTGGCCACCGAGGATCTGATGGTGGCGGTGAATGCGGCGATCGCGCTGGAGCGGCCGCTGCTCGTCAAGGGCGAACCGGGCACCGGCAAGACGGAGCTGGCGCGCCAGGTGGCCGGCGCGCTGGGCCTGCCGCTGATCGAATGGAACATCAAGTCCACCACCAAGGCGCAGCAGGGGCTGTATGAATATGACGCGGTCAGCCGCCTGCGCGACAGCCAGCTGGGCGACGAGAGGGTGCGCGACGTGCGCAACTATATCCGGCCCGGCAAGCTGTGGGAGGCCTTCACCGCCCCGGGCAAGGTGGTGCTTCTGATCGACGAGATCGACAAGGCCGACATCGAGTTCCCCAACGACCTGCTGCAGGAGCTCGACCGGATGGAATTCCACGTCTACGAGACCGGCGAGACCATCCGCGCCCGCCACCGGCCGATCGTCATCATCACCTCGAACAACGAGAAGGACCTGCCCGACGCCTTCCTGCGCCGCTGCTTCTTCCACTATATCCGCTTTCCGGACATGGACACGATGAAGCGAATCGTCGATGTCCATTTCCCGGGGCTGAAGCCGGCGCTGATCCATGCCGCGCTGACCCGCTTCTTCGAGATCCGCGAGACGCCGGGGCTGAAGAAGAAGCCCTCCACCTCCGAGGTGCTGGACTGGATCCGCCTGCTTGTGGCCGAGGATCTCGACCCCGCCGACCTGCGCGCGGGGCCGGCCAATGCCCTGCCCCGGCTGCACGGCGCGCTGCTGAAGAACGAACAGGACGTGCATCTGTTCGAACGGCTCGCCTTCCTCGCCCGCCGGCAGGGTGGCTGACCCCCGGCACATGGCCATCGGGGCGCCGATCGCGTAGTCTCGCCCCGGGCGGGGCGGGCCCTGCCGCCGTCCCGCCCGGCCCGTGCAATCCGGCAGGGATGGCCTGGTCATGACGCTTGTCCGTCCGCTTCGCCCCGGGGATCACGCCGACTGGCGCAGGCTCTGGACGCGCTATCTGGAATTCTACCGCACCGAGCTGTCCGAGGAGGTCTATGCCGCGACCTGGTCCCGGCTGCTGTCCGGCGCGCCCGGCGAGTTCCGCGGCCTAATCGCCGAGCGTGACGGCCGCGCCATCGGCATCGCCCATTTCCTGTTCCACCGCCACTGCTGGCGGGTGGAGAATGTCTGCTATCTGCAGGATCTCTTCGTCGATGCCGGGGCGCGCGGCACCGGCGCGGGGCGGGCGCTGATCGAGGCGGTCTATGCCGCCGCCGATGCCGAGGGCTGCCCCGCGGTCTGGTGGCTGACGCAGGATTTCAACCATGCCGCCCGCCGGCTCTATGACCGGGTGGGCAGGCCGACACCCTTCGTGAAGTATCAGCGATGATTCGCGCCGCGCCGTGGCTCGCGCTCCTCGCCGCGATCCTTGCCGCCTGCGCCATGCCGCCGGTGGCGCCCGACCGCCCCGCGCGCCCGACCCTGCCGGGGCTGGGCAGCGCCCTGGCCCCGGGGCCGGTGCTGCAGGCCAACCGCGACATTGCCGAGGATCTGGCCGACCTGGTGTTCGGGCGCGAGAGCGGGCTGATTCTGACCCGGCTGACGCGGTTCGAGACCCCGGTGCGGGTCTCGCTGGCCACCGTGCCGCCGGCGGGCTTCGCCGACGACCTCGCGGCCCTGATCACGCGGCTGCGCGACGAGGCGCGGATCGACATCGCCCTGGCCGGCCCCGCCGAGCCGGGCAATATCGTCATCGACTTCGCGCCCGCCGCCGAGATCGCCGCGGTCTTCCCCGGCGCGCAATGCTTCGTGATCCCCGCGGCGCGCGACTGGGCCGGCTTTCGCCGCGATCTGGCGCTGGCGCTGCTGCCCGACTGGGACGCGCTGGACAGCCTGACCGGCGCCGGCCTGTTCCTGCCCGCCGATGGCGAGGCCGAGACGCTGCGCGAATGCCTGGAGGAGGAGCTGGCCCAGGCGCTGGGCCCGGCCAATGACCTGTTCCGCCTGCGCGACAGCGTGTTCAACGATGACAATGTCCACAGCCGCCTGACCCGCTTCGACATCCTCGTGCTGCGCACGCTGTATGATCCGGGGCTGCACAGCGGCATGACCCGGGCGCGGGCGGTCGCCGCCGCGCGCGCCGTCCTCGACCGCATCAACCCCGCCGGGCGCGGCATCGCGCGGCGCACCGGGCTCCGGCCGGCGCCGGAGTGGGAGCGGATCATGCGCAGCCTGTTCGAGGACCCCGCGCCGCGCGCCCGGCGCATCGCCGCGCTGCGCCGGGCGGTGCGGCTGGCGGAACGCTTTCCCCAGCCCGATCACCGGCTGGCCACCACGCTGGACTTCCTCGCCACCCTGGAATATCCCGACCGGCCCGAACTGGCCGAGGGGCTGCTGGCGCGGGCGCTGGACAGCCTCGAACGCCATGACGACCCGCAGGGCCTGCGCGCCGCCACCATCCGGCTGCATCTGGCACAGCTGCGCATGCGTCTCGGGCGCCCGGCCGAGGCGCTGGCGCTGGCCGATGCGGCGCTGCCCGCGCTGGTCGCCCATGACGCCGCCGGCAACATCGCCCGGGCGCTGGCACTGCGCACCGCCGCGCTCGCCACGCTGGGCCGCGCCGAGGAGGCGCGCATCAGCGCGGTCGACAGCAGCGCCTGGCAGGATTATGTCCGCGGCAGCCGCCCGATCCGTCCGCCCGCCGGCGGGCGGCGCTGATCCGATGCCGGGCCCGAGAGAGAGCGTCCGATGATCCTTGCCGCAGCCTTCGCACTGGGTTTCGCTCTGGGCTGGTGGCGCGCCGCCGCCCGCGGCGGCAACCGGCTCGACCGCCTGCAATACGGCGCGGCGCACGGCATCGCGCTGGCGCTGGCCGCCCTCGCCCTGGTCCTGATCCTCGAACGCCTGGCGGGCTGATGTTCATCCCCTTCTTCCTCTCGCTGCGCAAGGCCGGGATCCCGGTTTCCCTGCGCGAGTTCCTGACCCTGCTGGAGGCGATGCGCGAAGGGGTCGTGCTGTGGGATGTGGAGGGGTTCTATCACCTGGCCCGCAGCGCGCTGGTCAAGGACGAGCGCAACATCGACCGCTTCGACCGGGTCTTCGCCGAGACCTTCCGCGGGCTGGAGGCGATGACGGCGGAGCAGGTCCTCGAGGCCGCCCGCCTTCCCGACAGCTGGCTGCGCAAGCTGGCCGAGCGGCACCTGACCGAGGCCGAGAAGGCCGAGATCGCCCGGCTGGGCGGCTTCGAGAAGCTGATGGAGACGCTGCGCGAGCGGCTGCGCAGCCAGAAGGGCCGCCATCAGGGCGGGTCGAAATGGATCGGCACCGCCGGAACCTCTCCCTTCGGCGCATGGGGCTACAACCCCGAGGGGGTGCGCATCGGCCAGGGCGAAAGCCGCCACCGCCGCGCGGTGAAGGTGTGGGACCGGCGGGAGTTCCGCAATCTCGACGGGTCGGTCGAGCTGGGCACCCGCAACATCAAGCTGGCTCTCAAGCGCCTGCGGCGCTGGGCGCGCGAGGGGGCGGCGGAGGAGCTGGATCTCGACGGCACCATCCGCGCCACCGCCGAGCACGGCTATCTGGACCTGCAGACGCGCCCCGAGCGGCGCAACGCGGTGCGGGTGCTGATGTTCCTCGATGTCGGCGGCTCGATGGATCCGCATGTGCGGGTGGTGGAGGAGCTGTTTTCCGCCGCGCGATCCGAATTCCGGCATCTGGAGCATTTCTACTTCCACAACTGCCTCTATGAAGGCGTGTGGAAGGACAATCGTCGCCGCTGGAGCGACCAGACCGAGACCGCGCATCTCCTGCGCAGCTATTCCGCCCACTGGAAGGCGATCTTCGTCGGCGATGCCTCGATGAGCCCCTACGAGATCACCCATCCCGGGGGCGCGGTCGAACACTGGAACCCGGAAAGCGGCGCGACCTGGCTGATCCGCGCCCGCGAGGCCTGGCCCGACAGCGTCTGGATCAACCCGGTGCCCGAAAGCCACTGGCCCCATACCGCCTCGATCGGCATGATCCGCGACATCTTCGACGGGCGCATGTTCCCCATGACGCTGGCCGGCATCGACGCGGCGGTGAAGGCGCTGGGCCGCTGAGCCGGCTCAGGGCAGCGCCACATCCACCCACACCAGACGATGCGCCGACACCGGCCTTCCGCCCGCGGTCAGCAGGCTGGCCTCCGGATCATCCGGCGCGGGCCAGAACACTCCCGCCCCGGTCACCCGCAGCCGGGCATCGGGCAGCACATAGTCGAGCCGCAGATTGCCCAGCCGCGCATCGTCCAGATCCGCCGTGTCCAGCGCGGGATCGCCGCGATGGCGGCGGTTGGCCCCTTGCCCCGCGGCCGCCGCCGCGCCGGGGCTGGCCGGGCGGGGATCCTGCAGCGCCGGGTGGGACAGCAGCGCCCGGATCGCCGCGTGCCGGGCCTCGCCATCCTCGGGATCGGCATTCAGCACCCCGGCCACCACCACCGGCGAGGGCGCGCGCGGCGCGGCAATGCCCGCATCGTCGGTCATCGCCACGCCGGAAAGATACAGCGACCAGAAGCGGATCTCGTCGGCATTGCGCCGGCCGTTCAGGTCATGCGCGTCATCGAAGACCGGCGGGGTGGGGTGGCTGACCAGCAGGTGCAGCGGACCGGCCGGGGTCGCCACCGTCACATCCCAGTGCGCGCGCGACGACAGCCGCATCACCGCCTGCGCCCGGGCCGAAGGGAAGGGCGAACCGTCGGCGCGCCGCGGCAGATCCGCGCCCGGCAGATCGGCCCAGCGCATCAGGCGGAACGACCGCACCGGCCCCAGCGGCCAGCGCGACAGCACCGCCATGCCCCGCTCGCCCGGGAAGCGCCCGAAGCCATGGGCATCGCCCGGACCATGCGCGATGCCGTCGCCATCGAGATCGACGCCCGAGGGTTCGCCCGCATTGACCGGCCCGGCGAAGCGGTGGGGCAGGTCCAGCCCCGC
>RFGB01000305.1 GCA_003697125.1 Alphaproteobacteria bacterium
CGCCAGCCCCCCCGCCACCGCCCGCACCACGTTGCGATGCCCGTAGGTGAAGATGGTGCGCGAGAAGAACCGCTCGGGCGTCTCGCCCATGCGGGCCAGGTCGGATGCGGTGACCAGGAAGCCCGAATTGCTGTCGGGATCGGAGAAGGCATGCACCCGGCCGCGCAGATCCCCGAGCGACCGCGCCGCGTCATCCGGGCGCGTGATCAGGTAGGACTGATAGAGCGGCCGGCCCCGCCAGACCGGAACCCCGAGCAGGGCCAGCGCGTCGCGGTGCTGCAGGAAGGGATAGCCGCAGATCCAGGCGGCATCCACCGAGCCGTCGAGGATCGCGGCGGTGATCTCCTGATAGGTCCGCCGCTGGACCAGCTCGACGGGCGCGCCCATCGCCTGGCCCAGCGCCGCGCGCAGCCGGTCGATCACCAGCGCGTCATTGTCAAGGAAGACGGGCGTCAGCCCCAACCGGAACGCCGCACCCGCCCGCAGTCGGGCCGGCGCGCCGAGCGCGGCGGCGGCGCCGATGCCCGCAAGGAACTGCCTCCTGTTCATCATGGCGGCCCTCCCCGCCGCCGAATCTGGAACGGCGCAGGCAGCCGGGCAAGCGCAAATCCCCATGCGCGCCGCGCCGGGCGCGCGGGCAGGTCAGAACATCGCCCGTGGCAGCCAGGTCGCCAGATCCGGCCACAGCCACAGCACCAGCACGCCCAGCGCCTGCAGCAGGATGAAGGGCACCACGCCGCGATAGATGTCGGCGGTGCTCACCTCGGGCGGCGCCGCCCCGCGCAGATAGAACAGCGAGAAGCCGAAGGGCGGGGTCAGGAAGCTGGTCTGCAGGTTGATCGCCAGCAGCATCCCCAGCCAGATCGGGTCATGGCCCAGAAGGATCAGCGTCGGGCAGACCAGCGGCAGCACGATCACCGAGATCTCGACGAAGTCGAGGAAGAAGCCCAGGACGAAGACGATCAGCATGGTGGCGGCCAGCGCCCCGGTTGGGCCCCCGGGAAGGGCGGCCAGCCAGGCGCGCACCCGCTCCTCGCCGCCAAGACCGATGAAGACCAGCGAGAACATCCCCGCCGCAAGGATGGTGGCGAAGATCATCGCGGTCATGGTCATGGTCGCGCTTAGCGCATCGGCCACCACCCCGCCGCGCAGGCCGTTGCGCAGGGCGGCCAGGATCCCCGCCATGCCCGCCAGCGCCAGAAGGGCATAGAGCGCGCCGGCCGCCAGCTCCGCCACGCTCAGGTCGCTGCGCTGCAGCCGCACCGGATAGGCCGCCGCCGCCACCGCCAGCAGCACCAGCGCCGCCGCCCCGGCCAGCACCAGCCACCGGCCCCGCGCGCCGCGCGCGCCGGCCATCAGCAGCGCCCCGACCGCGCCGACCGAGGCCGCCTCGGTGGGGCTGGCAAGACCCGCGAGGATCGAGCCCAGCACCGCGAGGATCAGCAGCACCGGCGGCAGCACCGCGCGCCCGATCTCGCCGGCCCCCGGACGGGGCTGGCCGGCAAGCGCCGGCGGCAGGTCGGCCGGCCGCAGCCAGCCGCGCATGAGGACATAGAGCAGATAGAGCAGCACCAGCGTCAGCCCCGGCAGCAGGGCCGCGGCGAAGACCTGGCCGACCGACAGCGCCTCCACCGCGAAGCGCCCCTGCAGATACTGGGCCTGCTGATAGGCGCTGGACAGGACGTCGGACAGGATGATCAGCAGCGTCGAGGGCGGGATGATCTGGCCCAGCGTGCCCGCGGTGCACACGATCCCCGCGGCCACCCGCCGGTCATAGCCCGCCTGCAGCATCGCCGGCAGCGCGATCATGCCCATCGCCACCACGGTGGCGCCGACGATCCCGGTCGAGGCGGCGAGCAGCGCGCCCACCAGCACCACCGACACGCCCAGCCCGCCGCGCATGCGGCCGAACAGCCTGCCCATGGTCTGCAGCAGCTCGACCGCGATGCGGCTCTTGTCCAGAAGCGCGCCCATCAGCACGAACAGCGGAATGGCGATCAGCGTCTGGTTGGACAGAAGCCCGAACACCCGCTGGCCCAGCGCGCCCAGAAGGCCGATGTCCATCTGCCCCGTGGCCCAGCCCAGCAGCGCGAAGATCACCGCCACGCCGCCGATCGCGAAGGCCACCGGAAAGCCCGACAGCACCGCCGCGATCAGCGCCGCGAACATCACCAGGTCCAGCCCGCCGCTCATCCCTCGCGCTCCGCGATCAGCCGGATCAGGCAGGCCAGTCCCTGCAGCCCGACCAGCAGGCAGAAGGCCGGGATCAGCGACTTCAGCAGGAACACCGCCCCGATGCCGCCGACCGAGATCGGCCCTTCAAGGATCGCCCAGGAATTGCGCACCGAGGGCCAGGACCACCACGCCAGCGCCGCCACCATCGGCATCAGCAGCAGGAGATGGCCGAGGATGTCCACCCGCCTCTGCCAGCGCGGGGCCATGCGGGCATGGAAGATGTCGACCCGCACATGCCCGTCGACCAGAAGCGTGTAGCCCGCCGCCAGCATGAACAGCGCGGCATGCAGATACAGCACGCTTTCCTGGGCCCAGATGGCGTTGACGCCGAAGACGTGGCGGCCGATGACGATGGCGAACTGGATCAGCGCCATGGCCAGCGCCAGCCAGCGCACCACCCCTGCCACCGCCCGGTTCAGCCGGTCGATCTCTTGGGCGAGCCGAAGCATCCCTGCCCTCCGCCAGATGTGCGGCCGCGCCCCCGGACCGGGGCGCGGCGCGCCGGTCAGTAGCCCAACACCCGGGCGCGGGCGTTCATCTGCCCGTTGTCGGCATAGGTCATGTAGCGCCCGACGCTGTCGCGATAGGCGAGGAAGCTTTCGGTGATGCGGCGCACCAGCTCGTCCTCATGCCCGCGCAGCTCCTCGATCACCTCGGCCGCGGCGCGGCCCATGGCGTCGATGACGTCGTCGGGGAAGCGGCGCAGCTGGACGCCGTCCTCCTCGACCAGCTTGCGCAGCGCCAGCGCATGCTTGGTCGTGTATTCCGTCCAGACCGGGTTGTAGAGGCTCTCGCAGGCCATCGCCACCGCCTGCTTCAGATCGTCGGGCAGCGCGGCGTAGACGCGGGCATTCACGCCGCATTCCTCGGCCGAGGAGGGTTCGCCCACCCCGGGCCAGAAATAGAACTTGGCCACCTGCTGATAGCCCAGCGCGCTGTCGGTCCAGGGGCCGATGAACTCGCCCGCATCCAGCGCCCCGGTCTGCAGCGCCTGGAACATCGCCGGGCCGCCCATCGCCTCGGCCGCCATCCCCAGCTTCGCGGCCATTTCCGAGGCAAGTCCCGTGGTGCGGAACTTCATGCCCTTCAGATCCTCGGCCGAATGGATCTCGCGGCGGAACCAGCCGCCCCATTGCGGCCCGGAATTGCCGCACAGGAAGGGCTTGATGCCGAAGCGGGCATACATCTCGTCATAGAGCGCCTGCCCCCCGCCATGCTGCATCCAGCCGAACTGCTCGTCCGCACGCAGACCGAAGGGCTGCGAGCCGAACAGCAGGATGCCCTTCGACTTGGAGCCCCAGTAGGCCGGCACCGCGTGGTAGAGCTCGGCCGTGCCCTCGCTGACCGCGTCGAAGACGCCCGGGCCGGGAACGATCTCGCCCGCGGGGTAGAGCTTCACCTCGATCCGTCCGCCCGACAGCGTGGTGATGCGGTCAGCCAGCATCTGGGCGGCGACGCCCGGTCCGGGCAGGTTGCGCGGCCAGGCGGTGACCATCTTCCACTGCATCCGGCCCTGGGCGATCGCCGGGGCGGCCAGCGGGGCGGCGGCCGCACCGATCGCGCCCGCCACGAGGAAATCGCGTCTCTTCATCTTTCCGTCTCCTTCTTCCCTGTTCGGTGTCGTGGGTCTTTTCATCGCCCGTTCCGGCTGACGCCCGCGGCGGTCGCCGCCGCGCCCCCGTTGCCCAGCATGCGCAGCGTCTGCGGGCAGGGCTCGCCATTGTAGAAGGCGGCAAGGATCGCGTCGAAGGGCTCGCCCCCGCCCGCAGCCCTGAACAGGGTGGCGCAGGAGCGCAGCTTCAGCGCATCCACCGGCCCGAGGATCGCCTCGGGCGGGGTGCCGGCATGGGCCAGCATCGCCGCGCAGGCCGCGCGCAGGCGGGGGCCGAGCACGGGATGCGCCAGATAGCGGCGCGCCTCGTCGAGATCGCGGATGCCGTAATGCTGCGCCGTGGCCGAGCGGCCGAGGCCCTTGAGCTGGGGAAAGACGAACCACATCCAGTGGCCGGTCTTGCGGCCGCGCGCCAGCTCTTCGAGCGGCTGCGGCCAGATCTGCGCCTGCGCCTCGACGAAGCGGCCCAGCTCGTCGCGCATCACCGCGCCTCCTCGCCCGCCGGCAGGGACGGCCCCCCCTCGCCCCCGCCGGTCATTTCAGGATGCCGGGCAGGTTCAGCCCGTGTTCGCGGGCGCAGGCGATGGCGATCTCGTAGCCGGCATCGGCATGGCGCATCACCCCGGTGGCCGGGTCGTTCCACAGCACCCGCTCGATGCGCCGGTCGGCGGCCGCGCTGCCGTCGCAGACGATCACCATGCCGGCGTGCTGGGAAAATCCCATGCCGACGCCGCCGCCATGGTGGAAGCTGACCCAGGTCGCGCCGCTGGCGGTGTTGAGGAGCGCGTTGAGGATCGGCCAGTCCGAGACCGCATCCGAGCCGTCCTTCATGCCCTCGGTCTCGCGGTTGGGGCTGGCGACCGAGCCCGAATCCAGGTGATCGCGGCCGATCACCACCGGCGCCTTCAGCTCGCCCCTGCGCACCATCTCGTTGAAGGCCAGCCCCGCCCTGTGCCGCTCGCCGAGCCCGATCCAGCAGATCCGCGCCGGCAGCCCCTGAAAGGCGATGCGCGCGCGCGCCATGTCGAGCCACTGATGCAGATGGGCATTGTCGGGGAAGAGCTCCTTCATCTTCGCGTCGGTGCGCCAGATGTCCTCCGGGTCGCCCGAGAGCGCGCACCAGCGGAACGGCCCCACCCCGCGGCAGAAGAGCGGCCGGATATAGGCGGGCACGAAGCCGGGGAAGGCGAAGGCGTTCTCCAGCCCCTCCTCCTTCGCCACCTGGCGGATGTTGTTGCCGTAGTCGAGCGTGGGGATCCCGGCGTTCCAGAAATCCACCATCGCCGCGACATGGACCTTCATCGACGCGCGCGCGGCGCGTTCCACCGCCTTGGGGTCGCTCTCCTGCCTGGCGCGCCATTCGGCGACGGTCCAGCCCTGCGGCAGATAGCCGTGCAGCGGGTCATGGGCGCTGGTCTGGTCGGTGACGATGTCGGGCCTGACCCCGCGGCGGACCAGCTCGGGAAAGATATCCGCCGCGTTGCCGATGAGCCCGACCGACTTCGCCTCGCCCGCGCTTGTCCAGCGCGCGATCATCTCCAGCGCCTCGTCGAGGCTGTGGGTGATCTCGTCCAGATAGCGGGTGCGCTTGCGGAAGGCGGCGCGGGTCTCGTCACATTCCACGGCCAGGCAGCAGGCGCCGGCCATCACCGCCGCCAGCGGCTGCGCGCCGCCCATGCCGCCGAGCCCCGCGGTCAGGATCCAGCGGCCCTTGAGATTGCCGCCGTAATGCTGGCGCCCGGCCTCGGCGAAGGTCTCGTAGGTGCCCTGCACGATGCCCTGGCTGCCGATGTAGATCCACGACCCGGCGGTCATCTGGCCGTACATCATCAGCCCCTTGCGGTCGAGCTCGTTGAAATGCTCCCAGCTTGCCCAGCGCGGCACCAGGTTGGAATTGGCGATCAGGACGCGGGGGGCGTCGGCATGCGTGCGGAAGATGCCCACCGGCTTGCCCGACTGCACCAGCAGCGTCTCGTCCTCGCCCAGCGTCTTCAGGGCGGCGACGATGCGGTCGAAATCGTCCCAGGTGCGGGCGGCGCGGCCGATGCCGCCATAGACGACCAGCTCGTGCGGGTTCTCGGCGACGTCGGGATGCAGGTTGTTCGTCAGCATCCGCATCGGCGCCTCGGTCAGCCAGCTGCGGCAGCTGATCTCCGGACCGGTGGGCGGATAGACATCGCGGACATTGTGGCGGGGATCCGTCATCGCGGTCTCCAGTCTCGCAGGGTGGTGAGGATCCTGGCCAGCACCGGGCGCAGGCGGCCGGCCCGCGCCGGATCCAGCCGCCAGGGCGGGGCCTCGGCGGCGAGATGCGTGCTCTGGGCCAGTTCCATCTGGATGGCATGCACCCCCCGTTCCGGCGCGCCGTGGTGGCGGGTGGTCCAGCCGCCCTTGAAGCGGCCGTTGACGACATGGCTGAACCCCGGTGCGGCGGCACAGATCCGCGCCACCGCGTCGGCGAGATCGGGGTGACAGCTTCGCCCGTCATTGGTGCCGATGTTCAGGTCGGGCAGCCGGCCCTCGAACAGGAACGGGATATGCGACCGGATCGAGTGGCAGTCATAGAGGATCGCGAAGCCGTGGCGGGCGCGCAGGCGGTCGAGTTCGGCGGCCAGCGCCGCGTGATAGGGCGCGTGCCACTGCGCCACGCGGCGGGCGGTCTCGGCCGCATCCGGCGCGCAGCCGGGCCGCCAGATCGGGCGGCCGTCGAAATCGGTCAGCGGGACGACCCCGGTGGTGTTCTGCCCCGGATAGAGGCTCGCCCCCGAGGGATCGCGGTTCACGTCCACCACATAGCGGTGGATCCGGGTCCGCACCGTGGTCACATCCTCGACGAGGCCGGCGTAAAGCTCGTGCACATGCCAGTCGGTGTCGGTCAGGGCGCGGCCTGTTTCGTTCAGCCGCCCGGCGATGTCCTCGGGCAGGTCGGTGCCGGTGTGGGGCAGGCCCAGCAGCAGCGGGCTGTCGCCGCGGCTGATCTCGACGAAGGCCGGCGCGGTCATGGCGGCGGTCGCCGTCCCGGGCGGGGTCATGGCCGCTCTCCGGCGAACACCCGGCGCCAGAGCGGATTGACCCCGATGCGATAGGACAGCTCGGCGGGGTGTTCGACATCCCACAGCGCCAGATCGGCGCGCAGGCCCGGGGCGATGGCGCCGCAATCGGTCAGCCCCAGCGCCTTGGCGGCATGGCGGGTGACGCCGGCCAGCGCCTCGGCCGGGGTCAGGCGGAACAGCGTGCAGGCCATGTTCATCGCCAGGAGGATCGAGCCCAGCGGCGAGGAACCGGGGTTCCAGTCGGTGGCCACCGCCATGGGCACGCCATGGGCGCGGAAGGCGGCAATGGGCGGGCGGCGGGTCTCGCCCAGGGTGTAGAACGCCCCCGGCAGCAGGACCGCCACCGTGCCGGCCCCGGCCATGGCGCGGGCGTCCTCCTCGGTGGCGCATTCCAGATGGTCGGCCGACAGCGCCCCCCATTCGGCCGCCAGCCTGGCACCGCCCAGATGGCTCAGCTGCTCGGCATGCAGCCTGACCGGCAGGCCCAGCGCGCGCGCCCGGGCGAACAGGCGCGCGATCTGGGCGGGCGAGAAGGCGATCCCCTCGCAGAAGCCGTCGACCGAATCGACCAGCCCCTCGGCATGCGCGGCCTCCAGCGCGGGCAGGCAGACCCGGTCCAGATAGTCGTCGCCATCCATCCCACGGGGCACCGCATGGGCGCCCAGGAACGAGGTGACCACCCGCACCGGGCGCAGGCGGGCGATGGCGCGGGCGACCCGCAGCATCACCAGCTCGGTCTCGACATCCAGCCCGTAGCCCGACTTGATCTCGACCGCCGCCACCCCCTCGCCGATCAGGGCATCGACGCGGCGCAGGGCCCCGGCCAGCAGCGCCTCCTCGCCCGCGGCACGGGTGGCCGCGACGGTCGAGAGGATCCCGCCCCCCGCACGCGCGATCTCCTCGTAGCTCGCACCCTCAAGGCGCATCTCGAATTCCCGGGCGCGATGGCCGCCATGGACCAGATGGGTGTGGCAGTCGATCGGGGCCGGGGTGACCAGCCGCCCTTCGGCATCCAGCGCCGCGCAGCGGGCGAAGCGCGCCGGCAGCGCCGCCATCGGACCCGCCCAGGCGATGCGCGGCCCCTCCACCGCCACCGCCGCCCCGGTCACCAGCCCGTGCGCGCCCTCGGCGCCCGGCACGTCCCACGCGCCGGCCAGGGTGGCATGGGTGATCAGCCAGCGTTCCGCCATCGGGCCTTCCTTGCAGTGAACCCGGCAAATTCATAATATGTGCGCACAAAACATGTCAACGCGGTCGCGGGGCGGGAAATGGGGCAGGATGCCGGGATGCAGTGGATTCGGGCGGGCCGGGCGCTCCTGCCCGATGGCTGGGCCGAAGTGGTGCGGGTGGCGATCGCCGGCGGGCGCATCCACGCGGTCGAGACGGGTGGCGGCGACGCCCTGCCGCCGGGCGCCTCCGGCCCCGCCCACCGGGTCGACATCCTGCTGCC
The DNA here is from genome assembly GCA_003697125.1 of Alphaproteobacteria bacterium. Classification (GTDB taxonomy): domain Bacteria; phylum Pseudomonadota; class Alphaproteobacteria; order Rhodobacterales; family Rhodobacteraceae; genus J013. Next base: position 8,351 of record RFGB01000305.1, read on the forward strand.
CGCCCCGGTCAACCTGCACAGCCACGCCTTCCAGCGCGCCATGGCCGGGCTGACCGAATCGCGCGGGCCGCGGGGCAGCGACAGCTTCTGGACCTGGCGGCAGCTGATGTACCGCTTCCTGGACCGTCTGACGCCCGATCAGGTGGAGACCATCGCCACGCTGGCCTTCATGGAGATGCTGGAGGCCGGCTATGCCGCGGTGGCGGAGTTCCACTATCTGCACCATGACCGCGGGGGCGCGGGGTATGCCCGCCCGGCCGAGATGGCCGCGCGCATCGCCGCGGCCGCGGAACGGACCGGCATCGGGCTCACGCTGCTGCCGGTGCTCTACATGCAGGGCGGATGCGACGGCCGGCCGCTCGAAGGCGGGCAGCTGCGCTTCGGCTGCGACCTCGACCGCTTCGCCCGGCTGCATCAGGACAGCGCCGCGCTGATCGCCCGGGCGCCCGGCGACTTCGCCATCGGCGTGGCGCCCCATTCCCTGCGCGCGGTGCCCCCGCAGGCGCTGGCGCGGCTGGACGAACTGGCCCCGCGCGGCCCGGTGCACATGCATCTGGCCGAGCAGGAGGCCGAGGTCGCCGAGGTCGAGGCCCGTCTGGGCGCGCGGCCGGTCGCCTGGGCGCTGGACAATCTGCCGCTGGGCCCGCGCTGGTGCCTGATCCACTGCACCCAGATGACCGGGGCCGAGGCCGCGCGCCTCGCCCGCACCGGCGCGGTGGCGGGGCTGTGCCCGATCACCGAGGCCAATCTCGGCGACGGCATCTTTCCCGGCGCGGCATTCCAGGACTATGGCGGGCGCTTCGGGGTCGGGACCGATTCCAATGTCCGCATCGCCCTGTGGGACGAACTGATGATGCTGGAATATTCGCAGCGTCTGGGCGGGCGGATCCGCGCGGCGCTGGCGGGGGGGCCGGGCCGCTCGACCGGCCGGACGCTGTTCGCGGCCGCGCTGACCGGCGGCGCGCAGGCGGCCGGGCGCGACAGCGGCGCGATACGTCCGGGGCTGTGGGCGGATCTGCTCGGGCTGTCGGCCGCCGACCCCGATCTGTGCGGACGGCACGGCGACCGGCTGATCGACGCGCTGGTCTTCGCCGGCGCCGGCCATGGCGCGCTGCGCGATCTGTGGAGCGCGGGCCGCCATGTGGTGCAGGGCGGGCGCCATGTCCTGCGCGAGGAGATCCTGCGCGCCCATGCCGCGCTGGCCCCGGCGCTGGCCGCGGAGGCGTGATGGCCGAGGCCCGGCGGTCCTGGCGCGAGGTGCGCGATGCGATCCGCGCCGACATCCTGTCGGGGCGCCTGTCGCCGGGCGACCGCCTGCCGCGCGACGAGGATCTGGCCCGCCGGCTGAACTGTGCCCGGTCGACCGTGCAGCGGGCGATGCAGGACCTCTCCCAGGCCGGGCTGGTGGAACGGCGAAGACGCGGCGGCACCCGGGTGCGACCCGACCCGGTGACCCGGGCCACCTTCGACATCCCCATCACCCGGCACGAGGTCGAGGCGCGCGGGGCGCGCTATGGCCATCAGCTGATCCGCGCCGCCGAACTGCCCGCCCCGCCCGCGGTGGTGGCCGCCTTCGACCTGCACTCGCCCGAGCGGACGCTGTATGTCGAGGCGCTGCATCTCGCCGACGGGCGGCCCTATATCCTCGAGGAACGCTGGATCGCGACCCGCACCGTGCCCGAGATCCGCGCCGTGGACCTGACCCGGATCAGCGCCAATGAATGGCTGGTGCTGAACCGCCCCTACAGCCGCTGCGACCTGCGCTTCTACGCCATTCAGGCCGACCCGCGCGTGGCCAGGCTGATGGGCGCGGCACCGGGCGCGGCGCTTCTGGTGATCGAGCGCACCACCTGGATCGGCAGCGAGCCGATCACCACCGTCAGGGCGATCACCGCCCCGGGCTATCAGCTGCAGACCCGGACCTGAGCGGCGCTCAGATCAGCCCGCGCCGGGCCAGGTTGCGCATCAGCGCCGCGGTGCCGAACCGCCAGGGCTCGGCCTCGGGACAGGGCACCACCCGGTTCGACAGCCGCCCCAACCGGTCGCAGCCGATGGTCACGATGTCGCCCGGCTTGTGGGTGAAGCCCATCCCCGGCGCATCGCGGTCCTCGATCGGGGCGAACATGGTGCCCAGATAGAGCACGAAGCCGTCGGGATACTGGTGGCTGGGTCCGATCGTCTGGGCGACCAGCTCCTCGGGGCTGCGGCTGATGCGGGCCATCTCGCTGGTGCCGGTCAGGGTGAACCCGTCGGGCCCGCGCACCTCCAGCGTCACCGTCGCCCGGGCCAGCTCGGCCGGGCCGAAATGCGCGTCGAACAGCCGGATGAACGGACCGATCGCGGCCGAGGCGGTGTTGTCCTTGGCCTTGCCTAGCAGCAGCGCCGAGCGCCCCTCGACATCGCGCAGGTTCACGTCATTGCCCAGACTCGCCCCCGCGATCCGCCCGGCGCTGGTCACGGCGATGACGATCTCGGGCTCGGGATTGTTCCAGCGCGACATCGGATGGATGCCGATATCGGCCAGATGCCCCACCGCCGACATCGGCTGGGCCTTGGTGAAGATCTCGGCATCGGGGCCGATGCCGACCTCCAGATATTGCGACGAGGCGCCACGGGCGATCAGCATCTCGCGCAGCGCCTGCGCCGCCTCGGAACCCGGGCGCAGCGCCGCGAGATCGCTGCCGATCAGCCGCGTCACCTCGGCCCGCACCGCCGCGGCCCGGGCGGGATCGCCGCGCGCCTGCTCCTCGATCACCCGCTCGACCAGCGACACCGCGAAGGTCACGCCCGCGGCCTTGATCGCCTGCAGATCGACCGGGGCCAGAAGCCAGGGCCGGGCCTGATCGCGCCCCGCAGGCGGGGTGTTGGCCAGGATCGGACCCAGCGGGCCCAGCGCCTCGCCCGCCGCCGACCGGGCCAGCCCGGCGGGATCGTCGGCCTCGATCAGGTCGCGCATGGTGGGCGCGGCGGCCGAGATGTCGAACAGCGCCCCGTCGCGCAGCACCACCACCGAGGGTCCGTCGAGATCGGGCCGCCAGACGCGCCCCACCAGACAGGCGCGCGCGGCATCATCGGGCAGGGCGAAGGCCGGGCTGACATCAAGCGACATGGACCACCTCTCGCGCGATTGCGGCGCGGGCCGAGCTTGCCGCCCCGCCCCGCGGCCCGTCAACCGCCCCGGCAGGGGGCGCCGCCCGCGCGCCGCTTGCCGGAGGTGGGCCGATCGGGCAGGCTGGCAATGCGTAGGGAGGGATCACCATGGCGCAGCGGTCCCGGGGCGACTGGCAACCCGAGCTGCGGTCGCTTCGCTATTTCCTGTGCATCGCCGAGGAGAAGAACATGACGCGCGCGGCCGAGCGGCTGCGCATCGCCCAGCCCGCGCTGAGCAGGCAGATCGCCCGTCTCGAAGCCGATCTGGGCGTGACTCTGTTCAAGCGCGCCGCGCGCGGCATGGAGCTGACCGAGGCGGGCGAGATCCTGCAGCGCCGCGCCTATGCGATCATGGCGCAGCTGGCGCAGGCCCATCATGACGTGACCGCCCATGTCGAACGGCCGCAGGGCGTGGTGGTGGTCGGGATGCCGCCGACACCGGTCGAGTTCATCGCCCCCCCGCTTCTGGCCCGCGTGAAGGCGGAATATCCCGGCATCGAGCTGCGCTTCGTCGAGGGCTTCTCGAACGCCCTGGAAAAGCGCCTCGTCCAGGGCGAGATCAGCCTCGCGGTCATGCATGACGCACCCATGCAGGACGACATCATCAGCACCGAACTTCTGGTCGAGCATCTGCACGTCATTGGCGCGCGCGGCGCGCTGGACCGTCCAGCCTATCGCCTGGCCGAGGCTGCGGCGCTGCCACTGATCCTGCCCAGCCGGCCAAATTTCCTGCGGATCCTGATCGACAAGCATGCCGACCGGCTCGGCACGGGGCTGAACATCGTCCAGCGGGTGGACGGGGTCTGGCACCTGAAGGCACTGGTCCGCCACGGTCACGGCATGTCCATCCTGACCTATGGCGGCGTGCTGTCCGAGGTGCAGAACGGCACACTTGAGGCACGGCCGATCACCGATCCGCCGATCGAATGGACACTTTTCACCGCAATCCGCGCCGACCAGCGGCGTAAGCGGGCCACCTCGGTGGTGGAATCCCTTGTGCGCGAGATCGTCACCGCGCTGGTGTGCGACGGAATCTGGAAATGAGCGATGCCGTCCAGGCATCGAACCCATGATTCTTTTGTATTTGAATCATCCCTCGATGCGCCGCAAGCATCGGGGCATCACGGCGCGCGGACCTGCGCGCAGAAGGGGAGGAAAACGAACATGGCCCTGCAATTCCGCCTGTCCGGCGCCCTGCGCCCGATGCTGCACGCGCTCGCCCTCGGCAGCGTGCTGGCCGCGCCCGCCGCCGGCGACACCTTACGGTGGATCACCTTCAAGCCCCAGGGCGCAGGCGACGCCCAGGCCGTCACCACGCAGTGGCTGGTGGACGAATTCGCCCGCCGCACCGGCGGGCGGCACAGCATCGAGGTCTTCTGGGGCGGGTCGGTGGCCAAGACGGGCGAGATCCCCGAGGCGCTGGCCGTCGGCGTCGGCGATTTCGGCGACATCGTCACCCCCTATTTCCCGGACCTGTTTCCGCTGAACAATGCGGTGGGCTTGTTCATCCCCCAGCCGATGAACGCGCTCGAGGTCGGCCTGTTCATGGAGCGGATGCACGCCACCTATCCGCAGTTTTCCGAGGAGCTGGCCCGCCACAACCTGCATGCCATCGGCTTTCGCCCGTTGGAGGAATACGGGCTTCTGTGCACCCGGCCGGTGCGCAGCCTGGCTGACCTGAAGGGCCTGCGCATCCGTTCCTACGGCTTCGCCTATCCCAAGCTGATCGAGGCGCTGGGCGCCGCGCCGGTCTCGATCGCCACGGCCGAGGCCTATGAGGCCCTGCAGCGGTCGATCATCGACTGCACCCCCATCGGCCCGGCGCTGGCCAGGGGATGGAAATATGACGAGGTGGCCAAATACTACATCGAGATCCCCTTCGGCGCCTCGTTCGGCCACATCCTCGCGATGAATCTCGACAGCTACAACGCGCTGGATCCCGAAACGCGCGCCGTGGACGACCAGCTTGGCCGCGACTATCTGCGCGAATACACTCGCGTACTGGCCGAGGACGTGGCGCGGGTGCGCGCGCTGTGGGCTGGAGAGCTTGGCGTGGAGGTCATCCACTTCCCGGTCGAGGAGTTCCTGTCGGTCCTGAACGATCCGGGCATCCAGTCGGTGCGCGCGGGATGGATCGAGCGGGCGCGGGCGGCGGGGCTTCCCGCCGATGAGATCGTCGAGGCTTTCGCCTTCCGCCCGCGTTCGTGAACCGAAGGCCCCGTGCGGACCACGCCGCACGGGGCATGCCGACGGGGTCGCCGCCATGCAACTGTTCGCCCGCCTGCGCCGCGCCTATGGCGCGCTGCTCTCCGCGCTCGGCCTGTTCGCCGGGATCCTGGTCTTCGCCGTGATGCTGCTGGTGGTGGCCAACGTGATCATGCGCTTCCTGTTCAACGCCCCGATCGCGGGCACGCTGGAGCTGACCGAGAGCGCGCTGCCGCTGATCGTCTTCCTCTCGCTCGCCTTCACCCAGATGCGCGACGGGCATATCCGCGTGGTGGTGATCACGCGCCATCTCGGCCCCGTCTGGCGCCGCGCCCTGGCGGCGGCGGGGCTCATCTGCGGGGCTGCGCTGTTCGCCTGGGCCGCGCAGGCCGGCTGGCTGATGAGCGTGAAGAGCCTGGCCATCGGCGAGCTCGAGCGCGGTTCGATCCGCTTTCCGCTGTGGCCGGTCAAGTTCGCCGTCTTCCTGGGCCTTGCTCTGCTGGCCATCCAGTTCGCGATCGACGCGATCGCCCTTGCCGTCGCGGGCGGTCGCGGCGGGTCGAGCGCCGGGGAGGCGTCATGAGCGGGCTGGCCATCGGCGCGATCGGCGTGGCGGCGCTGTTCGCCGCGATCCTGTCGGGGATGCATGTCATGGTGGCCCTGGGGCTGGTGGGGGCGGTCGGCATGGCCGCGCTGGTCGGCACCAAGGCGGCGACGGCGATCCTGGGAACCGTCTTCTTCGACACCACCCATTCCTTCCATTTCTCGGTGATCCCGCTCTTTCTCCTGATGGGCTTCTTCGCGATGCGGGCGGGTCTTGGCGAGGACCTGTTCGAGACGGCGACCCGCTGGTTCGGCCGGCTTCGGGGCGGGCTGGCGATATCGACCACGCTCGGGGCCGCGGCCTTCGGCGCCGCCTCGGGGTCGTCGGTGGGCACCGCCACGGTGTTCACCCGGCTCGCCCTGCCGCAGATGCTCGACCGCGGCCATGACCCGCGCCTGGCCTCGGCCTCGATCGCCATCGCGGGCACGCTGGCGGTGATGATCCCGCCATCGGCGCTGATGGTGGTCTATGGCATCCTGACCGACAGCTCGATCGGCGCGCTTCTGCTGGCGGGCTTCCTGCCCGGCATGCTGTTCGCCGTGGTCCTGTGCCTTGCCATCTGGCTGGCGGTCCTGCGCAGGCCGGAACTGGCGCCGCATTCCGGCCAGGCCTTCACCCTGCGCCAGAAGCTGGCCTCGCTGCGCCTCGCCGGCCCGCTGGTGGCGATCATCGCGCTGATCGTCGCGGGGCTCTACACCGGGCTGTTCACCCCGACCGAGGCGGGCGGGGTGGGGGCCTTCGCGACCTTCGTCATGGCGCTGGTGCGCAACCGGGGCCTGCGCGGGGTCGCGCTGGGACCGACGCTGGTCGAGACGGCCCAGACCTCGGCGATGATCTTCGGCATCCTCATCTCGGCCCTGGTCTTCTCGAAGTTCCTGGCCCTGTCCGGGGTTGCCAATGCGGTCGGCGGCTTCCTGACGGGGCTCGACGTCAATCGCTGGGTGATCGTCGCGCTGGTCGCGCTGATCTGTCTGGCGCTGGGCATGATGATGGATGCGCCGGCGCTGCTGGCCATCACGCTGCCGATCACCCATCCGGTGATGATGAAGCTGGGCTTCGACCCGGTCTGGTTCGGGGTGTTCGTCGTGCTGCTGGTCGAGATCGGCGCGGTCTCGCCGCCCGTGGGCATCAACTGCTTCGTCGTCCAGTCCGCCTCGGGCGGGCGGGTGACGCTCGAGCAGGTGTTCGCCGGGCTCGTCCCCTTCGTTCTGGCCGGTCTCGCCATGCTGGTGCTGCTGTGCGCCTTCCCCCAGATTGCCCTGTTCCTGCCGGAGACCATGCGATGACCACCACTGCCGCGGCGGAGAATTCCGTTCTGACCGGGCCGGGAGAGGGCCGGCGCGCCGTGCTGCGCTCCACCCTGACCTCGCCCTTCGGGCGCAAGGTGCGCATCGCCGCGCTGACCCTGGGGCTGGCCGACCGCATCCAGATCGTTCCCGCCGATACCCGCGACGAGAACGACAGCCTGCGCCGCCAGAATCCCCTGGGCAAGATGCCCTGCCTGGTGACCGATGCCGGGGTGTTCTTCGACAGCCGCGTGATCCTGGAGCTTCTGGATGCCGAGGCCGGCGGCGGCCGGATCATTCCCGCCGGGGGGCCGGCGCGGTTCCGGTGCCTGACCCGGGCCTGCCTGGCGGATGGCGTCGCCGATGCGGCCATCCTGATGGTCTATGAGGGCCGCTTCCGCACCCCCGCCCAGATGTCGCCCGAATGGGTCGCCCATCAGCGGGGCAAGGTCGAGCGCGGGCTTGAAGCGCTGGCCGCCGCGCCGCCCGACCCCGCGCGCAGCGACGCCGCATCCATCTCGCTGGCCTGCGCGCTGGGCTATCTGGACTGGCGCGCGCCGGTGCCCTGGCGGGACCGCTGGCCCCGGCTGGCCGAATGGCTCGACGCCTTCGCCGCCGCCGAACC
>RFGB01000306.1 GCA_003697125.1 Alphaproteobacteria bacterium
GCGCAGCCGGGCCGGGGGCGGCACCGGTGCGACCTCGTCGGCCAGACCCGCGAAGGCCTCCTGCCAGTCGCGCACCATGCGGCGAAGCTCCGGCTCCCGCGCGAGCCGCGCCTCGAAGGCGGCGCGCTCCTCGCCCTCGAGCAGGCCGAGGGCGTATTCGCCGGCCAGCACCGAGTCGTCGCGCTCTGCGGGCTCCACGCTCATCGCTCCAGGCACTCCCTCAGCGCGGCAAGGCCCCGGCGCAGCCAGCTGCGCATCGTGTTGAGCGGCACGCCGAAGCGTTCGGCCAGCGCGGCATAGCTCATCCCGTCCAGATAGGCGCCGCGCAGCGCCTCGGCACGCTCGCGCGCCAGCTCCTGCAGACAGTCGGCGATGCGCCGCGCCTCGGCCCTGGCCACCGCGACCCGCTCGCCATCGGGGTCGGCGGCGACCAGCCGCACCAGCGCCGTCTCGTCCGCCGGGGCACCGGCACGCCGCGCGGCGCGCAGACGGTCGATGGCCAGATTGCGCGTCAGCGTCACGAGCCATCCCATCGGGCTCGCCCCGCCGGGTGTGAAGCCGTCCGCCTTCTGCCAGATGCGCACATAGGCCTCCTGAAGGGCATCCTCGGCCAGGGCCCGATCCTTAAGGACACGCAGGCAGAGACCGAAAAGTTTCGGCGCCGTGGCATCGTAGAGCCGCGCGAAGGCCGCCCTGTCGCCCCGGCCGATGCGCGTCAGGCAGTCCGCGATCTCCTCCTCGGTCACCGGGTCCCCCACGCCTCGCGCCACCGCCACCGCCGGAATCCTACCCGCTTCGCCGCGGCGGGCGAGCATTTTTTTTCCGGCCGCTGCAACTCTCGCCGCCCCGCCTTCGTCTCCTGATCCGAGCCCCGGGCTGGACATGCCGGGGCCGAGCCTGACAACGAAGGGAGACAGACAGATGCTGAGCACTCGGATCCTCCGCCGCACCGCCATGGTCGGCCTGACCGCCATCGCGCTGACCGCCGCGGGGCCGGCCGCCCGGGCCGATCACATCAAGACCGGTGGCGATCTGCGGGTCGCGGTGAACCTGCTTCTGGCCGAGCATGTCCATCTGGCCGCCGCCGCGACCGGCTGGGCGATGATGGGGATGAAGAAGCAGTTCGAGGCGGCGGCCGGCGGGCTGGATGCCAATTCGGTGGCGCTGGCGGGGGCGATCGGTCTGGTCTATGGCGACGGGGCCAAGGAGGCCTTTCTTCCGCTGTGGCGCCGCCATATCGGCTTCTTCGTCGATTACACCACCGCGACCATCCGGCAGGATGCGGCCGGCCGCAGGAAGGCGGTGGACGAGCTGATGCGCTATGCCGAGGATTTCGGCGCCTTCCTCAACGCCGCCAATCCCAACCTGCCGGTCGAGGCCGTCGCCGCTCTGGTGCGCGAGCATGCGGTGACCCTGACCGCGGCGATCGACGCCCAGGCCAATCAGGACTGGCCGAAGGCCTATGAGCTGCAGCGCAAGGCGGCCGCGCACATGCAGATGATCTCGGATGCGCTGGCCGGCGCGATCGTCAAGCAGTTCCCCGACCGTTTCGGCAGCTGACGCCGGACCGGGATGCCGTGCCCGGAACCCCCGGATGCCCGGCAGCCCCTGCGGCGCGCAGCGCGCAGCGTGTGTGCCTTTTGCCGCATGCCCCGCCGCAGGGGTCCTTATCCCCCGCGGGCCGTCGCCCCGAGGGACAGATGCAGGGAGTTCTCGCCATGCCTTCCAGACGGCACATCCTTCGCGCCGCACTGGCGCTTCCGGGCCTCTGGCTCGCCCGTCCGCCCGCCGCCGCACAGCCGCGCACCCACGAGGTGGGGATGGTGCTGTTCAGCTATCAGCCGGCGCGGATCGAGATCGCGGCGGGCGACAGCGTCCGCTGGACCAATTCCGATGCCATTCCGCATTCGGCCACCGCGGCGCAGTCGGATCCGGCCGGCGCGCCGCTGTTCGACACCGGGCTTTTCGGCAAGGGAGAGTCGCGCGAGGTGACCTTTCCCGCCCCCGGCCGCTTCGCCTATGCGTGCCGGCGCCATCCCGCGATGACCGGAGAGGTCATCGTGCGCTGAACGCCCTCGGGCGCCGCCCGGCACCCCCGCCCTGCTCTCAGCGTGGCGGGATCAGGATGCCGGCGAAGAACTCGGCCAGTTCCGCGAAGCCGTCCAGCGGCAGCACATGGGCGACATACTGGTCGGGCCGCACGATCACCATGCAGCCGCGGTCGCGATCGATGCCGCGCATCGCGTAGATGTCGCCGGCGCCCTTGTGATCGAGGCAGAAGATCTTCTCGTGATCGCGCAGCCCGAACCGCCCCTTGGCGGGTTTCAGCAGTGAGGGCATCCGCTCCAGATCCAGCTGGTCGAAGGTCTTCTGGAAGATGGCGCGGAGGTCGATCAGCGCGTCGATGTCCTCGCCCGCGCGGCGGAACCTGACCAGCGGCGAGGCCGGATCATGTTCCAGCCAGTCGGCGAGACGGCGGATGGCCGAGCCCGGCGCCGCGGTATCGCCCCGCCCGGCGAAGGCATAGATGCGCCAGCGGGCATCGGCCTCGGCGACATGGCCAAGCTGCATCCGCATCGCGTCGGCCACCCGCACCACCGGGGCGGAGTGAAAGCGCCGGCCGATCTCGAAGCCGGTGGCCAGCGCCTGATGCCGCGGCGCCCCGGTCAGCCGCGACTGCGCATATTTCACCGCCAGCCCGCTGGTGAATTCCAGGTTTTCCTTGAACTGGCGCATGAATCGCGGCTCCTGCCCGCTGCGGAGCTCGGAATCCTCGGGCGGGGCGGACATGATGCGGGCCCATTCCTGGTCGGTGTCGATCAGCCGCCGCGCCTCAGCCATGCGCTCGGCCGAATAGGTCCGCAGAAGTGCGGGATCGGCGCGGCCCAGCAGCACATGCACGAGCTTCCAGCCCAGATTGAAGCTGTCCTGCATCGAGACATTCATGCCCTGACCCGCCTTCGGGCTGTGGGTATGGCATGCGTCGCCGGCCAGGAACACGCGGGGGTTGCGCGCCCCGGTGTCCCCCGGGGGAAGGTTGTCGAACCTGTCGGTCATGCGATGCGCGATCTCGTAGACCGACCACCAGACGATCTGCTTCACGTCGATCGAATAGGGCCGCATGATCCGGTTCGCCGCGGCGATCATGTCGCCGGGGGCGAATTTCCGGCTGGTCACCCTTTCGTCGGGGTTCAGCTTGTCCAGTTCGACATACATCCGGAACAGATATCCGCCCTCGCGCGGCAGGATCAGGATGTTGCCCTCGCCGGCCGAGGCGATCAGGCATTTCTGGCGCAGGTCGGGAAAGTCGCTGTTGGCTAGGATGTCCATCACCCCCCAGGCCTGATGCGCGGCGCTGCCCCGCATCACCGCGCCGATGCAGTCGCGCACCCGCGATCTGGCTCCGTCGCAGCCCACGACGTAGTTGGCGCGCAGCGTGACCGTCTCGCCCCAGTTCACGCCGGTATCCTCCAGCACGACGGTCACCGGGTGGTCGTCGGTGGTCGGGTCGATCGAGAGGTCGCGCAGCACCCAGCAGTAGTCGGGTTCGAGCCGGGTGGGGGCGTTCTTCATCACGTCGAGGAACAGCTGATGCAGCCGCGCCTGGTTCATCAGGACATGGGGCATCTCGGAGGAATCGTCGGGCACGTCCTGCACCCGGCCGATGCGCCGGATATGGGCGGGGTTCGCGGGATCGGGCGCCCAGAAGCTGGTCTGGTTCACCCAGGCCGCCTCGCGCATCACCCTGTCGGCAAAGCCGAAGGCCTGGAACATCTCCATGCTGCGGGTGCTGATCCCGTCGGCCTTGCCCTTCACGATGTTGCCGGGGCTGCGTTCGACGATCATCGTCTCGATCTGCGGGAACTGCGCCAGCTGGGCGGCGAGGCACAGCCCCGCCGGGCCCGCACCCACGATCAGCACATCCACCCTGTCGGGAAGCGTGGCATGCGGCCCCCATTCCCGCCGCCGCGGCGCCGCGGTCCTGATGTCGGGATCCCCGCCCCGGAAGCCGTCCAGGTAGAACTGCATCCGCGATCCTCCCTGTGCCGCCGGAAAGCCGGCGGAATACGGTTTTCATGCTTATCATATGACGGCATATGATATGTTTGCAAATCGTTTTGCGCCGGGCCATAGTGCGCCATGCGCCCGAGCGCGCGGCCAAGGCGGAGACCCCTGATGAGCGTCCGTCACATGCCGGGCCATCTGATCCGGCGCCTGCACCAGATCTCCACCCAGACCTTCGCGCGCGGGATGCAGGCCGCGGGTTTCGACCTGACCCCGGTCCAGTTCGCCTCCCTGGACGCCATCCGCGACAATCCGGGAATCGATCAGGCCGGGGTCGCCCAGCTGATCGCCTACGACCGCGCGACCATCGGCGGCGTGATCGACCGCCTGGTGCAGAAGGGATATGTCTCCCGGACGGTCAGCACCCGGGACCGCCGGGCAAGGGTGCTGCACCTGACCGAGCACGGCCGCGCGGTCCTTGCCGCCGCCCTGCCCGTGGTCAGCGCCTTGCAGGCGGACATCCTGCCCGGTCTGGACGCGCGCGAACGCGCCCGGCTTCTCGAACTGATGCGCAAGGCCATCGATCGCGCCGAGGCCTGCGCGACCGCGGCGGAACGCTGAGGGCCCGGGCCATGCCCGCGGCGGCCGCGACCGGGCGGGCTCGGGCTGATCGGGCCGCCGTGACCGCCGCGCGGAAGGTCCGGCGCCGGCCCGGTCCCCGGCCGGTGCCCCGACCGAGCCCGCGCCGCAGGAAGGGGGCCGGCGTCGAAGCCATCACCGTTCCCCGCCCCGCCTGCCGGCCCCGGCGCCGCCTCGTCCGGTTCGGATCGGAAAGGTCGCGCGCTGCAGGACTTCCCCCGACTCGGCGACGATCAGCCGGAAGGCCCGGCCCCGGAAAAGGAAGGTCAGCCGCCATTTTCCGGCATCCTCCTCCACCCCTTCCTCGCACCGGCTGGTCATCGCGCCGCCGCGCATGGCGGCCCTGACCTCGGCCTCGCTCAGGCCGAAGGCCCCGGCCAGAAGCGGCGCGGGGACCACGAAGCCCGCGCCGTCACGCGCGATCCGGGTCATGTCCGGTCGCGCCAGTAGTCGTTCGCCGCCGCCACGGTGGCGAAATGGGTGGCCACGACCTGGCTCACGGCAATCAGCGATTCCGCGTCCTCGGCATATTCGGGGCGCAGCCTGTCGCGCACCGCCGCATCGGGCTGGGTCAGCTTCACCGCGACGCGGGCGAGCTTGACGGCCAGGTCGTAGCCCTCCTGCGGCGTGGAGGTCTTCAGGGTGGGCAGCCAGTCAGACATCGGAGTCTCCCTCGGTTGGTGGAACGCGATCCCCGGGGGCGAGGATCCGGGCGGCATTGCCCTCGGGGTCCTCGAACTGGTCGTGGCGCAGCGCCCAGAAAAAGGCGCCGAGGCCGACGAGCCCCATGCCGACCGACACCGGGATCAGCACGGCAAGCGCGCTCATGGCAGCCCCCGCGCGATGCTGCGCCAGGCATGCCAGGTGCCGTGGCCGAGCACGGGGAAGATCACCGCCAGCGCGATCAGCCCGGTGGCGGCCGAAAGCGCCATGCCGGCGGCGACGATCGCCCCCCAGGCAAGGCAGGGCGCAAGGTTGCGGACGGTCAGCGCAAAACTGAGGCCCAGTGCGGTCAGCGCATCGCGCCGTTCGGCCATCAGCATCGGGATCGAGAACAGGCTGATCGCGAAGGCGAAGGCCGCGAAGAGCCCGCCCACCAGGCTGCCGGTCGCGATCAGCGCCCAGCCGCGCGGCGTGGTGGCGACGTTGAACAGGGCATCGCGAAACCCGGGGAAGGGCGAGAGGCCGAAGAAGAGCGCATAGAGGAGATCCGCCGCGCGCAGCCAGAACAGCACCAGGATCGCCAGCAGAAGCCCGGCGAAGGCGAGCTGCGCGCCCGAGGCGGGACGGACCAGCAGCATCGTGGCAAGGCTCACCGGCTCGCCGGTCTCGAGCCGCCGGCTCTTCTCATAGAGCCCGATCGCCAGGAACGGGCCGAGGATGAGAAAACCCGACACCGCGGGCAATGCCAGGTAGAGAAGACCCGCTGCATGGAGCCCCAGGAGGACCGCCCAGGACACCAGCACTAGGAAGACCCCGTAGGCCAGGCTCGGGCCAGGATGGGTCCAGAGGTCGCCCCAGCCGGCCGCGAGCCAGGCAAGCGCGGCGCGCGCCGGCAGTCCCCTGGCCAGCGGCGAGGGCGGGCGCCGGGGCGGACGGACGGCGGGAAGCGGTTCCAAAATCGGGCCCTCCTTTCAGCAGGCCGGCCGTGCCGGCATCGCGGCGCCCGGCCTGGCGGCGCAGTCCGGCTGCGAACGGAAGGCCGCGATGACAAGATGCGCGTTGGCGCCGATCACGAGTGCCACGCCCAGGATCGCCGCCGCGATGGCGAGCCGTTTCTGTGTCGCGGTCGTCATTGCCCTTGCTCCCCTGTCATCTCCGACAGCCGCGAGACGTAGAGCGCAAGCAGGTTGATCTCCGCCTCGCTCAGCCGCACGGCCCAGGCGGGCATCACCCCGCGGCGTCCGCGCGTCAGCGTCTGGTAGACCGTCTGCGCATCCTGCCCGTAGATCGTCGCCCGGTCGGTCAGCGACGGCGCGCCGATGCCCAGTCCGCCTTCTCCCCTCTCGCCATGGCAGGCGGCGCAATTCTCGGCAAACAGCGCCGCCGCGGGGCTGTTCCAATCGGCCTCGCCCGCGGGCAGGCTCGCCACGAATTCGGCGAGCGAATGCCGGTCGGCCCGGTCCATCCAGTCGAAGGCGGGCACCTCGGCGACACGCGTGTCAGGGTCGTCGGCGTTGATCCCGTGCCCGATGGTGATGGCGATCTCCTCGGGCGTGCCGTCCCACAGCCAGCTGGCGTCGGCGAGACGCGGAAAGCCCGGCCCGCCCTCGCCATCGCGCCCGTGGCAGGCCGCGCAATTGTCCTCGAACAGACGCCGCGCCGCGGGCATCGCCTGCGCCATCAGCGCGGAATCGGTCGCAAGGGCCGCGAAATCCGGCGCATCGAACCGCGTCAGCCATGCGGCGCGATCCGTCTCGATCGCCTGCAGGCGATCCATGGCAACCTCGCCCTGGTCGAGGCCGAGAAGGCCGCGCGTGTAGTCGCGCCCCAGGGGCCAGGCCGGCAGCAGGATCCACGCCAGAACCGACCACGCGAAGGTCAGCGCCAGCGCGATCAGCGCGATCCGGGGAAAGGGGGTGTTCAGCTCGCGGATGCCGCCCCAGTCATGCCCGGTGGTCTCGTAGCCGGTGACCGGGTCGATCTCGCGATTGCCGGTGTGCGGGTCGGCGCCGGGAAGGGCGCGGGGGTCGGTGGTCATGGCGCGTCCCCCGGCGCATGCGTCTGCGGATCGGGCTCCAGGATCGAACGGGCGATGCGTTCCTGCTCGGCGCGGCGTGCCGGGTTGTAGCTGCGGATCAGCACCACAATCAGGAAGCCGCCCATCCAGAGCGGACCGATCACCTTGGCGATCAGGACCAGCGTCTCGTGGCTCATTCTTCGACCTCCGTCCCGATGCCGTATGCGGCGCGCGTCAGGGTTCCGAGCGACTGGAGATAGGCCACCAGCGCGTCCATCTCGGTCAGGCGTCCGGGATCGCCATCGAAGGCGCGCACCGCCACACCCTCGCCATAGCGCTCCCGCACGCCGTCCGCGCCGTCCGCATCCGGGTTGGCCTGCGCGCGGGCGTCCGCCTGCGCCTGGTCGATCATCTTCGCGTCATAGGGCACGCCCAGCCGGGCGAGTGTCGCCAGGCTGTCGCGCAAGAGCGAGGTGTCGAGCGGCGCCGTCAGCCAGGGATAGGCGGGCATGATCGAGACCGGCACCACGTCGCGCGGGTTCATCAGATGCGCGACATGCCAGGCATCGGAATACTTGCCGCCCAGCCGCGCCAGATCCGGCCCGGTGCGTTTCGAGCCCCAGAGCATCGGATGATCCCAGGCGCTTTCGGCGGCCAGCGAATAGGGGCCGTAGCGGTCGATCTCGTCGGCCAGGCTGCGGATCATCTGGCTGTGGCAGGCATAGCAGCCTTCGCGGATGTAGATCTGGCGCCCGGCCAGTTCCAGCGGCGTCAGCGGGCGCAGGTCGTCGGGGATCTCCACCGTCTGTTCGATGGTGAACAGCGGCGCGATCTCGACGATGCCGCCCACCGAGGCCACGGCGATGATCGCGCCGACCAGCCCCATCGAGATCTTTTCGAGGTTGTAATGCAGCTTCAGCATGCACTCACGCTGCCGGTTGCGGCTTGGCCATCTCCGCGCGCTCCGGGTGTTTCGGCACCGGAAAACCGATCGCACCGAAGACGATCATCGCCACCCAGCCCAGCGTGCCGGAATGCACATGGCCCACCGTCCAGTCGGTGTAATGCGACAGCGAGTTGACCGGCCGGATCGCCAGGAACGAGCCTTCAAAGATCAACAGGCCGTCGAACACCCCGGCCCAGACCGGGAAGCTCTCGGCCGAGGTCCAGCGCACCGGCAGGGCGAGGTTGTTGACGATGTGCAGGACCGCCACCACGAGGATGAACGCCAGGTAATACCAGTTGGCGACGTAGATGTGCGGCTCGGCCCTCCGCGCCAGCGTGCGGAGGTAGAGCGCGAAATAGATCAGCCAGATCACCACCAGCCAGATGTCGGCATACCAGGTCGCCTCGGCGTATTCCTTGGACTGCGTCGCCCCCATCAGATAGCCGCTGACCGCCCAGAGGCAGAACAGGTTGTAGCCGATCAGCACGACCCAGGGGCTCAGCGCATCGGCCAGCCGCGCGCGGGAGGTGCGCTGGACGACATAGAAGGAAGTCGCGATCAGCGCATTGCCGCCAAAGCCGAAGATCACGCCCGAGGTATGCACCGGGCGCAGCCGTCCGAAGCTGGTCCAGCCCCAGGGCGGGGTTGCCTCGGGCCAGTACATCAGCGCCGCCACCCAGACCCCCACCCCCATGCCGATCACCGCCCAGATCAGCGTCATGGCGATGCCGAACCGGGTGGGCGCGCCATAGTAGCGCGAAAGCCTGTCGGGCGCGGGCTCGGGGTGATCGTAGAGCGCGCCGCCCAGCATGAAGACCAGCGCAAGACCCAGCGCCATGGCCATGCCGCCATGGACCGCCATCACCCCGTGGCGTGCCGCCGCGGCCATGATGAGCCCATGACCGCCAGGGCGGCGGCCAGCATCAGGCCGGTCCGGCGCTCGGCTTTCGTCAGTGTCGCGATTGCGTTCAAGGCGCTGTCCTCATGTCAGTTGCACGCTGTCGGTCGGCCCCGGTTCGAGCGCGATGTCGGCCAGCGTCGATCGGTCGAGGTCGGCGAGGAAGGCGGCTTCGGCGGCGCGCAGCCGCGCCTTGAGCCGGCAGCGCCCGTCGAGCGAGCAGTCGCCGCCCGAGGCGAAGCATTCCACCAGCGGCTGACCCTCCTCCAGCAGGCGGACGAGCGCGCCGAGCCGGATCTGATCGGCGGGGCGCGCCAGCACCGCGCCGCCGCCACCGCCGCGGCGGGTCTCGACGATGCCGCCCTGCGCCAGGCGCTGCATGATCTTGGCCAGATGATGCCGCGACAGCCCGAACTCACCGGCCAGCTCGGCGGTGGAAAAGGCGCGCCCGGGCGCGGCGGCCATGCGCATCAGCATGCGCAGGCCGTAGTCTGTGAAGGAGGTGAGGCGCATCTCTCTGGGCCGCCCGGGGCTGAATGGGTATTTACAATACCTATTAAACATACTAGCCTGCGGGGCACAAGGGCAAAACCACAGGGCCGCTTTCCATGCCTCCAGACGACAGCACGCCCCGGATCGCCTCGGCCCGGCCCGAGATGACCGCCCGGCTGATGGCCGAGACCGGCCTTGACGAGGCGATCCTGAGCGAGCTGGTGCATCGCTTCTACGACCGGGTGCGCGCCGACGCGGTGCTCGGCCCGATCTTCGAGGCGCGCATCACGGACTGGGCCCCGCATCTGGAGCGGATGGTGGCCTTCTGGTCCTCGGTGGCGCTGATGACCGGGCGCTACCACGGCCGGCCGGTGCCGGCCCATGCGCGCCTTCCGGTGACTTGGGACCATTTCGGGCGCTGGCTGGCGCTGTTCCGCGACACCGCGAAGGAAGTTTGCCCGCCGGCCGG
Organism: Alphaproteobacteria bacterium; assembly: GCA_003697125.1. Lineage (GTDB taxonomy): Bacteria > Pseudomonadota > Alphaproteobacteria > Rhodobacterales > Rhodobacteraceae > J013. The sequence goes on from RFGB01000306.1 coordinate 10,130, forward strand.
TGCCGCCCATGTCATCGCCGCGGCCGAGCGCATCGCGCGCTCGCTGCACATGGCGGTGCAGACCGCGCAGGCCGCCCCCGGCGCCATTCCCGCCCTGCGCTGAAGGAGGAGACCATGCCGGACGCCGCCCCCGACCATCCCGCCGGACCGGCCCGCCGCGGCGGGGCCGCGCGCCATGGCTGAGGCCTCCGAAACGGCGGGGACCGTGCTGGTGATGGGCGCGACGGGGCGCTTCGGCCGCCACGCCGCGCGGGCCTTTGCCGAGGCCGGATGGACCGTCCGGCGCTTCGACCGCAGCCGCGACGCGCTCGCCGCGGCCGCCCGGGGGGCCGATGTGATCCTGGCCGCGGCCAATCCTTCCTATGAGCATTGGGCGACGGTGCTGCCCGGGCTGCACGAACAGATCCGCGCCGCCGCGCTGGCCCAGCAGGCGACGGTGCTCTTGCCCGGCAATGTCTATGTCTTCGGGCCGGAGAGCCCGCCACCCTGGGGTGCGGACTCGCCGCATCTCGCCGAAAACCCGCTGGGCCGCATCCGCCGCGAGATGGAAGCGGGCTACCGCGCCGCGGGGGTGCGCACGATCGTGCTGAGGGCGGGGGACTTCATCGACACCGCCCCTTCCGGCGCCTGGTTCGACCGGATCGTGCCGAAATCGCGCAGCGGCGGCGCGCTGGCCTATCCGGGGCCGCCCGATCTGCCCCATGCCTGGGCCTTCCTGCCCGATCTGGCCCGCGCGGCGGTGGATCTTGCGGCGGTCCGCGACCGGCTTGCCCGGTTCGAGGATGTGCCCTTCCCGGGCTTCACCTTGACCGGCGCGGAGATCGCCGCGATCCTGTCGCGGGTCTGTGGCCGGACGATCGGCGTCAGGCCCTTTCCATGGTGGCAGCTCCATCTTGCCCGGCCCTTCGTCCCGGTGGTGCGGCATGTGTTCGAGATGCGCTGGCTGTGGCAGTTGCCGCACAGCCTCGACGGGGCGAGGTTCGCCGCGCTCATGCCCGGCTTCGCGGCCACCCCGGTGGAGGAGGCGCTGGCCCGGGCCTGGGCCGGCGTGGCCGGGCGGGGATGACGGATGCGATGCGAAGGCGGGGCGCGCCATCCACGGCCGCGTCGGCCGCGCCTGCCTGCCCGGCGCATGAGCCGGACCCGGCCGGTTGCGCCCGCCCCGGGCCCGTGCCGGAGCCGGCCCCCGGGGGAAGGGGCTAGGCGATGGCGGGCTGGGGAGAATATGCCGCGGCCTGGGCGGTGTTCCTGCTCACCCACGCCGTCCCGGCGCGGCCGGCGCTGAAGGCGCGGCTGGTCGCGGCGCTGGGGCGCTGGGGATACGGGATCGGCTATTCGGCGGTCTCGGTGGCGGCGCTGGCCTGGCTGATCGGCGCGGCGGGGCGCGCGCCCCATGTCGCGCTGTGGCCCTGGGCGCCCTGGCAGATGCATCTGACGCAGGGCGCGATGGCGCTGGCCTGCCTGATCGCCGCGCTGGGAATCGGTGCGCCGAACCCGTTCTCCTTTGGCGGGGCGGGCAATGACCGTTTCGATCCCGCCCGGCCCGGCATCGTCGGGCTGACCCGCCACCCGGTTCTGGCGGCGCTGGGGCTGTGGGCGGCGGGGCACATCGCGCCCAATGGCGATCTTGCGCATGTGCTGATGTTCGGCGGCTTCGCGGGCTTCGCCCTGCTGGGCATGGGCCTGATCGACCGGCGCAAGCGGCGCGAGATGGGCCCCGACTGGCACCGCCTGCGGCCGGCCCGGACCCTGCGCGGCGCGGGCAACCCCTGGCGCTGGCTCGCCGCCGGCGCGTTGTGGTGGGCGCTTGCCCTGCTGCACCCGGTCATCATCGGCCCGATGGTGATCTGACCCGCCCCGCCACCCGCGGGCGCCGGGTCAGCCGGGCAGCCGCTTGGGGCCGCGCGCGGTCCCGGGGGCGGCGGCGCATCCGGTGCCGGTCGCGCCGCGGATCGCCGCTTTCCATGGTGGGCCGGGTGGGAATCGAACCCACGACCAATTGATTAAGAGTCAACTGCTCTACCGCTGAGCTACCGGCCCTCCGGTGGCGCGGCCCTGCGGAACCGAATCCCGGTCCGGTCGCGCCCGCTCTCACCCCCGAGGGGGCTGCGGAGCGGGTCTGATACTCCTCCGGACCGGGGGTTGTCAATCGCCGCCGGCCTTCCGGCCGGCCCGCTGCCGCCGGTCGCGCCCGGGGGGATCTGTTTCCCGGCGCGCAACAGGCCGTGCCGCGGCGGCGGTCTTGCGCGCGGTGGCGGGGTGCCCGACATTGTGCGACCGCACGAGCCGCCGGATGCGCGCCCGCGCCCGGCCCGGTGCACGGGAGTCGCGCGATGCGCCAGCCGACATTGTTCATCCCACATGGTGGCGGGCCCTGCTTCTTCATGGATTGGGATCCGCCCGACACCTGGGAACGACACCGCGCCTTTCTCGCCGGGCTGGCCGCCACGCTGCCGGCGCCGCCTAAGGCGCTGCTGGTGATCTCGGGCCACTGGGAGGCGCCGGCCTTCACCCTCCAGAGGAACCCCGCGCCGGCGCTCATGTTCGATTACCAGGGCTTTCCGGCGCATACCTACCGCCTGACCTGGCCCGCACCGGGTGCCCCGGCGCTGGCGGAGGCGGCGGCGGGGCTGTTGCGCGCGGCGGGGCTGCCGGCCGCCTTCGACAGCGCGCGCGGTTTCGACCACGGCGTGTTCGTGCCGCTGAAGGTCGCCTTTCCCGATGCCGCGATCCCCTGTGTCCAGATGTCGCTGCGCGCGGGGCTCGACCCGGCGGAGCATCTGGCTGCCGGGCGGGCGCTGGCGCCCCTGCGCGATCAGGGGGTGCTGATCATCGGATCGGGGAACAGCTTCCACAACCTGGGCGTCATGATCCGGGCGATGCGCGCGGCCCCCCCGCGGGCTGCGGCGGGCGAGGATTTCGACGCCTGGCTGACCGAGACCGTCACGCTGCCCGATCCGGCCGAGCGCGATCGCCGCCTCATGGCCTGGGATCGCGCACCGGGTGCGCGCCATGCCCATCCGCGCGAGGAGCACCTGATCCCGCTTCATGTCGCCGCCGGTGCGGCGGGGGCCGAGATCGGGGTGAAGACGCTGGAGGATCGGGTGCTGGGTGCGGTGCAGAGCGCATTCCGCTTCGGTTGACCGCCGCCCGCCGCGCCCCACATCGAAACCGGGTCACGAGAGAGGCAGCCAGGGAGTCACAGGCCATGAGCAAGGGACAGATCGCCGGAACCCAGCCCGTCAAGATCGAGGTGGAGGCCGGAAAGACCTATTTCTGGTGCGCCTGCGGGCAGTCGAAGAACCAGCCCTTCTGCGACGGCAGCCACAGGGGAACCGAATTCGCGCCGGTGAAATGGACCGCCGAGGAGGCCGGGGCCCGGTGGTTGTGCATGTGCAAGCAGACCGATCGGCCCCCCTTCTGCGACGGCAGCCACAAGCGCCTGGGCGCATAGCACGGGCCGCGGGGCACGGCACCGCCGGCAGCCGCCCGGCGGGGATGCCCCTCGGCCGGATCGCGCCGGAACGCATCGCGGCCGCGCCGTTCGGGCCGCCGGGCGCGTGATTCGCTCGCGCCGCGGCCGCCGCGCCATCCCTGCCCGGATCCTCGGGCCGCCGGGCGCCGCGGCGCCATCGGCCCGCCCGAGGCGGCGCGGGCCGGCAGCGTGCTATTCGCCCGCCGCGGTGCCCTCGCGGCGCGGATCGGCGGCGCCGATCAGCCGCTGGGTGCCATCCGCGCCGCGCAGGATCTGGATGACATGCAGGCCGGAGTTCAGGTTGGCCACGCGGATCTTGTGGCCGAGCGCCTCCAGCTCGGCCGCGAAGGCCAGCGCGGTGCTGTCCTCCTCGAGCTCGGTCACCCCGCCGCGGTTGACGATGTGGCCCTGTCCCAGCGCGGTGGCCGGGTCCATGCCGAAATCGAGGATCCGGATGATCGTCGCCGCGACATAGGGGATGATGCGCGAGCCGCCGGGCGAGCCCACCAGCAGCACCGGCGCCCCGTCCTTCAGCACGATGGTGGGCGACATCGAGGAACGCGGCCGCTTGCCCCCTTCGACCCGGTTGGCGACGGGGCGGCCGTCCTCCTCGGGCCGGAACGAGAAATCGGTGAGCTCATTGTTGAGCAGGAAGCCGTCCACCATCAGGCGCGATCCGAAGCCCGTCTCGATCGAGGAGGTCACCGAGGCCATGTCGCCGTAGCGGTCCACGATCACGAAATGGGTGGTGCCCGGCCGTTCGGCCTGGGTGTCGGGGGCGCGCAGCACGCCTTCGCGCCAGGGCGGGGTGCCGGGCTCGGCCTTCTCCATCGCCCGCGCGGGATCGATCAGCGCGGCGCGGCTGGCCATGTAGCCGGGATCGAGCAGGGTCGGGGGCATCGCGACGAAGTCCGCATCGGCCATGTAGAGGCCGCGATCGGCGAAGGCCAGCCGCGAGGCTTCGGCGAACAGATGCCAGGCCGCGGCGGTGTTGCCCAGCGCCGGCAGGTCGAAATGGGACAGCATCATCAGGATCTGCCCCACCGTCAGCGCGCCCGAGGAGGGCGGCCCAATGCCGCACACCTCATAGCCGCGATAGGGCGCGCAGACCGGCATGCGTTCGACGGCCTGATAGATCGCCATGTCCTCGAGCGTCATGGACGAGGGGTTCACCGGCGCATCGCGCACCGTGGCCACGATGTCGCCGGCGATCACCCCCTGATAGAAGGGCGCGACCCCGTGCGCCGCGATCAGCCGCAGGGTGCGGGCCAGGTCGGGATTGCGCAGGATGGTGCCTTCGGTCTTCGGCGTGCCGTCGGGATTGAAGAAATAGCTGCGCGTCGGCTCGAACAGGGTCAGACCCTTCTCGGCGGCCTCGGCGATCGCCGCGGCAAGACGGGGCGAGACGGGAAAGCCCTCCTCGGCCATCCGGATCGTCGGCGCCAGCAGATCCGCCCAGGGCAGCCTGCCATGTTCGGCATGCAGCGCCGCAAGCGCGGCCAGCGTGCCGGGCACCCCCACCGACTTGCCCCCCGGCACCGCGTCGAAGAACTTCATCGGGTTGCCGTCGGCGTCCAGCCACATGTCCGGCCGGGCCGCGAGGGGCGCGGTCTCGCGCCCGTCGATCGACATCAGCGCGCCGTCCGAGGCATCCCAGTAGACGAGGAAGCTGCCGCCGCCGAGGCCCGAGCTCTGCGGCTCGACCAGCGAGAGCATGATCTGCGCGGCCACCGCCGCATCGGCGGCCGAGCCGCCGGCGGCGAGGATGTCGCGCGCCACCTGCGTGGCCGCCGGATGGGCGGCCGCGGCCATGAAGCGCGATGCCTCCGCGCGGGGAACCTCGCGCACCGCATAGGTGCGTTCGGGCTGCGGCGCGGTCTCGGCGGCCGTGGCGAGGGGCAGGAAGGCGAGAATTGCGGCGAAGGCCGGGCGAATCATCGGAGGTCCTCCTCTGGGCACCGCATCATCCGCCCCCGTGTCGCGGGCGGCAACCGCGGCGGGCCGCATCATGGGTGCTTGCGCCGCGCGCCCGTGGCTGGTTGAAGGCGGAAGGCGGAGACGGACGGAGGCGACGCGCATGGGAATCCCCGAGGTTGCGGCCTATCTTCAGGGCCAGTTCCACGAGGTGCAGGGCTGGTGCATCCCGCATCTGTGGAACCTTATCCAGCCGCTGCACGAATGGCAGGAAGCCAACGGCATCCACGGCCCGGTGGGCGAGATCGGCGTGTTCCACGGCAAGTTCTTCATCGGCCTCGCGCTGACCAAGAAGGGCCAGCGCCCGCATCTGGCCCTGGACGTGTTCGACATGCAGCAGTTCAATCTGGACGGGGCGGGCAAGGGCAACCGCGCCGCGTTCGAGGCCAATCTCGCCGCGGCGGGATTCGGCCCGGGCGAGGTGGAGATCCGGCGGGCGGACAGCATGGCGATCACCCGGGCGGAGCTGGACGAGATCCGCGCGCTGTGCGGCGGCTTCTCGATGTTCAGCGTCGATGGCTGCCACATGGCCGAACACACGATCAACGATTTCCGCATCGCGATGGATCTGACCCGCCCGGGCGGGGTGATCTTCGTGGACGACTATCTGAACATGGACTGGCCGGGCGTGCAGGAGGGGCTGGCGCGGCTCTACCTGACCGACTGCCCGCGCTGGGTGCCCTTCGCCTACAGCTCCAACAAGCTGCTGTGCGCCCATATCAGCCATGCCGGCGCCATGCTGCGCCATCTCAGGACGGCGGTGGCCGAGATGTTCCCCGAGGCGACGATCCGCATGGTGCGCCGATTCGGCTATGACTGCCTGAACCTGCGTCCGGACATGAAGGGCCGGCGCTACACCGCGGACGCGTGACGCCGGGCGCGCGCATCGCTGCCGCCGCCGCGCTGCTGGACGAGATCCTTGCCGGGGCGCCGGCCGACCGCAGCCTTGCCGCATGGGGCAGGGCGAACCGCTTCGCCGGCGCCCGCGACCGCGCGGCGCTGGCCGATCTGGTCCATGACGCCCTGCGCCGGCGCCGGTCGCTGGCCTTCCGCGGCGGCGACAGCGGGCGGGGGCTGATGCTGGCGCGCGCCGCCGAACGCGGCGAGCTGGCGCTGTTCGACGGGCAGGGCCATGCCCCGGCGCCGCCGACGGCGGCCGAGCTTGCCCGGCTCTTCCGGCGCGAGACCCCGCCCGAGGCGGTGGCGCTTGACGTGCCCGAGGCGCTGGAGGCGGAGCTGCGCCGCAGCCTGGGCGTGCAGTTCGCCGCGGTGATGGCGGCGCTGCGGCGGCGGGCACCGCTGTTCCTGCGCGCCAATGCGCTGAAGACCAGCCGCGAGGCAGCCATCGCCGCGCTGGCCCGCGACGGCGTGACGGCGGTGCCCGAGGCCGCCGATCCCGATGCGCTGCGGGTGATCGACGGGGCGCGGCGCGTCCAGCACGCCGCCGCCTATCGCGCCGGGCTGGTCGAGATCCAGGATCTCTCGAGCCAGCGGGTCGCGCGCTTCGCCGCCGCGCGGGCGGGCGAGACGGTGCTTGACTTCTGCGCCGGCGGCGGGGGCAAGACGCTGGCGCTGGCGGCGCACATGGGTGGCAGGGGGCGGCTTCTGGCCCATGATGCCGAGCCGCGGCGCATGGAACAGCTGCGCCTGCGCGCCGCCCGGGCCGGCGTGCGGGTCAGCCTTCTCGCCCCGGACCCGCCGCCCCAGGCGGCCGATCTGGTGTTCGTCGACGCGCCCTGTTCGGGCAGCGGCGCATGGCGGCGCAATCCCGATGCCAAGTGGCGCCTCGACACCGCGGGGCTGGCCCGCTTCTGCGCATTGCAGGATCGGGTGCTTGAGGCGGCCGCGGCCCATCTCGCCCCGGGGGGGCGTCTGGTCTATGCCACCTGTTCGCTGCTGCAGGCCGAGAACGAAGACCGCATCGCGGCCTTCCTCGACCGCCACCGCCGCTTCGGCCTGGGCGGCACGCTGCGGCTGACCCCGCTCGAGGGCGGCGACGGCTTCTTCGCCGCCATGCTGCATGCGCCGGTCGGGTGAACTGCGCGCATTACCATGGGTTGAGTGATTGACAGCCGAATCTACTTGCGCAAGATCAAGGCGGGTGCGTACGAGGGGCTTCATGCGGACCGGGGTCTGTTCCCGGAGTGGAGGCGTGCGCGCACCCATGGATGGAAAGGTCGATCTGTTCGAGAGCGCCGTCGCACCGGATGCGCGCGCATCCGGACGCGTCGCGCGCCAGATCCGCACGGCGCTGGTCGCCTCGGGCGCCGGCCTCGCCCTGCTGCCGGTTCTGACCCCGATCGGCGCCGCCGGCGCGGTGGTCTTCGCGGCGGGGGTGGGGCTGGCC
>RFGB01000307.1 GCA_003697125.1 Alphaproteobacteria bacterium
CAATGGGCGAGCTGGGCGATGCCGGTCAGCGCCAAGAGCGCCAGCGCCTCGGCCCAGCGGCCCAGGAGGATCGCCGGACCCGTCAGCGCGAAGGCCAGGAACAGCGCCGGGGTCAGCGGGGTGTTCCAGGCCGGCACGGTGCGCAGCTGGGCATAGATCATCGCGGTGCAGAACAGCGTGCCCAGCGCGAGGACCGCCGCCAGCCCACCCAGGACCGGCGCCGGGCGGCCCAGCAGTTCGGCCAGCGTGCCGGCCGCGAAGGCGGCCAGCGTCGCAAGCGCCATCACCCCCTCGCGCGACAGCCACGAGGATCGCCACTGGCTGAGCGCGCGCCAGGCGCGCTGCGGGTTGCCGAGATGGCCCAGCGAGGCGAGGAGGCCGGCCCCGGCGGCGGCCAGCGCAAGGACCGCCGCCAGCGTCCGCGCGCCGCCCGCGGGCCCGATCCCCGCGCCCAGCCATGCCATCAGCCCGAAACCGAAGCCCGACAGGGTGGTGAAGATGATCAGCGAGGGGGCGGGATGCATGGAAGGGTCCGGGGTGGTTCGTGCAACGGGGCCACGGGGCAGGGACGCGCCCGCGCGCCCTGTCTCGGCGCCGGGTTCCACCCCGCACCGTGGCGCGGGGCGGTCACAGCCGGGCCAGGGCGCGATCGAGCCAGCCGAGGAAGCCGTCGCGCGGCGCGGGGTCGGCCAGCTCGGCCAGCCGCGGCATCGGCGCATCACGCGGGCGCGGCGGCAGGTAGCGGTTGGTCGGGCGCGTGCCCAGCTCGGGCATCAGCGCGACCCCGCCGCGCGCGGCGACGAGGCGGCTGACATCGCTGTCGGGGTTGGCAAGGTCGCCGAAATGCCGCGCGCCGGTGGGGCAGCTGCGCACGCAGGCCGGAATCCGGTCCTCCTCGGGCAGGGTCGGATTCTCGATCCGGTCGATGCACAGCGTGCATTTCTTCATCACCCCGCTGGCGCGGTCCATCTCGCGCGCGCCATAGGGGCAGGCCCAGGCACACAGGCCGCAGCCGATGCACCAGTCCTCCTCGACCAGGACGATGCCATCCTCGACGCGCTTGTAGCTGGCCCCGGTCGGGCAGACGGTGACGCAGGGGGCATCGGCGCAGTGCAGGCATGAGCGGGGAAAATGGACCACCCGCGGGGGCCCGTCGCCGGTGACCTCGTAGGAATGCACGCGGTTGAGCCAGGCGCCGGCCGGGTCCGCGCCCCACGGATCCTGATCGGACAGCACCGCGCCGGGCGCCGCGCCGTTCCATTCCTTGCACGCCACCGCGCAGGCATGGCAGCCCACGCAGATGTCGAGATCGATGACGAGACCGAGCGCGCGCCCGGTCCGCGGCGGCAGCGAGGTCATTGCAGATCCTCCCTTCGGCCGAGCGCGGCGGGGGCGGGCGGCACCGGGCTTGCCAGCGGCGGCAGCACCGGTTCGCTGCGCCCGCCGGGCAGGGCCTTCTCGATCCGCACCCGCAGATCGTACCAGGCGGCCTGCCCGGTGATCGGGTCGGCATTGGCAATCGGCGGGCCGCCATCGCGGGCGGGCAGCAGATCGCCGATCAGATGGTTGAGCAGGAAGCCGCGCCGGGCCTCGGGCGCACCACGGGCCAGCGCCCAGGCGCCCTCGCGCTTGCCGATCGCGTTCCAGGTCCACAATGTCGCGGGGTTCACCGCCTCCATCCGCCGCACCGGCACCCGGATGCGGCCATGGGCCGAGATCACCCACACCCAGTCGCCATCGCTCAGCCCGTGGGCGTCGCAGACCGGGCCGGGCAGGTAGAGCGGATTCTCGCCATGGATCTGGCGCAGCCAGGGGTTCTGCGATCCCCAGGAATGATACATCGCCATCGGCCGCAGGGTGATCGCGTGCAGGGGATAATCCTCCGCCTCCTCGCCGGCCGCGGAAGCGGGATACCAGATCGGCAGGGGCGAGAAGGTCCGCAGGATGCGGGCGCGCAGATGGTCGGGCGGCTGGCGCGGCCCGTGCCCCTCGGCCGCGCGCTGGAAACGGGCAAGCGGCTCCAGCCACAGGTTCAGGCGGAATGGCTGCGGCGCGTCCTGAAAGCCCATCGCCACCGCCCATTCCTGCCAGGCGCGGTTCCAGGGCCGGAAGAAGGCGGCCTCCTCGGGGATCTCGGCGCGGAAGAAGCCGCCCGCGGCGATGTAGCGGTCGAGCTGGTCGGGATTGGGCGCGCCGCGGCCGGTGGCCGAGCCGTCGCCGCGATAGCCGATCAGCGGCCCGATGCCCGGGCGGCGTTCGTGGCGGATGATGTAGTCGGCATAGTCGCGATAGGCCGGCGCGCCGCTGTCGTCGACGAAGCCGGGCAGGCCGAGCCGGGCGCCGAGCTCGATCAGGACCGACTGGAAGCCGCGCACCTGCCGGTCCGGGGTCACCACCGGCCAGCGGATCGCGTCGGCCGCCGCGTCCGGTTCCGAGATCGGCCGATCGAGCAGGCTGATGCAGTCATGCCGTTCAAGATAGGTCGTGTCGGGCAGCACCAGATCGGCATGGGCGACCATCTCGGAGGCATAGGCATCCGCGCAGATGATGCGCGGGATCAGGTATTCCCCGTCCGCGCCGGTCGCGGTCAGGGCGCGCAGCGTGGCCGCGGTGTTCATCGAGGAGTTCCAGGCCATGTTGGCCATGTAGAGGAACAGCGTGTCGATGCGGTAGGGATCGCCGGCCGCGGCATTGGGGATCACCATGTGCATCATGCCATGGGCGGCGAAGGGCGCCTCCCACGAGAAGGCCTTGTCGATGCGCAGCGGCGTGCCGTCCGCGGCCACGCACAGATCCTCGGGCCCGCGGGGAAAGCCCAGATGCGGGCCGTCGAGCGGCCGGTTCGCGGCGCTCGCGGCGTGGGGCCGGGGATGGGCCTCCATCGGCTTCGGACAGGGCGGCTTGAACCGGAAGGCGCCCGGGCAGTCCACCGCCCCCAGCAGGATCTGCAGCATGTGCAGCGCCCGGCAGGTCTGGAAGCCGTTGGCATGGGCCGAGATCCCGCGCATGGCGTGGAACGACACCGGCCGGCCGATCATGCGCGCGTGGTGCCGCCCCTCGACATCGGTCCACGGACGGTCCAGCACCACCGCCTCGCGGAAGGCGACATGGGCGATCTCGGCGGCGATGCGCCGGATGGCGCCGGCCGGGATCCCGCAGCGCGGGGCCACCGCCTCGGGCGCATGGGCGGGGTCCAGCAGGTGATCGGCCAGCAGCGCGAAGACCGGGCGGCAGGGCCGGTCCCCGACCCGGAAGCTGCCCGCCAGCGCCGGCACCGCCGGGTCGCCCTCGGGCCGGATGCCGCCATCGCGGGCGGCGAACAGGCGCCGGCCCTGCCCGTCGCGCAGGAACAGGCCGTGATCGGGGGCGCCGGGGTCGGTGACCACCAGGAAGGGGGCATCGGTGCGCTGGACGAGGAAGGGAATGTCCACCGCGCCCCGGCGCATCAGCTCATGGGCCAGGGCGAGGATGAACAGCCCGTCGCTGCCCGGGGTGATGCCCAGCCATTCATCGGCGATGGCGCTGTAGCCGGTGCGCACGGGGTTGACCGACACCACCCGCGCCCCGCGCGCCTTCAGCTGGCCCAGCCCGATCTTGATCGGGTTGGAGTCATGATCCTCGGCCACGCCGAACAGCATCAGATAGCGGGTGCGCGCCCAGTCCGGCGCGCCGAATTCCCAGAACGCGCCGCCCAGCGTCATGATGCCCGCGGCGGCCATGTTGACTGAACAGAAGCCGCCATGGGCGGCATAGTTGGGGGTGCCGAACTGCTGGGCCCACCAACTGGTCAGCGCCTGGCTCTGGTCGCGCCCGGTGAAGAAGGCCAGCCGGCGCGGATCGGTGCGGCGGATCGCCCCGAGCCAGTCGACCGCGGTGCGCAGCGCCTCCTCCCAGCCGATCTCCTCGAACTGCCCCGAACCCCTGGGCCCGGTGCGGCGCAGCGGCGCGCGCAGCCGCGCGGGCGACAGGTGCTGCATGATCCCGGCCGAGCCCTTGGCGCACAGGACCCCCCGGTTCACCGGATGGGCGCGGTTGCCCTCGATATGCACCACCCGCGACCCCGCCGGGCCGTGGCGCAGATGCACGTCGATGCCGCAGCGGCAGGCGCACATGTAGCAGGTGGTGCGGCGTATCTCGTCGCTGATGCGCGGCGCGCTGTCGGCGCGTGGCTGTCCCATGCGGTTCCCCCGGGTCGGCGGGATGCTATACCCGGGCGGGCCGGCGCGGCAAGGCGCCGCCATTGACCCCGCGCCCGGGCGGTGGTTTTCAGATGCGGGAGCGGGAGTGAGCGATGCAGTTGTCGCCCGAATGGCATGCCGCGATCGAGGCCGAGGGCGAGAGCCCCGTTCCCCCCTATCCGCACCGGCGGACCCGGCCGGCGGGGATCGTGGAGCTGATCGGCATCTTCCGGCGCAACATCGTCGGCACCTTCAGCGCCGCGGACTATCACAACCCGCTGATCCATGCCCGCTATGGGCTGCTGGATGTCTACACCGTCAACGATCCCGCGCTGGTGCAGGAGGCCTTCCAGGCCCAGCACGCCGCCTTCCAGGCCAAGACGCCGCAGATGCGCCACGCGCTGCGACCGCTGCTGGGCGACGGGCTGTTCGTCTCCGACGGCGCGCTGTGGGCCGAACGGCGCGCGGCGGTCGCGCCCATCGTCCATGCCGCGCGCATGCCGCGCTTTGCCCCGGTGATGGTCGAGACCATCGCCGAATGGGCCGCGCACTGGCGTTCGCTGGGTCCGGGGGCCGAGATCGACGCGCTGGCCGAGATGGCGGAGCTGACCGCCGAGGTCATCTCGCGCACCGTCTTCGGCCGCAGGCTGGGGCGGCGATTCACCTCCGAGGTGGTGCGCGGTTTCGCGGACTATCAGGCGACGGTGGACCAGCTCGACCTTCTGTCGCTGATCCGCGCCCCCGACTGGGTGCCGCGCCCGCAGGGGCGGGCCGCGCGGCGGGCGCTCGGCCGGGTGCACCGGGTGATCGACACCATCCTCGACCTGCATGCGCGCGGCGAGGGCGATGCGGACGCGATGATCTCGCAGCTGTTCGCCGCCCGCGACCGGGCGGGGCGCCCCTTTGACCGCACCGCGATCCGCAACGAGGCGATCGTGCTGTTCATGGCCGGCCACGAGACCACGGCCAACACCCTGGCCTGGGCGTGGTATCTGATCTCGCGCGCGCCCCGGGTGCGGCGCAAGCTGGATGCCGAGCTGGACGCGCTGCCCCGCGACCGCCCCCCGGGGCTGGAGGATCTGCCCGCCCTGCGCTTCACCCGCGCGGTGATCGAGGAGACCCTGCGCCTGTATCCCCCGGTGCCGATCCTGGGCCGACAGGCGGTCGCCGAAGGCGTGATCGGCGGCACCACCGTGCGCCGGGGCGCGCTGGTGCTGGTCTGCCCCTTCATGCTGCACCGGCGCCCGGCAATCTGGTCGATGCCCGATCATTTCGTGCCCGAACGCTTCGACCCGCGCCTGGCGCCGCGGCCGGCGAAATATGCCTATATCCCCTTCGCCATCGGCCCGCGCATCTGCCCGGGCATGGTCTTCGGGCTGACCGAGGCGGTGCTGGCGCTGGCCAGCCTGGCGCGGGAATTCGAGCTGGAGCTCGCCCCGGGCCACGAGGTCGCGATCCAGGCGCGGCTGACCCTTCGCCCCGGGGCGCGGCTGCCGATGCGGCTGAGACCGCGCCATGCGGCTTGAAGACATCCCCTTCGAGGCGACCCGGGCGCCCGAGCCGCCCGCCCCGCCGCTGTCGGCCCTGTGGCGGGGGCAGGCCCGGGACTGGCTGCGTTTTCATCTCGCTGACCGCATCGAGGGGCTTGCCCAGGTGGCGCTCTATCACGCGCTGCGGCCGATGCCGCCCGAGCTTGCCGCCGCGCTGGGCCGGGGGCTCGGGCCGGTGGTGGGCTGGCTCGACCGCCGGCGCCCCTATGTCGAATACATGCGCCGGGCGATCCGGCTGATCCGTCCCGATCTCGATGCGGCGGGGCAGGCCGCCCTGCTGGCCGAATGGTGGCGCCAGACCGGGATGACCCATGCCCTCTATCCGGTGCTGGAGAAGCTGGCCGCCCCCGGCCGGCTGACCATCCACGGCGCCGAAAGGCTGCGCCTGGCCGACGAGCGGGGGGGGACGTTCTTCCTGATGGTGCATCTGGGCTCGTGGGAGCTGATCGCCGATGTCGCGGTCGCGCATCTGCGCAGGCCGGTCTTCGGCGTCTACGAGCCCCAGCCCAGCCGGTTCCAGAACCGGCTGATCTTCGCGGGTCGCCGGCGGCGGGGCGTGCGGGTGTTTCCGCCCTCGCGAACCCTGCCGATGCTGATGATCCGGCTGATCAGGGCCGGCAGCAACGCCTGCTTCTTCATCGACGAGGTGCGCCGGGGCCAGTGCCGGTTCCCGCTGTGGGGCGCGCCGGTGCCGGAACGCGCGAACCTGGTCTTCGCGCTGCGCCTCGCCCACCGGCTGGGCGCGCGGCTGCAGCCCGGCTATGTGCTGCGCACCGCGCCCGGCCGGGCCGAGTTCCACCTCATGGAGCCGATCGAGCCCGGCGCGCCGGCCGACCCCGACGCCTTCGTGCGCCAGCACGCGCGGCGGCTTTCGGCGCTGTTCGAGCCGGTCATCGCCGCCCATCTGGAACAGTGGTACATGCTGAAGGACATGCGCAGATAGGGGGCGCCATGGGCGACAGAGCGGCGGTGGTGGGGGCGGGAATCACCGGGATCTCGGCGGCGATCTGGCTGGCGCGGGCCGGCTGGCGGGTGACGCTGATCGATCGCGGCCGGCCGGGCGAGGCGCAGCAGGCAAGCTATGGCAATGCCGGGGTGCTGGCCCGCTCCAGCGTGGTGCCGCTGGCCATGCCGGGCCTCGCATGGCAGTTGCCCCGGCTGGCGGCCGATCCCGGCGGGCCGCTGTTCCTGCGCCGCTCGGGGCTCGGGCGGCTGATCCCCTGGGGCATCGCGCTGATGGCCAACGCGACCGAGGCACGGGCGCGCGCCATCTCGGCCGTGCTCGCCCGGCTCACCACGGATGCCATCGACCAGCATGCCGCCCTGGCCGAGGGCACCGGGCCGGAACGCCATCTGCGCCGGGGCGAGTGGCTGTGGCTCTACCGCGACGAGGCCGCCTTCCGCCGCGACGCGCGGGGCCACGCGCTGCGCCAGGCGGCGGGGTTTGCCTGCCGGCCCTGCGACATGGCCGCGCTGGGCCGCGCCGATCCGGCGCTGGGCCCGGCGATCGGCCACGCCGTGGCCTATCCGGATCATGGCTGGATCACCGATCCGGGGGCCTATATGGCGGCGCTGGGCCAGGCCTTCGCCGCCCGCGGCGGGCAGATCGTCACCGCCGAGGTGGTGGCGGTCGCGCCCGGGCGGGTGACCCTGCGCGGCGGGGCGGAGCTGGCGGCCGAGCGCATCATCATCGCGGCGGGGATCTGGTCGCGGCCGCTGGCCGAGGCGCTGGGGCTGAGGGTGCCGATGATCTCGGAACGCGGCTATCACCTGATGCTGCGCAACCCCTCGGCCATGCCGCCGGTGCCCTGCATGGTTGCGGGCCCCCGGGTGGTGGCGACGCCGATGGAGGGGGGGCTGCGCCTTGCCGGCATCGTGGAGCTGGCCGCCACCGAGGCCCCGCCGGACGAGGCGCCCGTGGCCCTGCTCAGGCGCACGCTGCGCCAGGTCTGGCCGGGGCTGGTCTGGACCGACGAGGAGGTCTGGATGGGCCATCGCCCCTCCACCCCCGACAGCCTGCCGCTTCTGGGCGAGATCCCCGGCGCGCCCGGGGTGATCTGCGCCTTCGGCGGCCAGCATGTCGGGCTGACCATCGGCCCGCGGCTGGGACGGATGGCCGCGCGGATCGCGCGCGGCCTTGCGCCCGACATCGATCCGGGCCCGCTCGCGCCCGGGCGCTTCGCCCGGCGCGGCCGGGGGGCTTGACCCGGCCGGCCCCGGGATGTTCCCTGAACCGGCAGCGGGGGAGGATGGGCGATGGCGGCGAACCGTCCTGCCGAGGCGATCCTCGGCGCGCATCTCGCGGACGCGGCGGCACTCGGGCTGCACTGGCTCTATGATCCCGAACGGATCACGGCGCTGAAGGGGCCGATCGCCTTTCGCCCGCCCGATCCCGCCGATTACGAAGGCGCGCGGGGCGTCTTCGTCCACCACGGCCGGCGGGCGGGGCAGGGTTCGCATTACGGCGAACAGATGCGGGTGATGACGCGGGCGATCCTCGCCGCGGGGGAATACCGCACCGAGATCTATGCCAGCGCCTTCCTCGCCAGCTTCGGCCCCGGGGGAAGCTGGGTCGGCTATGCCGACCGCGCCACGCGCGGCAGCGTCGAGGGAATCGCCCATGGCCGCCATCCCTCCGGGGCCGAGGACGACCAGATGCCCGCGGTGGTCAAGCTGCCGCCGCTGATCGCCCGGCTGCGCGGCCAGGCCTGGGAGGCCGTGGTCGCCGAGGCGGTGGCGGTCACCTCGAACCATCCCGTGGCGCTGGCCTGGGCGCCGGCCGCGGCCGCGGCGCTGCATGCGGCGATGGCCGGGGCGGGGCTGCATGCCGCGCTGCAGGCCGGGGTGCGGGCGGTGCCCGGGCGGGTCGGGCAGCCCCTGCATGTCGCGATGGAACATGCCCGCGACGACCCGGTGGCCTTCGCCGGCCGCGTCGGGCGGGCCTGCGCGGTGACCGAGGCGCTGCCGGTCGCCTTCCAGATCCTGGCCCGGGCGGGATCCTTCCGGGAGGCGGTGCTGGACAACATCCGCGCCGGGGGCGACAGCTGCGGGCGCGGCATCTTCATCGGTGCGATGGCGGCGATGGAATGGGGGGTGACCTCGGCGCCGCTGGACTGGCTGCTGAAGCTCGAGGACGGGGCGGCGATCTGGGCCGAGGCTCAGGCGCTGGCGGCGCTGGGCGGCTGAAGCCAGCGGCCGAGCGCGGGGGTCAGGCTCATCGGGATCTGGTAGAGCGCGGTGAACAGCTGCGCCACCGGATCGGGCGGCAGCACCGCCAGATAGAGCGCCACCGTCCGGTTGCCGGCCGCGACGCCAAGGCCCGACGCCTCGGCCATCCCCGCCGCCCGGCCGATCCGCGCCACCGCCAGCACCGTGGCCGTGTTCAGGATGACCGCCGCCAGTGCCAGACCGGCCGCGCGGGCGGGATCGGCGGCGACAAGGTCGACGAACCCGTCGAACAGGGCGAGGAAGAACGCCGCCATGGCTAGCGCCACGATGCCGTCGAAGCTGCGCCCGGCGGCGGCGATGCGCGCGGGCCCGGCCACCACCCGCAGGATCAGCGCAACCGCCACCGCGCCGGTCAGCGTCAGCATCAGGCGCAGCGCCAGCGGCCCGGCCGCCAGCGGCAGGTCCGCCCCCAGCAGCAGCGGCAGCATCGCCGGCCCGACCAGTGGCGTGAGAAGGGTTCCGGTCAGCGTCAGTTCCAGCGCCAGCCGCGCCCGCAGCCCCATGATCAGGCACAGCCCCGCCGCCGAGGCGATGGGCGGGGCCAGCCCCGCCTGGACCAGCGCGGGCAGCCAGTCGGAGGGCAGGCCGGCGGCCCGCGCCACCAGCCAGACCGCCAGCGCCCATCCGGGCAGCAGCAGGAGCGTGAGGCCAATCAGCAGGCCAGCCCGCCCCGGGGCCAGCGCGCCGCGCAGCACCGCGCCCGGATCGAGCCGCGCCATGCCGAGGCCCAGCGTCAGGCACACGAGGACCGGCAGCGC
This sequence comes from Alphaproteobacteria bacterium, assembly GCA_003697125.1. GTDB lineage: Bacteria > Pseudomonadota > Alphaproteobacteria > Rhodobacterales > Rhodobacteraceae > J013. Next base: position 9,715 of record RFGB01000307.1, read on the forward strand.
CGGGCGGACCAGCGCGGCGAGCTGCGGCAGGAGGATCGCCAGCAGGATGCCCGCGGGCATCACCCAGCGCGCCCGCCCGCCGATCCAGGCCAGCACCCGTCTAACCCGCCGGTCCGCGGGGGGTCACTGCTTCGCCCCGTCCCCGGCGAAGGCCTCGGGCCGGGCCTCGCGGGCCATGTGGTCAAGCACGGCATTGACGAAGGCGGGCTCGCGCCCCTCGGGAAAGAAGTCCCGCGCGGTGCTGACGAATTCCGAGATCACCACCCGCGGCGGCGTGTCGGTGGCCAGAAGCTCGGCCCCCGCGGCGCGGAACAGCGCGCGCAGGGTGGGATCGATGCGGTTGATCGGCCATTTCGCCACCAGCGCGCGGTCGGTCATCTGGTCGATGGCGGCCTGGCGGCTGACCGCCTCGGTCACCAGGCGGCGGAACAGGGCGATGTCGGCATCCGCCCAGGTCTCGCCGTCGATCTCGGCGCCGATGCGCCAGGTCTCGAATTCCTCCAGCACCTCGTCAAGCGCGCTGCCCTGCGCCTCCATCTGGAACAGCGCCTGGATGGCGTAAAGCCGCGCGGCCGCGCGCAACTGCCGGCGTGGGGGGGATCGTCGCGGGGTCATGGGGCGGGCTCCGCTCCGCCGGCCGGGATGCGGGGCGCGCCGAAGCGG
>RFGB01000308.1 GCA_003697125.1 Alphaproteobacteria bacterium
GATCGAGGTCGGCGGCCTCGTCATGGTGGCGGGGGCGGGGCTGGCCGCGCCGCCGGCGGCGGGCTGGGCGGACCTGCCGCCGCTGGGGACCGCGCTGCCCGGACTGGCCGGCGCGGCGCTGCTGGCCTTCTTCGCCTATCTCGGCTTCGAGGACATGGTGAACATGGCCGAGGAGACCATTGCCCCCGAGCGGACCATGCCGCGGGCGATCCTGATCGCGCTGGCGGTGACGGCCCTGATCTACATGCTGGTCGCCCTGGCGGCGGTGCGGGCGGTGCCGGTCGCGCAGCTGGCCGGCTCCGAGCGGCCGCTGGCGCTGGTCATGGCCGCGGGCTGGCCGGCCGGCGTGGCCCTGCTGTCGGCGATCGCGGTGGTGGCGGCGCTGAACGGGGTGCTGGCGCAGATCGTGATGGCGGCGCGGGTGCTCTACGGCCTGGGCGCGCGACATGGCGGACCGGCGGTGCTGGCACGGGTCGATCCGCGCCGGGGCACGCCGGTGGTCGCGACGCTGGGGGTGGGGGCGCTGGTGCTGGTGCTGGCGCTGGCCGTGCCGCTGGAGGCGCTGGCCGAGGCGACCTCGGCGCTGCTTCTGGCGGTGTTCATGGCGGTGAACGGATCGCTGATCGCGCTGCGCCGGCAGCCTGCGCCGGCGCGCGGCATGTTCCGCGCCCCGTCCTGGGCGCCCTGGGCGGGGCTGGTGCTGTCCGCGCTCACCCTCGGTCTGGGGATGGTGTGAGCGCGGTCGCGGCGCGGCCCGAGGCCCCGCCCCGGCACCGTTCCGCCCGGTCCGGCCGGCGGGCGGCCCACCCGCCTCGGGCCGCGCCGGGCAGGCCGGGTCCCCCCTTTCGCCATGCGGGCGGGGGCGCTATGACCACGGCCATGCATCCGCTCCTGTCGCGTCTGCCGCCGGTGCGCGGCCGCCTGATCCCCGACCGGCCGCTGGCCGAGCTGACCTGGCTGCGGGTCGGCGGCCCGGCGGACGTGCTGTTCCAGCCGGCGGATGCCGAGGATCTGGCGGCGTTCCTGGCCGCCCTGCCCGGGGACATTCCGGTGCTGCCGGTGGGCGTCTTCTCGAACATGATCGTGCGTGATGGCGGGATCGAGGGGGTGGTGATCCGCCTGGGCCGGGCCTTCGCGGGCATCGAGGTGCTGCCCGGCCACCGGCTGCGGGCCGGGGCGGCGGCACTGGATGCGCGGGTGGCCGAGGCGGCCGCGGCGGCCGGCATCGCGGGGCTGGAATTCCTGCGCACCATTCCCGGCACGATCGGCGGCGCGGTGCGGATGAATGCCGGCTGCTATGGCCGCTATGTCGCGGATGTCCTGGTCGAGGCGACGGTGATCGACCGCGCCGGACCGCGGCGGCTGCCGGCGGCGGCGCTGGGGCTGGGCTATCGCAGCTCGGCGCTGCCGCCCGAGGCGGTGGTGGTCGAGGCGGTGCTGCAGGGCAGGCCCGATGCGCCCGCGGCGATCGCGGCGCGGATGGCCGAGGCGCTGGCCCGCCGCGCGGCGACCCAGCCGGTCGGCGCGCGGTCCTGCGGATCGACCTTCCGCAACCCGGCCGGCCGTTCCTCGACCGGGCTGCCCGATGACGACCACGCGCTGAAGGCCTGGCGGCTGATCGATCAGGCCGGCTGCCGCGGGCTCAGGCTGGGGGGGGCGCAGATCAGCGAGATGCATGCGAATTTCCTGATCAACACCGGCAGCGCCACCGCCGCCGAGCTGGAGGCGCTGGGCGAGGAGGTGCGCAAAAGGGTTTTGAAATCAAGCGGCATCCGGCTAGAGTGGGAAGTGGCGCGGGTGGGCCGCATCACCGGGCCCGCGCCGTCGGCCCGGCCTTCGGATCCGGCGCCGCATCAGCCCGCCGGCGCGCCGGACCGGGCGGAAGGCGGCGGGCAGGAAGAGGGCGGGCGGGAAGACGGCGGGTCGGGAGGCGCGTGACGCGAGGATCCACCGATTCCGCGCGGGGGCCGAAGGCGCAGGAAGCCGGGGCGGAGCGGAGACAGGAGCGGACAGGGCGGACGGGACTGAACAGGCAGGATTGACGGCGCCCGGGGAATCCGGGGCCGGTCCCGCAGCCGGGCGGCAGAGATCCGGCGCGGGGGGAACGAGGCGGGCATGTCGGGCAGGGCACTCCCTCGCATCGCGGTGCTGAAGGGCGGCATTTCGGCCGAGCGCGAGGTCTCGCTCGTCTCGGGCCGGGAATGCGCCGCGGCGCTGCGCCGGGCGGGTCATGACGTGGTCGAGATCGATGCGGGCGCGACGCTGGTCGAGGATCTGCGCGCGGCCGCACCCGATGTCGTGTTCAACGCCCTGCACGGGCGCTGGGGCGAGGACGGCTGCGTCCAGGGCCTGCTGGAATGGCTGCGCATCCCCTATACCCATTCGGGGGTGCTGGCATCGGCGCTGGCCATGGACAAGATGCGCGCCAAGCGGATCTTCGCCGCCCATGGCCTGCCGGTCGCCGAGGGGCTGGTCACCACCGCCGAGGCGGTCCGCCGCGCCCACCCCATCGAACCGCCCTATGTCGTCAAGCCGGTGAACGAGGGATCCTCGGTCGGCGTGCATATCGTGCCCGCGGGCGCCAACGCCCCGGCGGCGCTGTCGGCGGACATGCCCGCGCAGGTGATGGTCGAGGCCTATGTCCCCGGGCGCGAGCTGACCGTCGCCGTGCTGGGGGACCGGCCGCTGGCGGTCACCGACATCATCACCACCGGCTGGTACGACTATGCCGCCAAGTATGTCCCGGGCGGATCGCGCCATGTCGTGCCGGCCGCCATCCCCGGCCCCATAGCCGCGGCCTGTCTGGAGATTGCGCTGGAGGCGCACCGCGCGCTGGGCTGCCGGGGGCTGAGCCGGACCGACCTGCGCTGGGACGAGGCGCGCGGGGTCGCGGGACTGGCGGTGCTGGAGACCAACACCCAGCCGGGGATGACGCCCACCTCGCTGGCCCCCGAACAGGCGGCCCATTGCGGCATCGGCTTCGATGCGCTGTGCGCCTGGCTGGTGGAGGATGCCTCATGCGACCGCTGAGGCGCCGGCGGGCGCGCCGCGACCCCGCGCCCAGCCGGCTGCGCTACCGGCTGACGCGGCTCTGGCTCAGCCCCTGGGCGCGGCGCGGGCTGACCGTGGTGCTGCCCGCCGCCTTGCTGATCGCCCTCGCCGCCGGACAGCTGCGCCGGCCCGAGATCCGCGCCGCCATCGCCGCCGCCGCCGCCGATCTGCGCGCGACGATCGAGGCGCGGCCCGAGTTCCGCCTGACCCGGCTGGAGGTTGTCGGCGGCTCGGCGGCCCTGCGCGCCGAGGTGACCGAGGCCGCGGGCGTCGGCCTGCCGGTCTCCTCGCTGGCCATCGACATCGACGCCATCCGCCGCCGCGTCGCCGCGCTGGGCGCGGTGGCCGATGCCCGGGTCAGCGTCTCGGCCGGCGGAACGCTGACCATCAGCGTCACCGAGCGCGTGCCGGTGGCGATCCTGCGCCGCGGCGGGGCGCTGGGGCTGATCGATGCCGAGGGCCACCTCATCGCCCGCCTCGCCGCCCGCGCCGCGCGGCCCGATCTGCCGCTTCTGGCCGGGGCCGGCGCCGAGGCGGCGGTGGCCGAGGCGCTGGAGCTGGTGGCCCGGGCCGGGCCGGTCGCGGGGCGGCTGCGCGGCCTGGTCCGGGTGGGCGAACGGCGCTGGGACCTGGTGCTGGACCGCGGCCAGCGCATCATGCTGCCCGAACGGGGCGCGGCCGAGGCGCTTGACCGCGTGATGGCATTGCAGCGCAGCCAGGGCGTGCTGGACCGCGACGTGACCCGCGTCGACCTGCGCGATCCCGCCCGGCCGGTGCTGCGCCTCGGGCCCCGGGCATTGCGCGCCCGGCGCGACGGAATGCATCCGGACGGAGAGGACACATGAGCCTGAGGCTGTTCGAGTCCCAGCGCTTCATGCGCGACCGGCTGCGCGCGGCGCTGCGCCGGGGCACGCTGGGCGTGCTCGACATCGGATCGTCGAAGATCGCCTGCCTGGTGCTGAAGGTCGATCCCGAAAGGCTGGCCGCGCTGCCGCCCCCTGGCCGGCGGGCCCAGGCGGGGCTGGATGCGATCCGCGTCGCGGGCTTCGCCAATACCCAGTCGCGCGGGGTGGCAATGGGCGAGATCGCGGCGATGGACGAGGCCGAGCGCGGCATCCGCACCGTCCTGGCCCGCGCCCAGCGCCATGCCGGCGAGCGGGTCGACCAGGTCGTGGTCTGCTTCTCGGGTGGCGAGCCGCGCAGCTATGGCGTCTCGGGCGAGGCGGAGGTGGCCCAGGGCGAGGTCGCCGCGGCGGACATCGGTGCGGCGCTGGCCGCCTGCGAGCTGCCCGATTTCGGCCAGGGGCGCGACGTGATCCATGCCCAGCCGGTCAACTTCACCCTGGATCATCGCACCGGCCTGTCGGACCCGCGCGGCCAGGTCGGCGCCAGGCTGGCCGTGGACATGCACATGCTGACCATCAGCCATGCCGCGATCCGCAATGTCGCCCAGGTGGTGCGCCGCTGCGACCTGGAACTGGCCGGGATCGCCACCTCGGCCTATGCCTCGGGTCTGGCCGCGCTGGTCGAGGACGAGATGGAGCTGGGCGCGGCCTGCATCGACATCGGGGCCGAGACCACCTCGGTGTCGATCTTCCTGCGCCGCCACATGATCTTCGCCGACATGATCCGGCTGGGCGGCGCCCATGTCACCCAGGACATCGCCCATGCCTTCGCCGCGCCGCTGGAGGATGCCGAGCGGGTCAAGACCAAGCATGGCGAATGCCATGCCACCACCCGCGACGACCGCGAACTGATCGAGCTGCGCCGGATCGGCGCCGAGCGCGAGGTGGAGCGGCGCGTGATCACCCGCACCGACCTGATCGGGGTGATCCGGCCGCGCATGGAGGAGATCCTGGAGGAGGCGCGCCTCAGCCTCGATGCCGCGGGCTTCGACTGCCTGCCCAGCCAGCGGGTGGTCCTGACCGGGGGCGGAAGCCTGATCCCCGGGCTGGAGACGCTGGCCGCCGGCGTGCTGGACCGGCAGGTGCGCACCGGCCGGCCCCTGCGCATCCAGGGCCTGCCCCAGGCCGCCGCCGCCGCCCAGTTCGCCGCCCTGGTCGGGCTGGCCGCCCATGCCGTGCGCCCGCAGGACGAATGCTGGGACTTCGAGCTGCCCGAGCGCGAGGGTCCGCTGCGGCTGGGCCGCGCGCTGCGCTGGCTGCGGCAGAACTGGTAGCAGCCCGCGCAACTTTGGCGTGACCGGCGCGGGCATCTCTAGTAGAATCGCGAATCAACAAGAATACCGAGCAGCGAATGGCCGCGGACAACGCGGCGCGGCAGATACAGGCGGAGCCGTCATGACCCTGACTCTCAGAATGCCCGAGGAGCGGGACCTGCGTCCCCACATCACCGTGTTCGGCGTCGGCGGTGCCGGCGGAAACGCGGTCAACAACATGATCGCCAAGCGGCTCGAAGGGGTCGAGTTCGTCGTCGCCAACACCGACAGCCAGGCGCTGGCGCAGTCGAACGCCCCGCGCACCATCCAGCTCGGCGCCCAGGTGACCCAGGGTCTCGGCGCCGGCGCCAAGCCGCAGATCGGCGCGGCCGCGGCGATCGAGAGCATCGAGGAGATCGTCGACCACCTGGCCGGATCGCACATGTGCTTCATCACCGCCGGCATGGGCGGCGGCACCGGCACCGGCGCCGCGCCGATCATCGCCAAGACCGCGCGAGAGATGGGCATCCTCACCGTCGGTGTCGTCACCAAGCCCTTCGCCTTCGAGGGCACCAAGCGCATGCGCATCGCCGAGGAGGGGATCGCCGAGCTGCAGACGGTGGTCGACACGCTGATCATCATCCCCAACCAGAACCTGTTCCGCATCGCCAACGAACGCACCACCTTCACCGAGGCCTTCATGATGGCCGACGACGTGCTGTTCCAGGGCGTGAAGGGCGTGACCGACCTGATGGTGCGGCCCGGCATCATCAATCTCGACTTCGCCGATGTCCGCAGCGTGATGGACGAGATGGGCAAGGCGATGATGGGCACCGGCGAGGCGTCGGGCGACAACCGCGCCATCGAGGCCGCCGAGAAGGCCATCGCCAACCCGCTGCTGGACGAGGTCAGCCTGAAGGGCGCCCGCGGCGTGCTGATCAACATCACCGGCGGCGAGGATCTGACGCTGTTCGAGCTGGACGAGGCGGCCAACCGCATCCGCAGCGAGGTCGACCCCGACGCGAACATCATCGTCGGCTCGACCCTCGACCCCGAGATGAACGGCATCATGCGCGTCTCGGTCGTGGCCACCGGCATCGAGGCGGCGGCGCGCGAGGAGCGCCATCCCGACCGCGCCGAGCGCAGCGTCCATCCCGTGGCCGCGCCGCGGCCCGAGCCCGCCGCGCGCCCCGAGCCCGCCGCGGCCGAGGCCCCGCGCCAGCC
>RFGB01000309.1 GCA_003697125.1 Alphaproteobacteria bacterium
CGCCAGCACCGAGCGCTCTTTCGGCAGCCGCGCGGCATTGCGCACCGGAAAGACGTAGGGATAGACCGACTTGCCCTCGGGCAGCTCGGCGCAGGCCTCGCGGATATAGTCCACCAGATGCCCGTCATGCACCTCGCGGATCCAGCGGTCGGGAAAGGCACGGGCGGGTTCGCGCCGGAACAGGCCGGTCTTCTCGATCTCGTTCAGGATCGCCGGGATGCGGACCGGCGCCTCGACATAGCCCTGTTCGCGCACATGGTGGATCTCGTGCCGGTCATTGACCACCAGCGGGATGCTCAGCCCCTCGGGCGGGGCCGGCGCCGGGGCGGGCCTGACATGGCGCGGCGCGCGCAGATGCGGGTTGCCCCGGCGCACCGAGGCGACGACCTTCCGGATGTAGTCCTCGGGGCAAAGCGCGCCGTATTTGCGGCGCAGGATCGCCTCGACGATCTCGGCCAGCCTGGCGCGGGGGGGCAGCTCGAAGCGGTCGAGCCCGTCGAACATCAGATAGGGCGGATCGGTGTCGCCGGGTTTCAGCGGCGTCTCGTAGGCGGTGCCCATCACCGGGCGCGCGCCATGGCGTTCGTAGAACCTGAGCCGGGCGGCATTCTGCCGGCGGATCGCCGGATCGGGCGAGAGCGCGGGATCGTCGGGCAGGCATTCGAAATAGAGCCCGCGCGCGCCCGGCTGGGCGGCGGCCTCGGCGCGGACCTCGCCATAGAGCGCCGCGCCCATGCCCGCGCCGCTGCGCCCCGGCGCGGTGGCGATGCTGTCGAGCCATGCGAAGCGCAGATCGGGGAAATAGAGCATCAGCGCGAAGGCGCGGATCTGTCCCTGGCCGTTCTCGGCCACCAGGATCTCGGAGACGAAGCCGGTCGCCAGCGGATCCTCGAGCTGGTCGGGCAGCTTGGCGATCATCGCCTCGTCCATGCCGGGAAACTGGGCGCGCAGGATGCGCTGGATCTCGGCCACCGTCTCGCGGCTGGCGGGGGTGCGGGTGTCCTTGAGCTTGCGGATGCGGAACACCTCAGGCCGCCTTCCGGGGCCGGGCGCGGGCGACGGCCAGCAGATGGGCCACCAGCGCGTCGTAGGTGATTCCGGCTTGAGCCGCGGCGGCGGCGAAGCCGGCGTCGGGGGCAAGGCAGGGGTTGGTGTTGACCTCGAGCACCCAGGGGGCGCCGGCGGCATCGACGCGGAAATCGACCCGGGCATAGCCCGAAAGGCCGAAGAGATCCCACACCGCGCGCGACAGGCGGGCGAGCTCGGCCGCAAGCGCGGGCTCGCGCGCCTCGAGGCCGAAGCGGCGCGGGGTGTGGTGATAGGCGGGGCAGCCGGGATCCCACTTGGCGCCGTAATCGACGATGTGCGGCGCGCCCTCGGGCAGGGTTTCGAACAGGATCTAGGGGATCGGCAGGACCCGCGCGCCGCCTTCGCCGGCCTCGAGGAGGGCCAGGTTGAACTCGCGCCCCTCGATGAAGGTCTCGGCGAAGAATTCGCCGCCGAAGCGCGCGGCGCGGGCGGCGATCTCCTCGGCCGCGCGCGCGCCGGCAACGATCGAGCCCGCGTCGATGCCGAGCGAGCCGTGCTCGCTGTCGGATTTCACGATCACGCGCCGCTCGGGCGGGACGGCATCGCCCGCGCGCCACCAGTCGGGGGTGGGCAGGCCGGCGGCGCGCAGGCGGCGCTTGGTGTGGGTCTTGATCAGCGCCGCCTCGAGCGCCTCGGCCGCGCAGCCGGTGACGCGCAGCCCCAGCGCCTGCATCACCCGCACCGGCTCGGGCGCACGCAGCGGGTCGCCGGCGACCGTCTCGACCATGTTGAACACCGCCGCCGGCGCGCGGGCGGCCAGCCGTTGCAGGGCGGGCGCGAAATCGGCGCCAAGGTCGATCACCGGGCTGTCCCAGCCCTGGCGGGTCAGCGCCGCGGCGATCGCCCTGGCCGTGTCCACCGTGTCCTGCTCGTCGGGCCGGTCGGGGCGGGCGGCGTGAACGACGGGGGCGAAGCGGCGCGCGCTCATGCCGCCGCCCTCCGCGCCGGGCGGGCCAGCCCCAGCCGGTCGCAGGCGGCGGCCAGGATCTGGCCGATCAGCCAGTCGAAATCATGCCCGGCCATCTGCGCGATCATCGGCAGGTCGGAATGCACCGGGTTGAGCCCGGCGATGGGGTTGACCTCCAGAAACTGCGGCCTGCCCTCGGCATCCGAACGAATGTCCACCCGCGCGGCATCGCGGCATTCGAGCGCGCGGTAGGCGGCAAGCGCCACCTCGGCCGCCGCCCGCGCCTCGGCGTCGTCGGCCAGCCGGTAGGCGACGCGCTCCTCGCTCAGCTCCTTGTTCTCGTAGGAATAGACCGGATCGCCCGCCTCGGGGCGCACGGTGATCTCCATCACCCCGATCACCCGCGCCGCATCACCGTTGCCGAGGATGCCGACGGTGAACTCCCGCCCCGGCAGGTAGGTCTCGGCCAGCGCCGGCTGGGCGAAGCGCTCGATCAGCGCGCCGGCCGCCGCCGCCAGCGCGGCATGGTCGGCGACCAGCGAAGCCAGCGCACAGCCCTTGCCGGTGCCCTCGGCCAGCGGCTTGACGAAGAGCGGGAAGGGCAGATCGACCGCCGCCGCATCCTCCGCGCTGCGCAGCACCGCGAAGGGCGCGGTCGGCACGCCCTGATCGCGCGCGAGCCGCTTGGCGGCGGCCTTGTCGAGCGTCGCCGCCATGGTCAGCGGGTCGGAGAAGGCGTAAGGCTGGTCGAACATCTCGCACAGGGCCGGCACCTGCGCCTCGCGCGCCCGGCCCCTCAGCCCCTCGGCGATGGAGAAGACCAGGTCCCACCGCTCCCCCGCCGCGAGCCGGCGGGCGAGGTTCCGGCCGCGACCGATCCGCGTCACCTCGCAGCCCTGGCGGGCGAGCGCGGCGGCGATGCCGTCAATGGTCACCTGCTCGTCGAACTCGGCGACGTCGATCGGATCGTAGCCTTCGGCCAGATATTCGGCCCGGGCGTCATAGACGAAGCCCACGCGCATCATGCCGCGCCTCCCGCTGCCAGCGGGTTGCCGCGCTCCGCCCCGATCCGCCCGCCGGGGTCGGGATAGCGGTAGAGCCCGCCCTCGAAGTTGCGCAGGATCAGGTCGTCGCCGTCGCGCCCGGCCACGTAGTCGGGCAGGAGCGGGATCTTGCCGCCGCCGCCCGGCGCGTCGATGACGTATTGCGGCACCGCATAGCCGGTGGTGTGGCCGCGCAGCCCCTCGATGATCTCGAGGCCCTTCGACACCGGCGTGCGGAAATGCGCCGAGCCCGAGATCGGATCGCACTGGTAGAGATAATAGGGCTTGACCCGCAGCCGCAGCAGCCCCTGCATCAGCGGCTTCATCACCGCGATGTCGTCGTTGATGCCCCTGAGCAGCACCGTCTGGCTGCCCAGCGGAATGCCCGCATCGGCCAGCCGCGCCGTGGCCTCGGCCACCTCGGGCGTGAGCTCGGCGGGGTGGGTGAAATGCAGGCTCATCCACAGCGGATGATGCCGTTTCAGCACCTTCGTCAGCGCGCGGGTGATGCGCATCGGCAGCACCGTCGGAACCTTGGTGCCGATGCGGATGAACTCCACATGCGGGATCGCCCGCAGCCGGCCCAGAAGCCAGTCGAGCTTGTCATCGGCCAGCGTCAGCGGATCGCCGCCCGAAAGCAGCACGTCGCGGATTTCCGGGTGCGCCTCGATATAGGCGATGGCCCGTTCCCACTGCTGGCGCGAGAAGCCGTATTCGCCGCCCGGATCGCCGACCATCCGCGAGCGCGTGCAATAGCGGCAATAGGTCGAGCAGGTGCCCGTGGTCAGGAACAGCACCCGGTCGGGGTAGCGGTGCACCAGCCCCGGCGCGGCGGTGTCGTGATCCTCGCCCAGCGGGTCATCGGCCTCGCCCGGCAGGCGCAGATATTCCTGGCCGACGGGGATGTGCGTGCGGCGCAGCGGATCGGCCGGGTTCTCGCGGTCCATCAGGCTGGCGTAATAGGGCGTGATCCCCACCGGCAGCGCGCCGCGATGGCGGGCGACCGCCCCGCGTTCGTCATCGGACAGCGCGAAGATGCGTTCCAGCCCGGCAAGGCTGCGGATCCGCGCGCGCAGCTGCCAGCGCCAGTCGGCCCACTGCGCTGCGTCCGCTTCCGGGTAGAACCGCCGACGAAAGGCCCGGCTGCGGGCGCTTTCGACAAAGCGTTCGCCCCGCGGGCCGCCGCCGGCGGGCCGGGGCCGCGTCACCGGGGCATCCGCCCCGGAGCCAGCGATGTGGGTGATACTCGGAGGTTCCTCGGCGTCCAGTGCGGCCGAGGCGAAATCGCGGGCGTCGTCCATGCGCGCCACTCTCCATGCATCCGGCAGGGCCGTCGCGCGGACATCGTCGATGCTGTCGCCACAGCCGGAAGTGACATCGAGATACACACAAGCGCGCGGTTTTCAACTGCTTCCTTCGGCATTCCCGCCGCGCCGCCGCCGGGATCGCGGATCATGCGGACGAATCGCCCGCGGGAGGGGGTCGGCCCGGCGGCGCCCGGCCCGTATCTCGACAGTATCGCGAATTGCGGGAAAATCTCGATTATTGTTGATCGGCGGCGGGATGATCGCTAGAAGGCCGGGATCGAACCCTGCCCGCCATGGTGCGCGACGCCGCGCCGGGCGCGGCCGAACAGTCAGGGAGGATGGGATGAATCGCATCGGTGCAACGGCGCTGGCCGTGATGCTGGGGGCGCTGATCTCGGCGGATGCCGGGCGGGCCGCCGGGGTGGAGGGGCCGAGCCTGTTCTGGAAGATCTCGGCCTTCGGCAATCCCCGTGCCCTGACCGCGGGGATGGAGGAGATGGCCCGCCGCGTGGCCGAGGACACCGACGGCAGGTTCCAGATCAAGATCTTCTATGGCGAGCAGCTTTCCGGCGCGCGCGAGAATCTGGACGGGCTGAAGCTTAACGCCTTCGAGGGCGCGGCGATCTGCGAATTCTACCATCCCGGCAAGAATCCGGCCTGGACGGTGTTCTCGCTGCCGTTCCTGCCGCTCGGCGACCCCGAGGTGAACCGCCATGTGCGCAGCCGGCTGTTCGAGCATCCCGCGATCGTCGCCGACATGGCGCAGTGGAACGCGATTCCCTATGTCTCGGGCCTGCTTCCGCAGTTCGAGATCCTGGGCCGCGGCAAGCCGCCGCTGAGGCTGGAGGACTGGAAGGGCCTGCGGGTGCGCGCCGGCGGCGGGCTTGGCGACGCGATGGAACGGATCGGCGCGGTCAAGATGACCCTGCCCGCCGGCGAGACGCTGACCGCCTTCGAGCGCGGCGCGCTGGACGCGGCCGCCTTCCCCTTCACCTATGCCCATGTCGCCTATCGCATCCACGAGGTGGCGGAGTGGTTCACCACCAACCTGGCCCCCGGCAGCGCCGAATGCGGCTGGGTCCTGAACAAGCAGGCCTTCGAGGCGCTGCCGCCCCAGTATCGCGACCTGCTGATGGGCTATCGCGATCTGGTGATGGATGTTCAGCTGCAGCGCTATCGCGAGGCCGACGAGCGCAACCTGGCCATGTTCCGCGAGCGGATGACGCCGATCACCTATACCGATGCCGAGATCGCGCGCTTCCGCGAGCTGGGCGGCAAGCCGGTCTGGGAGGCCTGGATCGCCGAGAATCAGGACCGGTTCGATGCGCGCGGCCTGTTCGAGGCGGTCTGGGCGCTGGCCGAGGAGGCGCGGGCGGGCCGCTAGGCCCGGCCGCCATCGCGTGACATCCGGGCGGGGAGGTGGGCTTGAGCCGCGACTCTGATTCCGGGCCGCTGATGCGGCGCCTCGACCGCGCCCTCGCTCCGGTGGAGGATGGCGCCACACTGATCGCAGCCTTCGCCATCTTCGCGCTGATGCTGCTGGGGGTGGCGCAGATCCTGCTGCGCACCCTGCTCAATGCGCCGATCTCGGGCTATATCGACTTCGTCGAACTGTCGATGGCCACGATGGCCTTCCTCGGCGCGGCCTATTGCCAGCGGCTGGGCAGCCATGTGCGCATGGAACTCCTGGTCGGGCGCCTGCACGGGCGGATGCTGTGGCTGGTCGAGGCCTTCGGCATCCTGGTCGCCCTGGCGGTGATCGGGGTGCTGATCTGGTATTCGGCCCAGCACTTCATGCGCGCCTATACCCTGGGCGACACGACGATCGACGCCCGCTTTCCGGTCTGGCCGTCCAAGCTTCTGGTGCCGATCGCCTTCTCGGTATGGTTCCTGCGGCTTCTGATCCAGTTCGCGGGGTCGGTGCGGCTTCTGATCGACCCCGCCCGCGAGCGCATCGGCGTGGTCACGGCGCGCGAGGTGATGGAGCAGGCGCGCGAGGAGATCGAGGAGATCATGGGCGAGGCGCCGGGCGAGGGAGACGGGCGGCGATGATCCTGGGGATAGGCTTCTCGGACCCGATGCTGGTCGGGCTGATCGCCGTCGCGGTCCTGATGGTGCTGGTGGTGCTGGGGGTGCGGATCGTCTATGCCGCGGCGGCGGTGGGGCTTCTTGGGCTGGTCGAGCTGCTGGGCTGGGGACCGGCCGCGGGCATCGTCGGCACCATCCCCCACGCCAAGTCGTCCAACTATGCGCTCAGCGTCCTGCCGATGTTCGTGTTCATCGGCTACATGGCCTATCACGCCGGGCTGACCGACCGGCTGTTCGATGCCGCGCGCAAATGGATCGGCTGGATCCCCGGGGGGCTTGCGGTCGCCACCGTGTTCGCCACGGCCGGTTTCGCCGCGGTCTCGGGCGCATCGACCGCCACCGCCGCGGTGTTCGCGCGGGTGGCGATCCCGCAGATGCTGCGCCACGGCTATGACCGCAGGCTGGCCGCCGGGGTGGTCGCGGCGGGCGGCACGCTGGCCACGCTGATCCCGCCCTCGGCGATCATCGTGATCTATGCGATCATCGTCGAGGAGTCGGTGGGCCGGCTGCTGCTGGCGGGCTTCCTGCCGGGGATCGTCTCGGCGCTGATCTATGCGCTGATCATCATGGGATGGGCGATGCTGCGGCCCGGCCAGGCGCCTTCGGTCGGTGGCTTCAGCTGGCGCGAGAGGCTGCAGTCGCTGCCCGGGATCTCGCCGATCTTCCTCGTGGTCGCGATCATCCTGACCGCGGTCTATGGCGGCTGGGCCACGCCCACCGAGGCCGGCGCGCTGGGCGCGGCGGTGGTCTTCGCGGTGGCGGTGGCGCGGGGAACCTCGCGGCGCGCGGTGCAGCGCTCGCTGATGGAATCGGCCAAGCTCACCGCGATGATCTTCTCGATGATCTGGGGGGTGCTGATCTTCGTGCGCTTCCTCGGCTTCTCCGGCCTGCCCGAGGCCTTCACCGGCTGGATCGTCGGGCTGGACATGCCGCCGCTGGTGGTGATGATCCTGATCCTGCTGGCCTATGCCGTGCTGGGCATGTTCATGGATGCCATCGGCATGCTGCTGCTGACGCTGCCGGTGGTCTATCCCGCGGTGATCGCGCTGGGCTTCGATTCGATCTGGTTCGGCATCATCGTGGTGAAGATGGCCGAGGTCTGCCTGATCACCCCGCCGATCGGCCTCAACTGCTTCGTGGTCAACGGGGTGCGGCCCGAGATCCCGCTCTCCGACGTGTTCCGCGGCATCCTGCTGTTCTTCATCGCCGATGTGGTGACGATCGCGGTGCTGATCGCCTTTCCGGGCATCGTCACCTGGCTGCCCAACCTGATGAGCGGATAGACCCATGCGCCTGATGACCAGCCTTACCCTCGACCGCGCCTCGGCCATCGTCGACCATGTGCTGCAGGTCGGCCGGCAGGAGGGCATGCTTCCTCTGACCGTGGCGGTGCTCGATTCCGGCGGCCGGCTTGTCGCCATGAAGAGCGAGGACGGCGCGGGGATCCTGCGTTTCGACATCGCCTTCGGCAAGGCCTGGGGCGCGCTGGGGATGGGGATCTCCAGCCGGCTGATCCGCGACCGTCTGGCCCGGCGCCCCGCCTTCCAGAGCGCGCTGGCCGTGGCCGCCGAGGGCCGCTTCATCCCGGTTCCGGGCGGGGTGCTGATCCTCGACGCGCAGGGGACGACCATCGGCGCGGTGGGAGTCAGCGGCGATACCTCCGAGAAGGACGAATACTGCGCCATCCGCGCCATCGCCGCGGCGGGCCTTGCCTCCGAGCCGGCCGAACCCGATCCCGGCTGGCGGGGCTCCTCGCTCTCGGACAGCCCCGAGCCGTCCGGCGGCTGACCCTGTCCGCGCGACGGGCCGGGCGCCGCGCTCAGGCCGCGTCGGTGCGCCCCGGCGCGCTGCGTTCGAGGATCAGCGCCTCGACCGAGGCGAGGTGGCGGCGCATCTCGGCCTCGGCGGCGTCGGGGTCGCGCGCCGCGATCGCCTCGGCGATGCGGCGGTGCTCGGCGTCGCGGCGGGCGATGTGGCTGGGGCAGGACTGGCTGCGCAGCCGCCCGGCCACGCGCAGCCGGGCGTCGGTGCCGACCTTGCGCAGCATCGAATAGAAGGCCTGGGCCAGATTGTTGCGCACCGCCGCGGCGATGGCGGCATGGAAGGCCAGATCGACCGCGCCCGCATCCGCGCCGGCCGGGGTGGTCGCCGCCTCGAGGATCCGCGCCACCTCGGCCCCCGAGGCGCGCAGCGAGGCGAGGCGGGCAAAGGCCGGCTCCAGCATCAGCCGCAGCTCGATCACCTCGATCGGATTGGCCAGCGCGGCCAGGTCGGGCATCCCCGCCTGGGGGCCGCGCCGGGGCCGCGGCGGGGTCAGCTCGCCCCGCGCGCGCAGCAGGGACAGCGCCTTGCGCAGCTGGTGGCGCTTGACCTGAAGCGCCGCGGCAAGCCGCCGCTCCGAAGGCAGCTCGCCCCCCGCGCGGCGCATCTGCCGGATCGCCTCGGCAATGGCGGCCACGTCGCCGCCCGCGGCCGCCCCCGCGCCGCCGGCCGCGCCGCGATCGCCGTCTTCCCGATCCGCCACAGGGCTTTGCGAATCCATCGCCGACCGCCTCCCTCCGCCCGGGCGCAGCCGGCCCGTGTCACGACCATATCCTTAGCCGGTCGGGCGATGGTTGACAACCATGGCCGGCGAATGGTTGTGTGGTTTTGCCATGGTCGGCCCAGCCGCCGACCGGTCGGCAGGGTGGATGCGGGGGGCGACGGTGGCCGGGCAGGCGCGCTTCGATGCGGAATACGACTATGTCATCGTCGGGGCCGGTTCGGCCGGCTGCGTCCTGGCCGCGCGGCTGAGCGAGGATCGCGACGTTTCGGTTCTGCTGCTGGAGGCGGGGGGCTGGGACCGTGATCCGCTGATCCACATTCCCCTGGGCTGGGGCAAGATCCTGACCGAGCGGCGCCATGACTGGGGCTATTTCTGCGAGCCCGAGCCCAATGTCGACGGCCGCGCGGTCGAATGCGCCCGGGGCCGCGTGATCGGCGGCAGTTCCTCGACCAATGCGATGGCCTTCGTGCGGGGCAACCCTGGCGACTATGACCGTTGGGCGGCCGGGGGCCTGCCCGACTGGTCCTATGAGCATGTGCTGCCGTGGTTCAGGAAGATGGAGGACTGGGAGGGCGGCGCGAATCGCTGGCGCGGGGCGGGCGGGCCGCTTCGCACCCAGTTCTGCCGCTATCGCGATCCGCTGATGGATGCCTTTGCCGCGGCCGGGCGCGGGGCGGGCTATCCGTGGACCGAGGATTACAATGCCGAAAGGCAGGAGGGTTTCGGCCGGCTGCAGATGACCATCCGCGGGGGGCGGCGCTGCTCGGCGGCGACGGCCTATCTGCGCCCGGCGCTGCGCCGGCCGAACCTGACCGTCGAGACCGGCGCGATGGCGCACCGCGTGGTGATGGAGGGGCGGCGCGCCCGGGGGGTGGAATACCGCCGCGGCCGGATCCGCCGGGTCGCGGCGCGGCGCGAGGTGATCCTGGCCGGAGGGGTGATCAACTCGCCCCAGCTGCTGATGCTCTCGGGCATCGGCGATCCCGATGCGCTGGCCCGCCACGGCATCGACGCGGCCATCCCGCTGCCCGGGGTGGGGCGGAACCTCTCCGACCATGTCTCGGTGATCCTGATGTTCCATCGCCGCAGCCCGGGGCCCTTCCACCGGATGATGCGCGCGGACCGGATCGCCTTCGACATGCTGCGCACCTGGCTGGGGTTCGAGGGTTTCTCGGGCGATGTGCCCGGGGGGGTGGTCGCCTTCCTGCGCACCGCCCCGGACCGCCCGCTGCCCGATCTGCAGATCCTGTTCACCGCCGCCCCCCTGGCCGCGTGGCCCTGGTTCCCGCTGATCCGGCGACCGTTCCGCGACGGCTTCGCCATGCGGCTGGTGGCGATCCGGCCCGAGAGCCGGGGCCATGTCGCGCTCGCCTCGGCCGATCCCGAGGCGAAGATCCGCATCCACCAGAACTTCCTGTCGGCCCCGGCGGACTGGGACAGCCTGCGCGCCGGCGTCCGCATCGCGCGCGAGATCGCCGCCCGCCCCGAGATGGCGCCCTTTGTCGAGGCGGAATTCTTCCCCGGACCCGGCTGCGCCGGCGGCGCGGAGATCGACGCCCATATCCGCAAGACCGCGATCACCGTGCATCACCCCGCGGGGACCTGCCGGATGGGCTCCGAGGCGGATCCGCTGGCGGTGGTCGATTCGCGGCTCAGGGTGCGCGGTGCCGAGGGGCTGCGGGTGATCGATGCCTCGGTGATGCCCGACCTGCCCAGCGGCAACATCAATGCCGCGGTGATCATGATCGCCGAACGGGGGGCGGATTTCATCCGCTCCGGCGGGCAATGATCGGCCGGGGCGCAGCCGGCGAAAGCGGCCGGCGTCAACCAGGGGCAACTGGTTGCGGATTGGTGGCGGCAGATTTCCATTGCATGGTTCAACCGGCCTGTCTACGGTTGCGCTGGTTGGACGAACCCGCCGGCGCGCTGCCGCCGGCATTCGGCAGGAGGGTGGCGAGATGAACGTGGCCGACAAGGCGGGCGAAGCGCGCGCCAATCGCGCGGCGGCGCTGAAGGGGCTTTACGAGGCGATCGCGCGCGGCAACATGTTCCCCTTCTGGGCGACCTCGGACACGGTGGAACATGACGAGGTCGTGCAGCTGATGGCGACCCCCAAGGCGGTGCCGCATGTCTGGCGGTTCGCCGAGATCGAGCCGCTCCTGAAGCGGGCCGCCGAGCTGGTGACCATGGATGACAGCGAGAGGCGCTCGCTGATCCTGGTCAATCCGGGGCTCGCGCCGAAGCGCGCCTCGGTCAGCACGATGTACACCGCCTACCGGCTGAACGATCCCGGCGAGATCATGCCGCCGCACAAGCATTCGCCCAGCGCCATCCGCTTCGGCCTGATCGGAGAGGGCAACTTCACCGGCGTCGAGGGCGAGGATGTCGTCTTCGGGCCGGGCGACATGGTGCTGACCCCCAACGATGCCTGGCACAATCACGGCACGGTGGGCGATACCCCCTCGATCAATCTCTCGGTGCTGGACCTGCCGCTGGTCGAGACGCTGCACGCGGTGCATTTCGACCACAACTACACCGAGATCGAGAATGGCCGCGAGGTTCCCAAGAAGGTGCAGACCGCGCGCTATCCGGCCGACTACAGCCAGGCGGCTTACGGCCATGGCGGCATGGTGCCGCGCTTCGTGGACCATCGCCGCGGGGGCGGGAAGTCCTCGCCCATGTGGGTCTATCGCTGGGAGGCGATGGAGGCGCTTCTGGAGCGGTGGAAGGATTTCGACGGCGCCCCCCATGAGGGCGTGACCATCGAATACACCGACCCCGTCCATGGCGGGCCGGTGTTCCGCACCATCACCTTCTATGTCCAGATGCTGCGCCCGGGCGAACGCACGCTGCCCCTGCGCCAGACCGCCAACCTACTGATCGCGCCGTTCGAAGGCTCGGGCCATTCGATCATCGACGGCCAGCGGTTCGACTGGACGCAGTTCGACACGCTTGCGGTGCCGGGCGGCTGCTGGGTCGAGCATGTCAACGGCTCGGAGCGCGATCGGGTGATCTTCTTCGTCGCCTCGGACGAACCGACGCAGAAGGCGCTGCATCTCTATCGCAAGATCGGCCGCGACCGGGCGGGCGACCTCATCCGCCTCGACTGAGGCGCGGGCCCGCCCCGGCCGGGGCGGGCCGTCACGGGGCAGGCGCGGGGAAGGGGGTGACGGTGGTGTCCTCGTCGAAGGTGACCCGGATCGGGCATATCGACTGCCCGGGCGGAGGGCAGGTCTGGGTGGACGGAAACGTGCTGCATGTCGGCCACATGCGCCCGCCCAGCGGCACCTCGCTCTATGACGTGTCCGATCCGCGCAATCCGCGGCTTCTGGCCGAGATCCGCGTGCCCCCCGGCTGGCATTCCCACAAGGTGCGCGCCCGCGACGGGCTGATGATCGTCAATCATGAACGCTTCGGAAAGGACGGGCCGGCCGAGTTCGGCGGCGGCATCGCCATCTATGACACCACCGACCCCGCGCGGCCGCGCCAGATCGGCAAGTGGATGACCGCCGGCAAGGGGGTTCACCGCTATGATTTCGACGGGCGCTATGCCTATCTGTCGCCCACCGCCGAGGGGTTCGTAGGCAACATCGTGCTGATCCTCGACCTGAAGGATCCCGCCCGGCCCGAGGAGGTGGGCCGCTGGTGGATTCCGGGGCAGAATGTCGGAGCGGGCGAGACCTATCCCTGGGAGGACTATGTTCCCCCGCGCTGCCATCACCCGCTCAGGATGGGCGACCGGCTCTATGTCAGCTACTGGCATCACGGGCTCTACATCCTCGACATATCCGACATGAGCCGGCCGCGCGCCATCGCCCATGCCAACACCTCGGCCAGCTTCCCCCACCCGACCCATACCTGCCTGCCGGTGCCCGGGACGCTTCGCGGGCGGCGGGTGATGGTGGTGGCCGACGAGGACGTGGCCAAGCTCTACCCCGCCGCCCCCGCCTTCGCCTGGGTCTATGACATCACCGAGGAGCGGCTGCCGGTCCCGATCGCCACCATCCGGGTGCCGGGGGCCGATCCCGATGGCGCGCCGCAGCCGCCGATGAGCGGCTGCCACCAGCCTTCGGAGCGGTTCACCGGCAGCGTGATCCCCTTTGCCTGGTTCGCCCAGGGGCTGCAGATCTTCGACATCGCCGATCCCTTCGCCCCGCGGCGGGTCGGCCACTATCTGCCCGATCCCGCCCCGGGGGCCGAGCGCGCCTCCTCCAACGATGTCACCATCGACGATCGCGGCCTGATCTACCTCGTCGACCGGATCCGCGGGGTCGAGATCCTGGAGACCAGCCTGTTCTGAGGGACCATGAGCGAGCGCATCCACCATGCCATCGGCAAGAAGAACCCCAACCTGCCCTTCCATCCCGCCGTCCGGGCCGGAGACTTCATCTTCGTCTCGGGTCAGGTGGCCAAGGATGCCGAGGGCAACATGATCCATGGCAGCATCGAGGAGGAGACCGTCGCCACGTTGCGGGCGATCGAGCGGATCATCGCCGAGGAGGGCGCGACCCTGCGCGACGTGGTGCGCATCACCACCTATCTGGAGGATCCGCGCGACTTCGGCCGCTACAACCGTGCCTTCGCCGAGGTGATGCAGGGCGCGGTGATCGCCCGCACGACCGTCGAGGCGCGCGCGGTGATCCGCACCAAGATCGAGATGGACGCCATCGTCTACAAGCCCCTGGACAGGTGAGGACGCACCGATGCTGAAGCTGCTTGGCCGGAAGACATCCGGAAACGTCCAGAAGGTGCTGTTCTTCCTCGAGGAGACCGGGACCGATTACCGGCGCGAGGATTACGGGCGCCAGTTCGGCAACACCGAGACCGACGAATACCGCGCGCTGAACCCCACCATGAAGGTGCCGACCCTGATCGACGGCGACCTGGTGATCTGGGAATCGAACACCATCCTGCGCTATCTCGCCGCCACCCGCGCGCCCGAGCTGACCGGAGCCACCCCGGCCGAACGCAGCCTCGTCGAACGCTGGATGGACTTCCTGCTGGCGGCGGTGAATCCGGGCTACATCGCCGCCTTCAAGGGCGCGCGACAGAAGCCCGAGGAACGCGCGCCCGGCTATGCGGCCGATGTCGCCGATCTCGTGCGGCAGATGGGCATCATCGATGCGCATCTGCAGGGGCGGGACTGGCTCGCGCTCGACCGGCTGACCATCGCCGACATCGCCTGCGGACCGATCCTGAAGCGCTGCGCGGGCTTCGACATCGGCCGGCCGGACATGCCGGGGCTGGAGGCCTGGCTGTCCCGGCTCGAGGC
This sequence comes from Alphaproteobacteria bacterium, assembly GCA_003697125.1. Classification (GTDB taxonomy): domain Bacteria; phylum Pseudomonadota; class Alphaproteobacteria; order Rhodobacterales; family Rhodobacteraceae; genus J013. Next base: position 14,252 of record RFGB01000309.1, read on the forward strand.
GCGGCCCGCCTTCGCGCGGGTGACGGCATGATCCGCACCGCCGCCGTGATCGGGCTGGGGACGATGGGCCCCGGCATCGGGCTCAGGCTCGCCCGCGGCGGGCTGAGGGTGCGCGGCCATGACATCGCCCCCGAGGCCCGCGCCCGCGCCGAGGCGATGCGCCCGGCGATCGAGGGGGCGATGGACGCGCTGGGCATCGCGGCGCGGGAGGGCGGCGGTTTCGAGGTGGTGGACAGCCTCGCCGCCGCGGTGGAGGGGGCGGATCTGGTGATCGAGAACGTGCCCGAGCGCGTCGAGACCAAGGCCGGGGTCTATGCGGCGCTGGCGCCGCTGATCGGCGAGGAGGTGATCGTCGCCTCCGACACCTCGGGAATCCCGATCACCAGGCTGCAGGCGCACATGGCCCATCCCGCGCGGATGGCGGGCATGCACTGGTCCAACCCGCCCCACATCGTGCCGATGATCGAGGTGATCCCCGGTGCCGAGACCGCGCCCGCGACCGCGGAGGCGATCGAGGCGCTGATCCGCGGCATCGGGCTGGTGCCGGTGCGGGTCGCGCGCGACGTGCCGGGCTTTGTCGAGAACCGGGTGCTGTATGCGCTGCTGCGCGAGGTGGTGGATCTGGTCGAACAGGGCGTGATCTCGGCGCGCGACATCGACACCTGCGTATCTTGGGGCATCGGCTACAAGCTGGCCGTGATCGGGCCCATGGCGCTCATGGACATGGCCGGGCTCGACATCTACCACGCCGTGGCCAGCTTCCTGAACCGCGAGCTGAGCACGCGCGCCGACGTGGCCCCGATGATCGCGGCGAAGCTGGCCGAGGGCAGGCTGGGCATGAAGACCGGCGGCGGCATCTACGACTATGGGCCCGAGGAGATCGCGCGGCTGCAGGCCGGCCGGGCGGCGAAGCTGGTCGCCATCCGCCGGATCCTGGAAGGCGGGGGCTGAGCGATGGCGGCGGGGGGGTCAGCGGGGCACGGCGCCGGTCGGCTCGCCCGGACGGTGCAGGCGCTGCTGGGGGTGGCGCTCCTCGTCATCGTCGCCGTCAATGTGGTCAACGCCCTGGGCCGCCATCTGGCCGGCGCGGGACTGGTCGGCGCCGACGAGCTGATGACCTTCACCATGGTCTGGATCGTGATGGCGGGCGCGGTGCTGGCCCTGGCCGCGCGGGCGCATATCGCCATCGGGCTGGTTCCGGCGATGCTGGGCGCGGGGGGGCGGCGGCTGCTGGCGCTGGGCCATGACTCGGTGGCGCTGGCGGTCTGCCTGGTCGCCGCCCGGGCCAGCGTGGAATATGTCGCGCGGCTCGACGCGCTCGGCATGACCAGCATGGCGCTGGGCGTGCCGCTGGCCCCGGTGCATGCCGCGCTGCCCGCCGGCTATGCTGGGCTGGCGCTGGTGTCGGGCTGGGGGGTGATCGCGGGCCTGCGCGGCCTGATGCGCTCCGGCGGTTCCGGACGGCCGGCATGAGCGCGCTCGCCGCATTGCTGCCGCTCGCGCTGATCGCCTCGGGCATGCCGGTGTTCCTGGCGCTGCTCGCCGCGGCGGTCGCCGTGACGCTGTGGGTGGCGCCGATGCCGCCGATGGTGCTGCACCAGGTGGTGTTCGGCGGGCTCGACACCTATGCCCTTCTCGCGGTGCCCTTCTTCATTCTTGCCGGCGAGCTGATGGGCCGCAGCGGGATCGCGGCGCGGCTGATCGCCTGGGCGCTGGCGCTGGCCGGGCGGATTCCGGGCAGCCTGGGCGTGGCGACGGTGGGCGCATCGGCGGTGATGGGGGTGATCTCGGGTTCCTCGGCCGCGGCGGTGGGGGTGCTGGGGCGCGCGCTCTATCCGCGGCTGGTGGCCGAGGGCTGGACGCCGGCGCGGGCGGGGGGGCTGATCTCGGCCGCGGGCGCGATCGACATCGTGCTGCCGCCCTCGATCGCGATGATCCTCTACGGGCTGGCGGCCGAACAGTCGGTGACGCAGCTGTTCCTGGCCGGGATCATCCCGGGGCTGGTGATCGCCGCGGCGATGGTGGGCCGGGTGCTGGTCTCGGCGCGGCGCATGCCGGCGGGGGCCGGGCTGGGGCTGGCCGAGAAGCTGCGGGCGACGCGCGCGGCGGCGGCGGGGCTGATCATGCCGGTGGCGATTCTGGGCGGGATCTGGAGCGGGGTCTTCTCGCCCACCGAGGCAGGGGGCTTCGCCTGCCTCTATGCGATCATCGTTGCGCGCTTCCTCTACCGGTCGATGAGCTGGGGCGAGATCGTCATGGCCGCGGGCGAGGCGGCGATCCTGTCGGCCAAGATCCTGATCATCGTCGCCGCGGCGGGGCTGATGACCTATATCCTGACCACGCATGGCGTCCCGCAGGCGCTTTCGGGCTGGATCGCGGCGCAGGCGCTGCCGGGCTGGGCCTTCCTGCTGGCGGTCAATCTGGTGCTGCTGGCCGTGGGCTGCGTGCTGGACCCGACCTCGGCGATCCTCGTGCTGGCGCCGCTGCTGGCGCCGGCGGCGGTCGCGGCGGGGGTCGATCCGGTGCATTTCGGGGTGGTGATGACGGTCAATCTGGCGATCGGCATGTTCACCCCGCCCTTCGGGCTGAACCTGTTCGTCGCCTCGGCCGTCACCGGGCTGGCCGCCCCCGTGCTGTGGCGCGGCGTTCTGCCCTTCGTCCTGGTCCAGTGCGCCGCGCTGGCCGTGATCACCTATGTTCCCGCCCTGTCCCTTGCCCTGATCCGCTGAGAAAGGACCCGCCCATGCCCAGGTCGCGCCTGAAATCGATCCTGATCCCGCTGCTGCTGGCCGCCGCGGCCGCGGCCCCGCTGCCGCTGCGCGCCCAGCCGGTCATGAAGCTGGCCACCGCGACGATCAACGATGTCCAGCACGAATGGATGAAGGTCTTTGCCGAGGAGCTGGCCGCCCGGGTGGGGGACCGGGTGAAGGCCGAGATCTATCCCGCCAGCCAGCTGGGCGCGATTCCGCGCATGGTCGAGGGGGTGCTTCTGGGCACGATCGAGGCCTTCACCACCCCCACCAGCTTCATGACCAATGTCGATCCGCGCTTCCAGGCCTTCGACGTTCCGGGGCTGTTCCGTTCGCCCGAGGATGTCCATGCGGTGATCCACGATCCCGAATTCCGCGACCACATGGAGACGATGTTCCTCGACAAGGGGCTGCGCATCATCGGCGCGATCTACAACAGCCCCACCGTCGTGTTCACCCTGAAGCCGGTGGCGCGGCTCGACGATCTCGCCGGCCTGAAGATCCGCACCTTCGCCAGCCCGATGCAGATCGAGCCGATGAAGCTGCTGGGCGCCACGCCCCTGCCGCTGGCGCTGTCCGAGGTGGTGCCGGCGTTGCAGTCCGGCGCGCTTGACGGAATGCTGGTCGGCATGCCGATCCTGACCGCCTTCAAGTATTACGACATCGGGCGCCATGTGCTGGACCTGCGCTTTGCCGAGATCGTCTCGGTGACGGTGGTCAACGAGGGCTGGTTCCAGGCCCAGCCGGCCGAGCTGCGCGAGGCGATCCGCGCCGCCGGGCGGGCGGCCGAGCAGCGCGTCTACCCCTGGGGGGTTGCGAATGTCGAACGCACCTACCGGATCTGGACCGAGCATGGCGGGGTGATCACCGAGCTGTCCGAGGCCGATCAGGCACGCATGCAGAAGGCCTTTGCCGAGCTGGCCGAACGCCTCGTCTCGGCCGATCCGGCGGTGGCCGCGGAATACCGGCGCATCCGCGCCCTGCTTGCGCAGCGGCGCGGCGGCTAGGGCCGATGGGCATGCGGCAGGCAGACAAGGCGTTCATCGCCCGCGCCGCAGCTGAGCGCGATGGGCGCGGCCGGCCGGCTGCGGTCGATGGCGATCTGCGCGCGCGTCTGCCAGGCGCGCCCGGCATGGCCGCACCAGATCCGCTCGACCGGCAGCGCCTCGCCGCGCGCGTTCAGGATCATGACCGTCCCGCTTTCCGGATGGCGCCACAGCGCGATCTCGGCCGTTGCGCCAGGCGCGATGTCGGCAAGCGGCATCGCGAACCAGTGCGCGATCTGCGCCGCGCAGGCGATCGGCCCCGCGGCGGCATTCGTCACCCGCAGGGGCAGCCGCTCCAGCCCCGCGGTTTGCGTCCCCGGCGCCACCGGCCCGGCGGCCGCAATGGCGAGGGCCAGGATCGTCAGCACGGCTGCGCGGCGCATCTTTCCCCCCATCAGGCACAGACCGGGATCAACCCGGCACAATGGCCGAAACCAGAACTGGTCCGACAGCGAAAGGGAGATACACCATGACCAGACGACATGCGACCGGCATCGCCGCGGCGATCGCGGGGGCGATGCTCGCGGGCACGATGCTGGCCGGCGCCGGCCTCGCGGCCGAAGTGAAGGCCATCGCCATCCTGACCCCCGAGGAGGGCACCGACTATGGCTGGAACCAGCAGGGGATCGAGGCCGCGAGGAAGGCGGGCGAGATCACCGGGGTCGAGGTGATGGTCGCCCAGGGGCTGGGCTATGGCGATGTGCGCCCCACCCTGCGCGAGCTGGCCGAGGAGGGGGCGGATCTGATGATCGCCCATGCCTCGGGCTACAACACCGCCGCACCCGAGATCGCGCGCGAGACGAAGGTGCCGGTGGCCATCGTCGACACGCCCGAGGCGCTGACCCCGGGCCTGATCGCGGACTACACCCTGTCGGGGCATGAAGGCGCCTATCTCGCCGGGGTGATGGCGGCGAAGATGACCCGCACCGGCAAGGTGGGGATCGTCGTCTCGGGCGAGCCGCCCAGCTGGAACTCGCAGTCCGCGGCCTTCGCCCTGGGCGTGCGGTCGGTCAATGACAAGGTCGAGGTGATCTATGCCGTGATCGGCCCCGCCGCCTATTCCGATGCCGCGGGCGGCAAGCGGGTGACCGAGAGCGTGATCGCCGCGGGCGCCGACATCATCTTCGGCCAGGGCAACGGATCCTCGTTCGGCATGCTGCAGGCGGTCGAGACGCGCAAGGCGGTCGACGGCGGCAAGGTGCTGTTCATCGACGTGATCGGCGACAAGACGCCGATCGACAAGGGGCATCTCCTGACCTCGGTGGTCTGGGACATCACCCCGGTCTATGTCGCGATGATCGAGGATCTGCGCGCCGACCGCTTCGGCACCCGCTCCTACGCCATCGGCCTGAAGGATGACAGCGTGCGCCTGCTGAAGACCCCGCAGGTGCCCGATGATGTCTGGGCCGAGGTGATGGCGGTGCGCGAGAAGATCGTCTCGGGCGAGATCGAGGTGCCCGCGATCTTCGACGCGACCGAGGTGCGCAAGCTGATGACCCGAGTCGAGGGCTGAGCCCGCCCCGCCCCCCGGGCCGCGCGCCCGGGGGGCGGCCGGCGCGATCGGGAAGGACCGATGACCACCACCGCCCCCATCCTGGCCCTGAAGGGCATCACCAAGCGCTTTCCCGGGGTGCTGGCCAATGACCGCATCGACCTGGCGCTGCGGCCGGGCGAGGTGCATGTGCTGCTGGGCGAGAACGGCGCGGGAAAGTCCACCATCGTCGCGATGCTGTCGGGGCTGATCCAGCCCGATTCGGGGCGGATCGAGATCGAGGGCCGGCCGGTCACCATCCGTTCGCCCCGCCACGCCCTGTCGCTGGGGATCGGAACGGTGTTCCAGCACAGCATGCTGGTGCCGTCCCTGACGGTGGCCGAGAACCTGCTTCTGGGCGCGCCATGGTGGCGCCGGCCGGCCCGGCGCGAGATGGCCGCCCGGCTGGGCGAGATCGCCGCCGGGCTGGGGATGGCGGTGCGCCCCGAAATGCGCGCGGGCGACCTCTCGCTGGGCGAACAGCAGCAGGCCGAGATCCTGCGCGCCCTGGTCCGGGGCGGGCGGGTGCTGATCCTCGACGAGAGCACCTCGATGCTCACCCCCGACGGGATCGCCGAGCTGGGGGCGCTGATGCGGCGCATGGCCGGGCAGGGGCTGGCGATCCTGTTCATCACCCACAAGCTGGGCGAGGCGGTGAGCTTCGGCGACCGGATCAGCGTGCTGAAGCTCGGCCGCAAGGTGGGCGAGATCCCGCCGGAACGGATCCGCGGCGAGGAGACCGTCGGCGAGGTCCTGGAGATGATGTTCGGCGCCCGCACCGCGGGGGCGGCGGACACCGCGCCCCCGGCGCCGCCCCGCCCGGGCCGGCGGCTGGTGGTGGAGGGATTGTCGCTGCCCGCGCGCGACGGGGCGCCGGCGCTGGAGGGGATCAGCTTCGATGTCGCCCCCGGCGAGATCCTCGGCATCGCCGGGATCGACGGCAACGGGCAGCGCGAGCTGGCCGAGGCGCTGGCCGGCCAGCGCCGCGCCGGGGGGCGGGTGCTGGTGGATGGCCGCGACCTGTCCGCTCAGGGGGTCGGCGGGCGCCGCCGCGCCGGGCTGCGCTATCTGACCGATGACCGTCTGGGCGAGGGGACGGTCGGCGCCTTCCCGGTCAGCCTGAACCTGGTGCTGAAGGAGGTGGGCGCCCCGCCCTTCTGGCGCGCGGGGCTGGAACGGCGCGCGGTGATCGACGCCCATGCCCGCGATCGGGTGCGCGCCTTCGATGTCCGCACCCCGGGCGTGGCCACGCCGGTGGGCCGGCTGTCGGGCGGCAACATCCAGAAGGTCATCCTGGCGCGCGAGCTGGTGCCCGGCGCGCGGGTGGTGGTCTTCTCCAAGCCGACCTACGGGCTGGACCTCGCCAATGCCCGCGCCACCCATCAGCGCATCCGTGACCTTGCCGCGCAGGGAATCGCCGTGGTGCTGATCTCGACCGATCTCGAGGAGCTTCTGGCGCTGAGCCACCGCATCGCGGTGATGTCGGGCGGACGGATCGCCGGGATCGTGGCCAATGATGCCGAGGCGCGGGCACGGATCGGGCGGCTGATGGTCGGGGTGGCGGCATGAACACGGATGCGCGGGCGGACGGGGCCGGGGCCACGGGGCAGGGCGCGGTGGCGGCGGCCGCCCTGGGCGCGCTGCGCGCCGGGCTCATGGCGGCGGTGCCGATCCTGCTGGCGCTGCTGCTGGCGGGTCTGCTGTTGATGGCCTTCGGCAAGGACCCCCTGGCCTATTACGGCTATGTCGTGCGGCGCGGGCTGCTGTCGCCCTCGGGGCTGGAACAGACGCTGACCCGGATGGCGCCGCTCCTGCTGATCGCGGCGGGCCTGATCGTGGCCTTCCGCGCCGGGATCTGGAATCTGGGGATCGACGGGCAGTTCATGCTGGGGGCGCTGGCCGCGGCGGCCTCGGGGCCGGCGCTGTCGGGGGTGATCCCGGGCTGGGCGGTCCTGACCGTCGCGGCGGGGCTGGGGGCGCTGGCGGCGATGGCCTGGTCGGTGCTGCCTGCGTTGCTGCGCGCATTCCAGGGGGTGAACGAGATCATCACCACGCTGATGATGAGCTTCCTGGGCCTGTCGCTGGCCAATGCGCTGGTCAAGCTGGTGTTCCGCGACCCCGCCACCACCGTGCCCCAGACCCGGACCCTGCCGGTGGACGAGCGGCTGCCGCGGCTGTTCGAGACCACCGTCTCCTCGGGGCTGGTGATCGGGCTGGTGGCGGTGGTCGCCGTGCATCTGATGATGACCCGCACCGCCTTCGGCCTGCGGCTGCGCATCGTCGGGGCGGGCCCGCGCGCGGCGGTGCATGCCGGGCTCGACCTGCCCTGGCTGACGGTGGCGGTCTTCGCCCTGTCGGCGGCGCTGGCGGGGCTGGCCGGGGCGGTGGATGTGCTGGGCGTCTATGGCAACATCCGCGCCGACTGGAACCCGGGCTTCGGCCTGGTGGTGATCCCGGTGGTGTTTCTGGCCCGGCTGAACGGGTTTGCGGCCATCGGCTTCGTCTTCCTGTTCTCGATGCTGTCGATCGGGGGCGAGAGCGCGGCGCGGCGGCTGGGGGTGCCGACGGTGTTCACGCTGGTTCTGGTGGCGATCGTGCTGATCGTGCTGGCCGTCGCGGAATGGCTGGATCAGCGCGCAAGGGCGCGGAGGGCGTGATGCTGACCGAGGCCTTCCTTGCCGCGCTGCTCTATGGCGCCGTCACCGCGGCGGTGCCGCTGCTGCTGGCGGGGCTGGGCGAGCAGATGTCCGAGAAGGCCGGCGTGCTGAACATCGGCATCGAGGGGATGATGATCGCCGGGGCCTTCGCGGGCTTCTTCGTCGCCTATCATTCCGGCAGCCTGTGGGCCGGCTTCGGCGGCGGAATCCTCGCCGGCATGGCGGTGGCGCTGGTGATGGCGCTGCTGTGCGTGGGTCTGGGGCTCAATCAGATCGTGATCGGCATCGGGCTGACCCTCGGCTTCGAGGGGCTGACCGCGCTGATGCATCACTTCCTGTTCTCGCGCACCTATCCGCGCCTGCCCGCGGCCGAGGCGCTGGCGATCCCGCTTCTCGACCGGATTCCGGTCCTGGGGGGCGCGCTGTTCAACCACCCGCCGGTCGTCTATCTCGCCGTGCTCGCCGTGCCGGGCATGGCCTTCCTCTATCGCCGCACGCAGCTCGGGCTCAACCTTCAGGCCGCCGGCGACCGGCCCGCGGCGCTGGATGTCGCCGGGGTGGACGTCACCGCCACCCGCTTCGCCGCCGTGCTGACCACGGGCGCCTTCGCGGGGCTGGGCGGCGCCTATCTGGCCTGCGTGGGTGCGGGCATCTTCGTGCCCTTCGTCACCAACGGCGCCGGCTTCATGGGCATCGTCCTGGCCATGCTGGCGCGCGGCCGCCCGGTCTGGGTGCTGGCCGGCGCGATGCTGTTCGGCATCTGCCTGGCGCTGACCACCGCCGCGCAGGTGGCGGGCGTCAACCTGCCCACCGACGTGATCCAGATGCTGCCCTTCCTGGCGGTGATGGTCATGCTGGTGCTGTTCGGCCGCCGGGCCAGCCTGCCCGCGGCGCTGGGCATCCCCTATGAACGCGGCGCGCGCTGATGCGGCCGCAGGCGCGACGGAGGACGGAATGTCGGACACCAAGGTCTATTTCCTGAACGGCGGCACGCTGCTTCTGGACGGCTATCACATCTGGTGGAACCAGGGGCCGGGCGGGCCGGTGCGCATCCCCGCCTATTCGGTGCTGATCGAACATCGCGAGGGCCGGTTCCTGATCGATACCGGCTTCGACTATGACCACACGATGAAGTATCTGGCCTTCGAGAAGCCGACCCAGACCGAGGATCAGACCATCCTGGGAAGCCTGAAGCTTCTGGGTCTGGAGGCCCGCGACATCGACGTCGTCTTCAACAGCCATTTCCATTTCGACCATTGCGGGGGCAACAAGCATTTCCCCCATGCCCGCAAGATCTGTCACAAGGACGAGCTGGCGCAGGCCTGTAACCCGGAGGTGTTCGAGCATCTGGGCTATTCGGATCTGTCCTTCAGCGTCGCCGCGGCCGAGGCGCGCGGGCGCACCGACGAGCTTCGCCACGGCCAGACCGAGGAGAACACCCGCTTCGAGCTGGTCGAGGGCGATTTCGAACTGGCGCGCGGCGTGCACATGATCTTCACCCCCGGCCATACCGTCGGCCATTACAGCGTGATGGTCGAACGCGCCGGCGACCGGCCGATGCTGCTGGTGCTGGACGCGGCCTATACCCGGCGCAATTTCGAGACGCTGTGCCAGGCCAGCTTCCACATCGACCCGGTCAAGGGCGTGGCCTCGATCCGCCGCCTGAAGGAACTGGCCGAAAAGCACGATGCGGAACTGTTCTTCAGCCATGACATGGAGGCGTTCCAGACCTATCGCTGCGCCCCGGAATTCTATGCCTGAGGGGAGGGGGCCATGCGCTATCCCGACGACCGCCCGGCAGTGCTGACCCTGACCTCGGGGCCGGTGGATGCCTATCCCGAGGTGCTGCGGGCGCTGGCGCGCCCGGTGCTCTACGATTTCGATCCGGCCTTCATGGCCTTCTACGAGGCGGTGGCGCGCAAGGCCCAGCGGGTGATGCGCACCCCCGCCCCGCCGGTGATCCTGCATGGCGAGCCGGTTCTGGGGCTGGAGGCGGCGGCGGCCAGCCTGATCGGGCGCGGCGATGTGGTGCTGAACCTGGTCTCGGGCGTCTATGGCAAGGGGTTCGGATACTGGGCCGCGCGCCACGCAAAGCGGGTGCTGGAGCTGGAGGTGCCCTACAACGAGGCGATCGACCCGCAGGCGGTGGCCGAGATGCTGCGCCGCCATCCCGAGGTCGCGGTCGTCTCGGTGTGCCATCACGACACCCCCTCGGGCACGATCAACCCGGTCGAGGAGATCGGCCGCGTCGTCCGCGACCACGGGGCGCTGCTGATCGTCGATGCCGTCTCCTCCTTCGGCGGCATGCCCGCCGATCCGGAAAGCGCCCGGGCCGACCTCTATGTCACCGGCCCCAACAAGTGCCTGGGCTGCCCGCCGGCGCTGACGCTGATGGCGGTCAGCGACCGGGCCTGGGCGAAGATGAAGGCCAACCCGGATGCGCCGCGCGATTCGATCCTGTCGATCCTCGACTGGGAGGAGGCCTGGCGCGCCGACCGGCCCTTCCCCTTCACCCCGTCGGTGGCCGAGGTGAACGGGCTCGACGCCGCGCTCGACCGCCATCTGGCCGAGGGGCCCGAGGCGGTCTGGGCGCGCCACACGCTGACCGCGCGCGCCACGCGGGCGGGAATCCGCGCCATGGGAATGCGGCTGTGGCCGGCGCGCGAGGAGATCGCCGCGCCCACCACCACCGCGGTGGCCTGTCCCGAGTGGATGGACGAGGCCGCGATCCGCGCCGAGGCGCGGGCGCGCTACGGGGTGGTGTTCTCCTCGGGCCGGGGCGAGACGCTGGGGCGGCTGACCCGGATCGGCCACATGGGGCCCACGGCGCACCCGATCCACGCGCTGGCCGCGCTCGCCGCCTATGGCGGGGCGGTGAACGCGCTGGGGGGGCGCGCGGATGTCGGCGCGGCGATCGCCGCGGCGATGGCGGTGATCGATGCCGGTTGAGGGAGGAAGGCAGATGCGGCTGAAGGACAGGGTGGCGCTGGTCACGGGGGCGGCGCAGGGCATCGGCCGGGCGATCGCGGCCCGGCTGGTGGCCGACGGCGCGCAGGTGATCCTGGCCGACGTGAATGCGGCCGGGGCCGAGGCGGCGGCGGGCGAGATGGGTGCCGCGGCCGCCTTCGGCACCGACATCGCCGACCCGCAGGCGGTGGCGGCGCTGTTCGAGGCGGTGGGCGCGCGCTGGGGGGCGCTGGACGTGCTGGTCAACAATGCCGCGATCGTGCCCTTCATCCCATGGGACGAGGTGGACCTCGCGCACTGGAACCGGATCATCGGCGTCAACCTGACCGGCACCTTCCTGATGTGCCGCGCGGCCACCGACCAGATGCGCGCGCGCGGCCGGGCGGGGCGGGTGATCAACATCGCGTCGAACACCGTCTTCGCCGGCACGCCGAACATGGCCGCCTATGTCGCGGCCAAGGCGGGGGTGGTCGGGCTGACCCGGGCGCTGGCCACCGAGCTCGGCCCCCACGGCATCACCGTCAACGCCGTCAGCCCCGGCCTGATCGAGAGCGATGGCGTGAAGGCCAGCCCCCATGCCCAGGCCTTCGAATTCGTCGAGATGCTGCAGGCGATCAAGGGCCGGGGCCAGCCCGAACATGTCGCCGATGTGGTCGCCTTCCTCGCCTCGGACGATGCGCGCTGGATGACCGGCCAGCTGGTCAATGTCGATGCCGGGATGATCCGGCACTGACCGCCCCCGCGCGGCACCGATCCAGGGAGGACGCGATGACGGTTCCCTTCGAGGCCCCCGAGGTCACCCTGCCGCTGCGCGCCATCGTGCTGGGCGCGGCCACGCAGGGCTGGTATCAGGCCGATGACGCGGAGCGCGGCGAGGTGATCCTGCCCGCCCTGGTCGCGGCGATGCGCGACTGGCAGGCGATGGGGGCGCGGCTGATCGCCTCGCTCGACGATGATCTGTTCATGGTCGGGGAACCGCGCTCGACCGGCTTCAGCTGGTATCTGATGTTCGAGATCCCCAGCCTCGACATCGCCGCGGCGATGGTGCAGCGCTTCCGCGCCGGCGGCGACGGCGCGCGGCTCGACCGCTTCTTCCGGCTGGAGATCCGTTTCGGCCGGCCCTTCTTTCCGCTGGAACGCTAGGCGCCCGCCCCGAAGGGCGGGCGCGGCGGTGGCCCGCCCCGAAGGGCGGGCGCGGCCGGTCAGTTCAGCGAGGCGACGAAGGCGTCCACCTCCTCCAGCGGGACATAGCCCAGCTCGCGGATGCCGTCCTCGGCGAAGGTCCAGTAGACCCCGGGGGCGGACACGTCGCCCCAGCGGTCGAACACCACCGCCCCCGTCGCGCCCTGGAACGAGACGCTCTTGCCCTGGGACAGCAGCTCGATCGCCCGGCGCAGGCCCTCGGGCGTGCCCTCGACCTTCTCGCCCTGCGGATCGGTGACCATCGCCACCTTCGCGGCAATGTCGGCGCCCTTCGCGTCGCGCCCGGCGGCGTGATAGGCCAGCAGCGCGATCGCCGCGGCATCGAAGGCGTTGGCGAGCCCCGGCCCGTTGGGCGGGGTGCCGAAGCGGGCCTTGTAGGCCTCGACGAAGTTGGCGGCCGAGGGAACCCGGGGCGACGCGGTGTCGGTGCCGACGAATTCCGACAGGTGCTTCAGCCCCACCGCCTCGCGGAACTCGTCGGATTTCAGCGAGTTGGTGCCGATGAAGCGGGTGGTTCCGCCAAGCGAGATCCATTCGCGCACCACCGAGATGCCTTCCTTGGGATAGAGCGCGAGATAGAGCGCATCCGCCCCCTTGCCCAGCGCCTCGGCAACCTCGGCGCGATAGCTGGGCTGGCCGTCGGTGATCGCGATCGAGCCCAGAACCTCGACCCCGGCGCCGGCCATGGCGCGTTCCACCAGCTTGGCGATGTCCTGGCCCCAGTCGTCATTCTTGTAGAGGATGGTGACGGTCCCGATGCCCCGGTCGCGTGCGGCCATCGCGGCCAGCGCCGCCTGCACGTTCGAGGTGGCGAAGGTGCGGAACCACAGCCCGCGGGTGCCGCCCTCGCGGGCCAGGTCGGTGAAGCGCGTCGAGGAGGAGCAGCACGACATCTGCATCACCCCCGCCGGCACGGCGACCGAGGTGAGGATCGGCATCGAGACGCCCGAGGATACCGCGCCCAGCAGGAGCTGCACCTTGTCGAGGTCGACCAGCGCCCGGGCCGCGTCCACCCCCACCTTGGGGTCGACCTGGGTGTCGCGCAGGATCGTCTCGACCCGGCAGCCATCCACCCCGCCGGCCTCGTTGATCAGTTCCGCCACCCATTGCGTGGTCGCCGCAAGCGGCTTGCCCCAGTCGACCGAGGTGGGCATCACCACCCCGACCTTGACGGTGCATTCCTGGGCCCGGGCGGCACCGGCCAGCGCCGCCAGCGCCGCCGCGGCCAGCATCAAAGCCTTCGGTCTCATTCGGTCTCTCTCCCTGTCAGGTCGCGCGAGGCGGATCGTCGGGCCGCCTCCCCTCCCGTCTGCGATATGGCCAGCCGCTCGGGCAGCAGCCCCTGGGGGCGCCACATCAGCATGCCGACGATGACCAGGCCGATCATGATGTACTGGATCGTCCCGGTGTAGAGCTGGAATTCCGCCGGGGCGTGGCGCGCGAGCAGGAAGCCCGATCCCGTCCATGCCGCCCAGATCAGAACCGCCCCCAGAATCGCGCCGCGGTTGTTCCCCGCGCCCCCCACGATCAGCATCGCCCAGATCTGGAAGGTCAGGATCGGGGCCATGTCCTGCGGGCTGATGAAGGCGTAGAAGCTGGCATAGAGCCCGCCCGCCAGCCCCATCACCGCCGAACCCAGCACGAAGGCGGCCAGCCTGAGCCGGGCGGGGTTCTTGCCGAGGCTGCGCGCGGCGGTCTCGTCCTCGCGGATCGCGCGCAGGAGCCGCCCGTAGGGCGAGCGGACCAGCCGCTCGAGCCCCAGATAGACCGCGGCCAGGAAGGCCAGCACCATGGCGAGGAAGGCGAGGCTGAACAGGAAGGGATCGCCGATCGCCGCCTCCAGCGGGCGATGGAAGCCGCGCAGACCCTTCGCCCCGCCCGTCAGCCATTCGGCGTTGCGGGTGACGCTCTCGAAGGCGACCGCCACGCCGAAGGTGGCGATCGCCAGATAGTCGTGGCGCAGCCGCAGCGTCAGGATCCCCACCGCCCAGGCGATCAGCGCCGCCAGCAGCACCCCCCCGGCCAGCGCCACCGGAAAGGGCAGCTGGAAGCCGCCGAACTGTCCCGCCTCGGGCCGGCCCCCCAGGATCATCAGCCCGTAGGCCCCCGCCCCGAAGAAGGCCACCACCCCGCCGTTGAACAGCCCGGTGTTGCCCCATTGCAGGTTCAGACCCAGCACGGCGATGGCGAGGATCCCCGCCATGGTCAGGAAGAAGGCGAGGTAGGAGACGACGCCGATCATGCCTGCTCCTCGCCGAACAGGCCGTGCGGGCGCAGCAGCAGCACGGCAAGGATGATCAGGAAGGGCATGGCGGGGACATAGCCCGATGGCATGATCTGCAGCGCCAGCCCCGAGGCGATGCCGACGATGAATCCGCCCAGCACCGCGCCATGCACGCTGCCGATGCCGCCGACGATGGTCGCGGCGAAGACCGGCAGCAGGAAATTGTGCCCCATGGTCGGCGCCAGATGATTGGTCAGGGCATAGAACACCCCCGCCGCGGCGGACAGGGCGCCGCCGATCATCCATACCGCCGCGACCATCGCCGACAGCCGCACGCCCGCGACCTGGGCCAGCGCCGGGTTCTCGGCCACCGCACGCAGGGCGAAGCCGAAGGTCGTCCGGGTCAGCACCAGGTGGAAGATCAGCATCAGCGCCAGCGCCGCGGCCAGCACGAAGACCTGATCGGGCTTGATCAGGATCAGCGGATCGCGGCTCAGGATGACGGCGAAGGCGATTTCCTGCGAATAGAGCTGTGCCTTCAGCCCGAAGATCAGGGTGATCAGGTTGCGCAGGATCAGCGCCACGCCGAACGAGGCGAAGACCATCGACAGCGGCCCCGCGCGCTGGCGGATGCGGCGGAACACCAGCCGGTCGATCGCCACCGCCGACAGCCCCGTCGCCGCCATCGCCACCACCAGCGCGGCGGCCAGCGCCCAGTTCAGGCTGAGCGGGCCGATCGCCGCGCGCGCGGCGGGGATCAGCGCCTCGAACAGCCGGTCGAAGACCAGCGCGACATAGGCCCCGATCGCCATCAGCTCCGCATAGGAGAAATTGGCGAAGCGCAGCATGTGCATGGCCATGGTCAGCCCGATCGCCCCCAGCGAGACGATCGCCCCGGTCAGCACGCCATCGAGCAGGTTCTGGATCATGGCGCGGCCACCCTGCGTCCGCCCAGATAGATCTCGGCCACCACCGGATCGCCGCGCAGCCGTTCGGCCGGGCCATCGATCTGGTTGCGCCCCTCGGCCAGGATGTAGCAGTGATCGGCCAGGCGCAGCGTCTCGCGCACATTCTGTTCGACCAGGAGGATCGACACGCCCCTGCCGGTCAGGCCGCGCGCCAGCTCCAGCACCTCGGCGGCGGCCTTCGGCGACAGCCCGGCCGAGGGTTCGTCCAGCAGCATGACCGACGGGCCGATCGCCAGCGCCATCGCCATGGCCAGCATCTGGCGCTGCCCGCCCGACAGCGCCCCGGCCCTCAGCCCGGGGCGTTCGGCCAGGGGGGGAAACATGGCCAGCGTCTGGGCCAGGCGCCGGGCGCGGTCGGGCGCGCGGCGCAGCACCAGCGCCAGGTTCTCGCGGATCGTCAGGCTGCGGAACACGTTGTCGGTCTGGGGCACATAGGCGATTCCCAGCCCCTGCATCAGGTCGGGGCGCAGGCCGGTGATGTCGCGTTCGCCCAGCAGCACGCGCCCCGCCGTCACCGGCACCAGCCCCGCCACCGCCTTGATCAGCGTCGACTTGCCCGCGCCATTGGGGCCGATGATCGCGGTCAGGCTGCCGGATTCCAGCCGCAGCGAGACCCCGCGCAGCACCGGAAGGTCGCGGACATAGCCGGCCTCGAGCCCGGTGACGGTCAGCGCCGGGCCGCTCATCGCGCCGGGGTCCCCAGATAGGCGTCGATCAGGCCCTGGTCGGCCATCGCCGCGGCGGCGCTGCCGCGGAAGACGACGCGCCCCTCGGCCATCGCGATGATCGGGTCGCAATGGCGCATGATGAAGTCCATGTCATGCTCGATGATCAGGAAGGTTCGCCCGTCGCGGTTCAGCGCCTCGATGCGTTCGATCAGCACCCGCGTCAGGGCCGGGTTGACCCCCGCGGCCGGCTCGTCGAGGAGGATCACCCGGGGATCGCCCATCAGCACCCGGGCGAGTTCGAGAAGCTTGGTCTGCCCGCCCGAGAGCTGCCCGGCCGGGTGGTCGGCGAGGGGCGCGAGGGTCATGAAGTCGAGGATCTCCATGGCCCGGCTGCGCAGCCGGGCCTCCTCGGCGCGCACCCGGCCCGGACGCAAGAGCGCCCCGGCGATGGTCTCCCCGGTCTGCCCGGCGGGGGCCAGCATCACGTTCTCCAGCACGCTCATGCGGCGAAAGGGGCGCGGGATCTGGAATGTCCGCGCCAGGCCGAGGCGGAAGCGCGCATCGGGCGGCTGGGCGGTGATGTCCCGGCCCTCCAGCAGCACCTGCCCGGCATCGGGCCGCAGCTCGCCGGTCAGCAGGTTGAACAGCGTGGTCTTGCCCGCGCCGTTGGGCCCGATCAGGCCGGTGATGCTGCCGGCCGCGACGTCGATCGACACATCGTCGACCGCGCGCAGGGCGCCGAACCGGCGCCCCAGACCCCGCGTTGCAAGCAGGGCGCCATCCGTCATCCCCGGCCCCCCGCGCGCCCGGCCGTCGCGATCAGCATCGCCCCTTCCCCGCCGGACCGCCGGCAGGATCCCAGACCGGGGGGCACCTGTCCAGACATTCCCGCCGCCTAGCCGCCGACCGGGACATCGGGCCGGGTGTTCAGGTTGTACTTCATGATCCGCCCGTGGCGGCCGCTGCGGTCGCCCTCCAGCCCGTAGACCGGGCCGGCGGGACCGCGGGCGCGGGCCTGGACGGCGGCGATCTCGTCCCTATCGCGATCGGTCAGGCGGAAGCGGAACGCCTCCAGCGTCTGGGGCAGGTGACGGGCATAGCGCGCGCCCACGATGGCCGCGGCGACCTGCGGCTGTTCCAGCACCCAGCGCGTGGCGACCGAGGCCAGCGCGACCCCGTGCCGGTCGGCGATCCGGCGCAGGGTGGCCAGTAGCTCCTGGAACAGCACCCAGGGCCCGAATTCGTCGATGATCAGCCTGTACTTGACAAGGCTGCGGTTCTCGAAGGCGAAGCCGGGATCGGGGCGGCCCAGCCAGGCGTCGGTGAGGAATCCGCCGGCGAGCACCCCGTAGGCGAGGATCTGGACGCGATTGCGCGCGGCCCAGTCGGCGAGGCCGTTGCGGGGGCGGCGGTCGAGCACCGAATACTGCACCTGGGTCGAGACGATGTCGAATCCGGCGCGGACGAAGGTCTCGGTGGCGGCCACGTCCCAGTTGGTGACGCCGAGATTGCGGATCTTGCCCTTCTCCTGCAGGCGCTTGAGGATCGCGAGGCTGCCCTGCGGGTCGCCCCGGCCCAGATCCCACCAGAAGAACTGCACCAGCGGGATGCAGTCGATCCCCAGCCGCGACAGCGACCGGTCGACGATCGCCTCGACCTCCGCCCCGGTCAGCGTCGCCAAGCGGTCGAGATCGGGCACCAGCTTGGTGTGCACCACGACCCGGTCGGCCACGGCATCGCCGCGCCGGCGGCGCAGGTCGGCGATGAACAGGCCGATCATCTCCTCAACCCCGCGATAGATGTCGGCGCAGTCGAAGGTGGTGATGCCGGCGTCGAGGAAGGCCTCCATGTCGGCGATCGCGGCGGCACGCTCGACCGGACCGTGATCGCCGGCCAGCTGCCAGCCGCCCTTGATGATGCGGCTGATGCGGTGGCCGGGGCGCAGCTCGGCAGTCTCGACCTCGGCAGGGGTCATCCCTCGCTCTCCCTCTTCCAGTAGGGCGTGGCGCGCCGGTCCGGCAGGCCTGTGGTGGCGGCATGGGTGAAGCGGCGCCTGCCGGTGCGGGTGATGCGGAAGCGCCCGCCGCAATGGGGATCGGGGCAGGCGACCTCGGCATCGGTGGACATCCAGTCCGCGGGGTCCGTCGGGCGCTGCTTGGCGGGCAGCAGCGGCAGCAGCGCGGCCAGCGCATACATTGACACGCGCGCGCCCGCGGGGAAGACCAGCGCCTCGCCCTCCACCCGGAAGCTCTCGCCCTCGACATGGCGGCAGACCGGCGTGCGCCCGTCCAGCACGGTCTCGACCTTCAGGTCGTAGAGCCAGAATTCCCCGTCCTCGGCCATGATCGCCTTGTGGTGATCTGTTATATCTTGTATCGTATCGGTGATATCGCACGCTGTCAATCGGCGGCTGCGATCGGCTGAGCGGCCAGGAGAGCGGGATGGACGCGCCCCCCATCGCCCCGATCGAACAGCGCAACCTGCGCGAGAATGCCTATGCCGCGCTGCGCGATGCCTTCATCCGCGGCGCCTTCGCCCCGGGCACGGTGCTGAACCTGCGCGCGCTGGCCGATCAGCTGGGGGTCTCGATCACCCCGGTGCGCGAGGCGGTCCGCCGGCTGGTGGCCGAGGGTGCGCTTGAGGACACGCCGAGCCGCACGCTGCGGGTTCCCGAGGCCGATCCCGCGCGGATGCTGGATCTGAAGCATGGGCGGCTGGCGCTGGAGGGGCTGGTGGCCGGGCTCGCCTTCGACCGGATGGAGGCGGATGCGGTCGCGCGGCTGGAGGCGGTGCTGGCGCGCCCGTCGCGCGACGCCGACGGGCTGCCCGACCTGCGCCAGAACTACCTGTTCCATTTCACCCTCTACCGCATGTCGCGCAGCCGCGTGCTGCTGCCGCTGGTCGAGGCGCTGTGGCTGCAGTATGGTGCCCTGCTCAACCGGGCGATCCACCAGCCCCGCGCGCGGGTGGTGGCCGAGAACTGCCACCACCGCGAGATGCTGGAGGCGCTGCGCGCGCGCGACCGCGCCGGGCTTCTGGAGGCGCTGGCGCGCGACATCGAGCGCAGCTTCGCCCTGGTGGCGGGCTGAGGCGATGCTGGTCGTCTCGCTGATCGGCCATGGGGCGATCGGCCGGGCGGTGGCGGCGGATCTGCCGCCGGGCTGGAGGCTGGGCGCGGTGCTGACCCGAACGCCCGGGCCGGGGCGGATGACCGACCCCGCCCGCTTCCTTGCCCTTCCGTGCGATCTGATCATCGAGGCGGCCGGCCCGGGGGCGCTGCGCGCCCATGGCGCGGCGGCGCTGGCGGTGGCGCCGGTCTGGTCGGTGGGGGCCGCGGCGCTGGCCGATCCCGCCCTGCGCGCGGCGCTGGCCCGGGCCGCGGCCCGTTCGGGGCACAGGCTGAGGCTGTTCGCGAATGGCATCGCCGGGGTGCTGCCGGCGGCGCGCGCGCTGACCGTGACCATGCGCCGACCCGGGCTGGGCCCGCGGCGCTGCGGGACCCTGGCCGAGCTTCTGGCGGCGTTCCCCGACGACCTCAACTCCGCCACGGCGGCGGCGCTGGCCGGGCCGGGGATCGATCGGACCCGGGTGGTCCTGGAGGACAGCGGGCCGGGTGGTGCGCACGAGATCCGCGCCGAGGGGCGGGGCGAAGCGGGCAGCTGGACCCGGGTCCTGCACCTGGCGCCGGAAGATGGCCGCCATCCGGTGGCCGCGGCGATCCTGGAGGCGCTGCGGCGCGCCGGCGGGGTGTTCGACTTC
>RFGB01000037.1 GCA_003697125.1 Alphaproteobacteria bacterium
CCCCCCCGCCGCCCCGCCCCGCGGCGCAGCCGGCGCGCCCGGGCCGGCCGGTTGCGCCGCCACGGCTTTCGGGCTAAGCCGCACGCGACTTTCGGAAACGGCAAGCGGGGAGTTCCCAGCCATGGCGCGTGCGAAGATTGCCCTGATCGGGGCGGGACAGATCGGCGGAACGCTGGCCCATCTCCTGGGGCTGAAGGAGCTCGGCGACATCGTCCTGTTCGACATTGCCGAGGGCATTCCCCAGGGCAAGGCGCTGGACATCGCCGAATCGAGCCCGGTGGACGGCTTCGACGCCGATCTGGTCGGCACCAACGACTATGCCCCGATCGCCGGGGCCGATGTGTGCATCGTCACCGCCGGCGTCCCGCGCAAGCCCGGGATGAGCCGCGACGACCTTCTGGGCATCAACCTGAAGGTGATGAAGTCGGTGGCCGAGGGCATCAAGACCCACGCGCCCGACGCCTTCGTCATCTGCATCACCAACCCGCTCGACGCGATGGTCTGGGCGCTGCGCGAATATTCCGGCTTGCCGCGCAACAAGGTCGTCGGCATGGCCGGGGTGCTGGACAGCGCCCGCTTCCGCTATTTCCTCGCCCAGGAATTCGAGGTCTCGGTCAAGGATGTCACCGCCTTCGTGCTGGGCGGTCACGGCGACACCATGGTGCCGCTGGCGCGCTATTCCGCGGTGGGCGGCATCCCGCTGCCCGATCTGGTGCAGATGGGATGGACCAGCCAGGAGAAGCTGGACGCGATCATCCAGCGCACCCGCGACGGCGGGGCCGAGATCGTCGGGCTGCTCAAGACCGGATCGGCCTATTACGCCCCCGCCGCCAGCGCGGTGCAGATGGCCGAGGCCTATCTGAAGGACCAGCGCCGCATCCTGCCCTGCGCCGCATGGGTGGACGGCGCCTACGGGGTCAAGGGGCTCTATGTCGGCGTGCCGGTGATCATCGGCGCGAATGGTGTGGAGCGGGTGGTCGAGATTCGCCTGAACAAGGAGGAGCAGGCGATGTTCGACCGCTCGGTCGCGGCGGTGAAGGGGCTGGTCGAGGCCTGCAAGGGGATCGACCCGGCGCTGGCCTGATCCGGGTGCCGCGGCGGGGCGAGTCGCCCCGCCGGAGGTCCGTGATCACATAGGATTTTCCTGTGATCACAAACTGTGGGATAGCTGCCGCATTCGGGAAGTTTTCATCTCTGGCCGATTGTATTCCCGCGGCCCGGTGCTAAGCACGGTGCCGCCCGGTGGCATGGCAACCGGAACGGACAGGGGCGGAGCCTCAGCATGAACATCCACGAATATCAGGCCAAGCAGCTTCTGAAGTCCTACGGCGCGCCGGTCGCGGAAGGCCGGGTCGTGCTTCGGGCCGAGGAAGCCAAGCGCGCGGCCGGAGAGCTGGACGGCCCGATCTGGGTGGTCAAGGCGCAGATCCATGCCGGGGGCCGCGGCAAGGGGCGGTTCAAGGAGCCCGAGGCCGGCGGGAAGGGCGGCGTGCGGATCTGCCGCTCGGTCGAGGAGGCCGCCGAGGAGGCCGAGCGGATGCTGGGCCGCACCCTGGTCACCGAACAGACCGGCCCCGCCGGCAGGACCGTCAACCGTGTCTATATCGAGGAGGGGGCCGAGATCGCGCGGGAGTTCTACCTCTCGCTGCTCGTCGACCGCAAGACATCGCGCATCTCCTTCGTCGTCTCCACCGAAGGCGGCATGGACATCGAGCAGGTCGCCCATGACACGCCCGAACGGATCGCCACCTTCGGCGTCGATCCGGCGACCGGGCTGTCGGGCTTCCACGGCGCCAAGGTCGCCGCGGCGCTGGGCCTTTACGACCTCGACCGCGCCGCCGCCGCACAGGGCCGCCAGCAGCGCAGCGCCAAGCAGTGCGTCCGGCTGGTGGAATCGCTCTACCGCGCCTTCGTCGACAAGGATGCCGAGCTTCTGGAGATCAATCCGCTGATCCTGACCGCGGGCGGCGATCTGCGGGTGCTGGACGCCAAGATGCGCTTCGACGCCAACGCCCTCTACCGCCACCCCGACATCCTCGCCCTGCGCGACGAGAGCGAGGAGGACCCCAAGGAGCTGGCCGCGTCGAAGTTCGACCTGAACTACATCGCGCTGGACGGCGAGATCGGCTGCATGGTCAACGGCGCCGGCCTGGCCATGGCGACGATGGACATCATCAAGCTCTATGGCGGCGAGCCGGCCAACTTCCTCGATGTCGGTGGCGGCGCGACCAAGGAGAAGGTGACCGAGGCCTTCAAGATCATCACCTCCGACCCCAAGGTGAAGGGCATCCTGGTCAACATCTTCGGCGGCATCATGCGCTGCGACATCATCGCCGAGGGGATCATCGCCGCGGTGCGCGAGGTGGGGCTGAAGGTGCCGCTGGTCGTGCGGCTGGAGGGCACCAATGTCGAGCTGGGGCGGAAGATCCTGGCCGAATCGGGCCTCAACGTGATCGCGGCGGACGATCTCGCCGACGCCGCGAAGAAGATCGTGAAGGCCGTGAAGGGCTGAGCCACATGCTGCGCCTGATCGCCGCCGCCCTGATCGCCGCCGCGCCTGCCGCGGCGCAGGAGGGGTGCCCCTGGGGCGGCGCGGTGCGCAGGGCCAACCAGCTGCATGTCGACATCTTCGTGAAGCGGTTCGACGATCCGGTGCTGTTCGCGCGCATCGACGGCCACCCGGCCTGCGACGTCACGGTCGAGGCGGTCCGCCAGGCCGCCCGCCGGCCGGACTGCGCGCTCTATGCCGACCGGCCCGATGCGCTGGGGATCGAGATGGCGCTGCACTGCCTTCTGTCCGAGACCGGCGACCGGCCCGAGGCCGGCACCACCGTCTGGATCAGTTCGGCCGCCACCGCGGCGCTTCTGGGCGGAAACTAGGCGGGCGGCAATCAGGCGCGCGACAGCGCGCGGAACGAGAGGACGAGAGGATGGCCGTTCTGGTCGACGAGAACACCAAGGTGATCTGCCAGGGCCTGACCGGTGCCCAGGGCACCTTCCATACCGAGCAGGCGATCGCCTACGGCACCAAGATGGTCGGCGGCGTCACCCCGGGCAAGGGCGGCACCGCCCATGTCGGACTGCCGGTCTTCGACACCGTGGCCGAGGCCCGCGCCGCCACCGGCGCCACCGCGACCGCGATCTATGTTCCCCCGCCCTTCGCGGCCGACGCGATCCTGGAGGCGATCGATGCCGGCATGGAACTGATCGTGTGCATCACCGAGGGCATCCCGGTGCTGGACATGATGCGGGTCAAGCGCGCGCTGCAGGGCACCCGCTCGATCCTGATCGGGCCGAACTGCCCCGGCGTGATCACGCCGGACGCCTGCAAGATCGGCATCATGCCCGGGCACATCCATCGCCGCGGCTCGGTCGGCGTGGTCTCGCGCTCGGGCACGCTGACCTATGAGGCGGTCGCCCAGACCACGGCGGCGGGCCTGGGCCAGTCGACCTGCGTCGGCATCGGCGGCGACCCGATCAAGGGCACCGAACATGTCGACGTGCTGGAATGGTTCCTGGCCGATGACGAGACGCAGGCGATCATCATGATCGGCGAGATCGGCGGCACCGCCGAGGAGGAGGCCGCGCAGTTCCTGAAGGACGAGGCGCGGCGCGGCCGCCGCAAGCCGGTCGCGGGCTTCATCGCCGGGCGCACCGCCCCCCCGGGCCGGCGCATGGGCCATGCCGGGGCGATCATCTCGGGTGGCAAGGGCGGCGCCGAGGACAAGATCGAGGCGATGCGCTCGGCCGGCATCGTGGTCGCCGACAGCCCCGCGGCGCTGGGCGAGGCGGTGCTGAAGGCGATCGAGGCGTTCTGAGGCCCGTCGCGGGCCTCGCCAGACCCGGCCCGCACGGGGCCGAAAGAGGGAGCGGGCCACCGGCCCGGCATGGGCATGACCCAGCAGTCGCGCAACACGCAGTTCCACGCATCCTCCTTCCTGCAGGGGCACAACGCCCACTATGTCGAACAGCTCTATGCCCGCTATGCCGCCGATCCGCTGTCGGTGGACGAGAGCTGGCAGGAATTCTTCGCCGCGCTGGGCGACGACGCCGCGACGGTGCGCAGCGAGGCGTCCGGCCCGTCCTGGGCCCGGCGCGACTGGCCGCCCACCCCGCGCGACGACCTGACCGCGGCGCTGGACGGCGACTGGGGCGAGGCTGTCGCCAGGGTCGAGAGCCGGGTGCGCGAGAAGGCCGCCCAGGGCGGGGTCAGCCCGACCGAGACACAGGTCCGCCAGGCGACGCTGGATTCGATCCGGGCGCTGATGCTGATCCGCGCCTATCGCATCCGCGGCCATCTGGTCGCCGATCTCGATCCGCTGGGCCTGCGCGAGAAGACCCCCCACCCCGAGCTGGACCCGGCCAGCTACGGCTTCACCGAGGCCGACATGGACCGGCCGATCTTCATCGACAACGTGCTGGGCCTGCAGACCGCGACGCTGCGCGAGATCCTGGCGCTGGTCAAGCGCACCTATTGCGGCACCTTCGCGCTGCAGTTCATGCACATTTCCGACCCCGAACAGGTCGCCTGGCTGAAGGAACGCATCGAGGGTTACGGCAAGGAGATCCAGTTCACCAAGCGCGGCCGCCGGGCCATCCTGAACAAGCTGGTCGAGGCCGAGGGTTTCGAGAAGTTCTGCCACGTCAAGTTCACCGGCACCAAGCGCTTCGGCCTCGACGGCGGCGAGGCGCTGATCCCGGCCATGGAACAGATCATCAAGCGCGGCGGCGCGCTGGGGGTGAAGGAAATCGTCATCGGCATGCCCCATCGCGGCCGGCTGAACGTGCTGGCCAATGTGATGGGCAAGCCCTATCGCGCCATCTTCAACGAGTTCCAGGGCGGCAGCTTCAAGCCCGACGACGTGGACGGCTCGGGCGACGTGAAGTATCACCTCGGCGCCTCCTCGGACCGCGAATTCGACGGCAATGTCGTCCACCTGTCGCTGACCGCGAATCCCTCGCATCTGGAGGCGGTCAACCCGGTCGTGCTGGGCAAGGCGCGCGCCAAGCAGGAACAGCTGGGCGACACCGAGCGCAAGGCGGTCCTGCCGGTGCTGCTGCATGGCGATGCCGCCTTCGCCGGGCAGGGCGTCGTGGCCGAATGCTTCGGCCTGTCGGGCCTGCGCGGCCACCGCACCGGCGGCACCATCCATATCGTGGTGAACAACCAGATCGGCTTCACCACCGCACCACACAACTCGCGCTCCTCGCCCTATCCCACCGACATCGCGCTGATGGTCGAGGCGCCGATCTTCCACGTCAATGGCGACGATCCCGAGGCGGTGGTCCACGCCGCCAAGGTCGCCACCGAGTTCCGCCAGAAGTTCGGCAAGGATGTCGTCATCGACATGTTCTGCTATCGCCGCTTCGGCCACAACGAGGGTGACGAGCCCATGTTCACCCAGCCGCTGATGTACAAGGCCATCAAGCGGCACAAGACGACGCTGCAGCTCTATACCGAACGTCTGGTCGAGGACGGGCTGATCCCCGCCGGCGAGATCGAGGACATGAAGGCCGCCTTCCAGGCCCGGCTGAACGAGGAGTTCGAGGCCGCCAAGGATTACCGCCCCAACAAGGCCGACTGGCTGGACGGCCGCTGGGCTGGGCTTGGGCGCGAGGATGGCGAGTATCAGCGCGGCGAGACGGCGGTCCCCGAGGAGCGGCTGCGCCGCATCGGGCTGGCCCTGTCGACCATCCCCGACGGGATCAAGGCCCACAAGACCGTTGCGCGCCTGATGGAGACGCGGCGGCAGATGATCGAGACCGGCCAGGGGATCGACTGGGCGATGGCCGAGGCGCTGGCCTTCGGATCGCTTCTGACCGAGGGCTTCCCGGTGCGCCTGTCGGGCCAGGATTCCACCCGCGGCACCTTCAGCCAGCGCCACGCGGCGATCATCGACCAGGACACCGAGGAACGCTACTTCCCCCTCAACAATCTCGGGATGGATCAGGCGCAGTTCTTCGTCGTCGATTCCATGCTGTCGGAATATGCCGTGCTGGGCTTCGAATACGGCTATTCCCTGGCCGAGCCGAGGGCGCTGGTGCTGTGGGAGGCGCAGTTCGGCGATTTCGCCAATGGCGCCCAGATCATGATCGACCAGTTCATCAGCTCGGGCGAATCCAAGTGGCTGCGCATGTCCGGGCTGGTGATGCTCCTGCCCCATGGCTATGAGGGTCAGGGGCCCGAACATTCCTCGGCCAGGCTGGAACGCTATCTGCAACTGTGCGCCGAGGACAACCTGATCGTCGCCAACTGCACCACGCCCGCGAACTATTTCCACATCCTGCGCCGGCAGATGCACCGCAACTTCCGCAAGCCGCTGGTGCTGATGACGCCCAAGTCGCTGCTGCGCCACAAGCTGTGCGTGTCGAGGCTGGCCGAGATGGCCGAGGGGTCGTCCTTCCACCGCGTGCTGTGGGACGATGCCGAGCTTGGCAATTCGGCGCTGAAGCTGCGCCCGGACGAGGAGATCCGCCGCGTGGTCATCTGCTCGGGCAAGGTCTATTACGACCTGCTCGAGAAGCGCGACGAGATGGGCGCCGACAACATCTATCTGCTGCGCCTGGAACAGTTCTACCCCTTCCCGGCCCTGTCGATGACCAGGGAGCTCGCCCGCTTCAAGCAGGCCGAGATCGTCTGGTGCCAGGAGGAGCCGAAGAACCAGGGTGGCTGGACCTTCGTCGAGCCGAACATCGAATGGGTGCTGGGCCGCATCGGCGCGTCCTGCGCCCGCCCGCGCTATGTCGGCAGGCGCGCCGCCGCATCGCCGGCGACCGGCTTCGCCAGCAAGCACAAGGCCGAGCAGGAGGCGCTGGTCTCCGAGGCGCTGACGCTCTGAGAGGATGAGACAATGAGCATCGAGGTTACCGTCCCGACCCTGGGCGAAAGCGTCACCGAGGCGACCGTCGCCACCTGGTTCAAGAAGCCCGGTGACCCGGTGGCCGTCGACGAGATGCTGTGCGAGCTGGAGACCGACAAGGTCACCGTCGAGGTGCCCAGCCCCGCCGCCGGAAAGCTGGCCGAGATCCTGGTGCCCGAGGGCGGCACGGTCGGCGTCGGCGCCGTGCTCGCCACCATCGAGACGGGGGCGGGCGCGAAGAAGGCCCCCGCGGCGCCGGCCGAGGCCGAGCCGGACGCCCCGGCAGGGAAGGCCCCGGCCCCGCGCGCCGAGGCCGGGGCGGCCGCATCGGGCGCCGCCGGGGATGGCGAGGCCGGGGGCACCGTCGAGGTGCCGGTGCCCGCGCTCGGCGAGAGCGTGACCGAGGCCACCGTCGCCAGCTGGTTCAAGAAGCCCGGCGACGCGGTTGCCGCCGACGAGATCCTGTGCGAGCTGGAGACCGACAAGGTCACCGTCGAGGCGCGCAGCCCCGCCGCCGGCACGCTGGCCGAGATCCTGGTGCCCGAGGGCGGCACCGTCCAGGCGGGCGGCCGCCTGGCGCTGATCCGCACCGGCGCCGCAGCCGCCAAGGACGCCCCCGCCGCGGCCGCGGACGCCCCCGACGGCGAGGGTGGCGCGGAGGCGGCCCCGGCCCGGGGCCAGCCGCGGCGCGATGTCGAGCACGCCCCCTCGGCGCGGGTGCTGATGGCCGAGAAGGGCCTGTCGCCCGACCAGGTGCAGGGAACCGGACGCGACGGGCGCATCATGAAGGAGGACGTGCTGAAGGCCGCCGCCCAGCCACCTTCCCAGCCCGAGGCACAGCCCGCCCGGACCCCGCGCGCCCCGGTTCCGGCCGAGGATGCGGCGCGCGAGGAGCGGGTGCGGATGACCCGGCTGCGCCAGACCATCGCCCGCCGGCTGAAGGACGCGCAGAACACCGCCGCGATCCTGACCACCTACAACGAGGCGGACATGTCCGCCATCATCGCGCTGCGCAACGAATACAAGGACATCTTCGAGAAGAAGCACGGCGTGAAGCTGGGCTTCATGTCCTTCTTCGTGAAGGCCTGCTGCCATGCGCTGAAGGAGGTTCCCGAGGTCAACGCCGAGATCGACGGCGAGGACATCGTCTACAAGAACTACTACCACATCGGCGTGGCGGTGGGCACGCCGCAGGGGCTGGTGGTGCCGGTGGTCCGCGACGCCGACCAGCTGTCCTTCGCCGCGATCGAGAAGCGCATCAGCGAGCTGGGCGCGCGCGGGCGCGACGGCAAGCTGACCCTGGCCGAGATGCAGGGCGGCACCTTCACCATCTCCAATGGCGGGGTCTACGGCTCGCTCATGTCCTCGCCGATCCTCAATCCGCCCCAGTCGGGCATCCTCGGCATGCACAAGATCCAGGAACGCCCGGTGGTGGTCGGCGGGCAGATCGTCATCCGCCCGATGATGTATCTCGCGCTCAGCTATGACCATCGCATCGTCGACGGCAAGGGCGCGGTCACCTTCCTCGTCCGCGTGAAGGAGTCGCTGGAGGATCCCCGGCGGCTGCTGATGGACCTCTAGGCGCGACCCGCCACGACCGGCTGAAAGGACAAGCTATGGCTGACTTCGACGTGATCGTGATCGGCGGCGGGCCGGGCGGCTATGTCTGCGCCATCCGCGCCGCGCAGCTGGGGCTGAAGGTGGCCTGCGTCGAAGGGCGCGGCAGCCTCGGCGGCACCTGCCTGAATGTCGGGTGCATCCCGTCGAAGGCGCTGCTGCATGCCACCGAACGGCTGCACGAGGCCCAGACCAGCTTCGCCACCCTGGGCATCGCCGGTTCGGTCAAGCCCGACTGGGCGCAGATGCAGCGCCACAAGGCGGCCACCGTCGAGGCCAATACCCGCGGGATCGAGTTCCTGTTCCGCAAGAACAAGGTGACCTGGATCAAGGGCTGGGCCGAGCTTGCCGGAGAGGGGCGGGTGCGGGTGGGAGAGGACACCCACACCGGCCGGCACATCGTCATCGCCACCGGCTCGGAGCCCGCGCCGCTGAAGGGTGTCGAGGTCGACGAGGAGCGCGTGGTCACCTCCACCGGCGCGCTGGCGCTGAAGAAGCCGCCCCGCCGCCTCGCGGTGATCGGCGCGGGCGTGATCGGGCTCGAGCTTGGCTCGGTCTTCAACCGCCTCGGCACCGAGGTGACGGTGCTCGAATATCTCGATCACGTCACCCCCGGCATGGATGGCGAGGTGCAGAAGGCCTTCCGCCGCCTGCTGGAGAAGCAGGGGCTCAAATTCGTCCTGGGCGCGGCGGTGCAGGGGGTCGAGACGCAGAAGACCAAGCTGAAGCTGCACTGGACCAGCCGCAGCGACGGCGGGGAACATGCACTCGAGGCCGATGTGGTGCTGGTCGCCACCGGCAGGCGCCCCTATCTCGCCGGGCTGGGGGCCGAGAAGCTGGGCCTTGCCCTGACCGAGCGCGGCTTCATCCGCACCGATCACGGCCGCACCAGCATCGACGGCATCTGGGCGATCGGCGACGTGACCGAAGGCCCGATGCTGGCCCACAAGGCCGAGGACGAGGGCATGGCGGTGGCCGAACGGATCGCCGGGCGCGCGGGCCATGTCAACTACGGCGTGATCCCCAGCGTGATCTACACCGCGCCCGAGGTCGCCGCGGTCGGCCAGACCGAGGAGGCGCTGCGCGAGGCGGGCCGCGCCTACAAGGTCGGCCGGTTCCAGTTCATGGCCAATGGCCGCGCCAAGGCCAACCTGGTCGCCGACGGCTTCGTGAAGATCCTGGCCGATGCCGAGACCGACCGCATCCTGGGCGCGCATGTCATCGGCCCGGCGGCGGGCGAGCTGATCCACGAGATCTGCGTCGCCATGGAGTTCGGCGCCGCGGCCGAGGATCTTGCCCGCACCTGCCACGCCCACCCCACCTATTCCGAGGCGGTGCGGGAGGCGGCGCTGGCCTGCGGCGACGGCCCGATCCATTCCTGAGCCGGGCCTTGGGCGGGGCCAATTTCGCGCGCGAGGTGATCGACCGCGGCAGCGGCACCGCCCTGCTGCATGTTCCGCGCGACGGCCCCCCCGTCGCCATCGGCCATGACTGGCTGGCCGAACGCTCATCGGCCATCGCCGGCGGGCTGGCCGCGCTGGGCCTCGCCCCGGGCGACCGGGTGCTGGTGGCGATGGAACGCCACCCCGACTGGTTCGCGGTGATCTTCGGCTGCATGAAGGCCGGGCTGGTCGCCATGCCGGGAACCGTGCTGCTGACCGCCGACGACATCGCCTTCCGCCTCGCCGCGGCCGGGGCGCGGGCCGCGATCGTGGCGCCGCAGCTCTGCCCGAGGGTGCCCGAGCTTGCGGTGCGCATCGTGGCGGGCCCGGCCCGGCCGGGCTGGGTGGCGCTGGATAGCCTGAACGGCCCCGATCCCGGCATCGCCACCGCGCCCGGCGACACGGCGCTGATCTACTTCACCTCGGGCACCACGGCGCGGCCCAAGATGGTGCCGCGCGACCATGCCTATGCCTTCGCCCACGCCCACACCGCCCGGCACTGGATGGGCTGCGGCCCGGGCGACCTGCACTGGACGCTGACCGACACCGGCTGGGCCAAGGCGGCATGGGGCATGCTGTTCGCGCCGCTCCTGGCCGTAGCGACGGTGGTGGTGCACGAACCCGCCCACCCCTTCGATCCCGCCGCCCATCTGGAACTGCTGGCGCGGCTCGGGGTCACCGTGTTCTGCGCCCCGCCCACCGTCTACCGGATGTTCGCGCAGCTGCCGATCCCGCCCCTGCCCCGGCTCAGGCGCGCGCTGGGTTCGGGCGAGCCGCTGAACCCCGAGGCCAATCGCGCCTGGACCGATGCCACCGGCATCCCCATCGCCGACGGCTACGGCCAGACCGAGGCGATCTGCCTGATCGGCAATCCCCCCGACCACCCGCCGCGGATCGGGTCGATGGGCCTGCCGCTGCCCTGCTTCGACATCGACGTGGTCGATGCCGGGGGCCGGCGCCTGCCCGCCGGCGAGACCGGGCATGTCGCGGTGCGGCTGACCGATCCCTGGCCGCCCGGCCTGTTCCGGGGCTATCTGACCCCCGAGGGCCCCGACCGGCGCGCCTTCCGCAATGGCTGGTATTACACCGGCGACATGGCGCGTCGCGATGCCGACGGCTATTTCTGGTTCGTCGGGCGCGCCGACGACGTGATCCTCTCGGCGGGCTACCGGATCAGCCCCTTCGAGGTCGAGAGCATCCTTCTGGAACATCCCGCCGTGGTCGAGAGCGCGGTGGTGGCCGCGCCCGACCCGGTGCGGGGGCAGATCGTCGCCGCCCATGTCGTGCTGGCCCCGGGTCATGCCGCCGACGACGCGATGGCCGAGGCGCTGCGCGCCCATTGCCGCGCCCGCAGCCAGCCCTGGGCCTGCCCGCGCCGGATCATCTTCGCCCCCTCGCTGCCCAAGACCGTCTCGGGAAAGATCCGCCGCGCCGCGCTGCGGGCGGGCTGAGCGGCCTCAGCCCCGGGTCTTCAGCGCGCGGAAATCATGCAGGCCGGGGCGCGACAGCGGATCCTCGCCCGGTGCGAAGATCGCGTGCTTCTGCACCTTCTGGGTTCCGGTCACCGGCAGTTCGGGCAGGAACAGCACATAGCCCGGCGCCTTGAAATGGGCGAGCCTCGCGAAGGCGTGGTCGAACACCGCCCGCGCCAGCGCCGCGTCGGGAACCGCATCCCCGGCGGGCACGATGCAGGCCAGCACCTCCTCCTGCCGCATCGGGTCGGGCACCGCCACCACCGCCACCTGCGCCACCGCGTCCAGCTCCTGCAGGCAGGCCTCGACCTCGGCCGCGGCGATGTTCTCGCCGGACCGGCGGATGATGTTGCGCCGCCGGTCGACGAAGAAGATCATCCCGCTCTCGTCCATGGTCACCGTGTCGCCGGTGTGGAACCAGCCGCCGCGCCAGGCCTCGGCCGTCGCCTCGGGCCGGTTCAGATAGCCCGAGAAGAAGCCGTGGCGCGGCGTGGCGGCGGAATGGCGCAGCACCATCTCGCCCGGGGTCCCGGGGGGCAGGTCGCGGTCCTGCTCGTCCACCACGCGGACCTCCAGCCCCGGAAAGGGCCGGCCGATGGCGCGGGTGTCGGGCAGGGTCGGCTCATGCGCGGCGGCCAGGATGCGGCACATCTCGGTCATGCCCCAGATCTCCACCAGCTCCAGGCCGAAGCGGCGCTCGAACGGGCGGTGCAGGCTGGGATCGACCCCGGCGCTGACCGCGAGCCGCGCGCCATGGTCGCGGTCGCGCGGATCGGGCGGCGCGGCCATCAGGGCCGGGACCACGATGCCCAGCGTGTGCAGCACGCCCGCCCCGGTGTCGCGCACATCCTGCCACCACCGGCTGCGCGAGAAGCGCGGCGGCTGGATCTGGCACCCCCCCGACAGCATCATGGCCATGAAGGAGACGGTGGCGGCGTTGATGTGGTAGAGCGGCAGCGGGTTCATCAGCCGCTCGCCGGGCCGGATGGTCATCAGCCCGCCCACCGACAGATAGCGCGCGCCGATCATCAGCTCGTATTCATGGCTGAGGATGCAGCCCTTCGGCCGGCCGGTGGTGCCCGAGGTGTAGAGAAGGCAGGATTCGCTTTGCGGGGTCAGCGCGGCGCGCGGGGCCTCGGGCGCGGGGGGCAGCGCATCGGCAAGGCCGTCGAGCAGCACCACCGGCAGCGCGCGCCCGGCCTCGGCAAGGCCCGCGCGCAGGTGATCGACATGCGCGGCATCGGTCACCGCCAGCACCGCGGCGCTGTCGGTCAGCTGGAAGGCCAGCTCGGCCGGGCGCAGGTCGGGGTTGATCGGCACCACCGACAGACCCACCGCGTTCAGCGCCAGCTTCAGGACCAGATGTTCCGGGCGGTTGCCCAGCGAGACCGCCACCCGCTGGCCCGGGGCATAGCCCGCCGCGGTCAGCGCCAGCGACCACTGCGTGACCGCCTCGGCGGCCCGGGCATAGGTGATCCGGCGCATCTCGCCCTCGCGCGGGGGGGTGAGCAGGAAGTCGGCCGGGCCGAAGCGCAGCGCGGCTTCCATGAAGGCCTCGCCGATGGTGCGCCCCGCGATCGGGATCATTCCACCACCCTCCATTCCAGCGCGATGCCCGGGTCGAACAAAGTGACCGGCCCCGCCCCGGTGGCGCGGCGGCGCGGCGGCGTCCAGGGTGCGCCCTTTTCCAGCGTGATGCGCGCCTCGTTCGGCGGCAGGCGGTAGAAGGCCGCGCCGAAAAGGCTGGTGAACCCTTCCAGCCGGTCGAGCGCGCCCTCCTCCTCGAAGACATGCGCGAGACAGGCCAGCGCCACCGGGGCGGTATAGCAGCCCGCGCAGCCGCAGGCGGATTCCTTGGCCGCCGTGGGGTGGGGGGCGCTGTCGGTGCCGAGGAAGAAGCGCGGATCGCCCGAGACGGCCGCGGCGCGCAGCGCTGCGCGGTGGCTGGCGCGCTTGAGCACCGGCAGGCAGTAGTAGTGCGGCCGGATGCCGCCCGCCAGCAGGTCGTTGCGCGACAGCATCAGATGCTGGACGGTCAGCGTTCCCGCCATGCCTTCGGCCCCGCGCAAATAGGCCACCCCTTCCGCGGTCGTGATGTGTTCCAGCACCACGCGCAGCCCCGGCAGCCGGCGGCGCAGCGGATCCAGCACCCGGTCGAGGAACACCGCCTCGCGGTCGAAGATGTCGACGGCCGGGTCGGTGACCTCGCCATGCACGCACAGCGGGATGTCGGCCTCGACCATCGCCTCCAGCACCGGCATGACGCGGTCGATGTCGCGCACCCCGGAGGCGGAATTCGTCGTCGCCCCCGCGGGATAGAGCTTGACCGCGGTCACCAGCCCCGACGCCGCCGCGGCGACGACATCGGCGGGATCGGTGGCCTCGGTCAGATACAGCGTCATGTGCGGCTCGGTGTCCTGGCCGGGCGGCATGGCGGCGAGGATTCGGGCGCGATAGGCCGCGGCCTCCGCCCCGGTCACCACCGGGGGCACCAGGTTCGGCATCACCAGGATGCGGCGGAAATGGCGGCTGTCGGGCAGCACGCCGGCCATCATCGCGCCATCGCGCAGATGGACATGCCAGTCATCGGGTCGGCGCAGGGCAAGACGGGTCATCGGCGCATCCTCCGCCCCCTGCCTAGCCCAGCCGCCGCGGCGTGAAAAGCCGGGGCCCGGCTGTCCGGACCCCGGCACGCGGGCGGCGCGCCGCCCGACCGTCAGACGAAGTTCAGCACATCGGCCGCCTGCAGCGCATACAGCGCCGAGGATTCGTCGAAGATGTAGAACTTCCCGTCCGGGTCATAGGGGGTGACGCTGTCGGTGGTCACCGATTCCAGCGTCTCGACCGAGGCCCAGTTGCCCGTCGCCTCCAGCGGCGCGTTGAAGCGGCCATGCACGTCGCCGCCGAACTGGGACTGGAAGGCCGCAATGGTGGCCGCGGCGCCGGCGGTGGCGAACTGGCCGTCGGACAGCAGCACGATCTGGTTGTCGTCGGACAGGTCCGCGCCGATGTCGGTGAACCACGCCAGCGCCTCGGCCAGCCCGGCATTCACGTCCGAATCGCCGGCGCCACCCTGCTGGAACACCAGGCCCTGGCCGGCGCCCCAGGCCTGGAGGCTGGCGTCCCCCGTCCAGTTCACCGCCGCGATCGCCGCGTCGTCGAAGCCGATCAGCCCCACCTTCAGCTGATACCCCGCCGCGGCGGCGGCCGCCTCGAAATTGGCGATCGCCTGCGACACCGCGTAATAGGCGAGGTCGAAGCTGGAATTCGCCACGCCGTCGCCGTTGATGTCGCCCACCGGCAGGCCGGACAGGTTGTCGACCATCATCGAGGAGGAGACATCGACCACGAAGGCGACATTGATGGTGGGGCCGCCCCCTTCCCCGCCCCCGCCGGGGCCGTCCTCGCCGATCACGTCGATGGTGACATCGGCCAGCGACTGCGCCCCGTGCGCGTCGGCGATGACATAGCTCAGCTGCACGGTGTCCTTCTCGCCCGCGTTCAGGCTGGCGAAATCCCCGCCCGGGGTGAACAGGAAGGAGCCGTCGCTGGCCACGCTCAGCGTGCCGGTGCGCCCGCCGGCCGAGGTGACGGTCCAGCTGTCGCCGATCGCGCCGAGGCTGGTGCCCCCCTGGCGCACCTCGACCACATGGATCGAATCGCCATTGGGGTCGCTGTCCACCCCCGCGCCGGTGTCGTCGGTGATCAGGTTGCCGGCCAGGGTCGCCGATTCGGCCACGTCATAGTCGTTGTCGGTGGCCTGGGGCGGGTCGTTCAACCCGTCGATCACGATCTTCAGCTGCGCGGTGGCGGTGGCGCCATGGCTGTCGGCGATCTGGTAGTCGACCGTGAATTCCGCCACGTCGAAGCGGCCCATTGCCCCGAAGCCCGCCCCGGGAGTGAAGCTGTAGGCGCCGTTGGCCGCCACCGTCAGCGTGCCCGACAGCGCGACCCCCTGGGCGCTGGTGGTCGACAGCGCGATCTGGCTGCCCGGGGCCATGCCGCCCGCGGCGATCACCGCGATCGGGTCCTGGGCATAGCCGTCATGGTTGGGATCGCTGTCATTGGCCAGCACATTGCCGAGGATCAGCGTGGCGGCCTCGGTGGTGCGGTTGGTGTCGTCGCGCGCCACCGGCGCCTCGTTCAGCCCGGTCAGGGTGACGGAGAGCGTCGCGTCGTCGGTCGCCCCCCAAGCGTCGGCGATCCGGTAGCCGACCGAGAAGACCACGGTCTCGCCCTCGGCCATCGCGGTCATGCCCGCGCCGGGCACCAGGCTGTAGCTGCCATCGGCCGCGACCGTCAGGGTGGCGCCGACCGTGCGGCCCAGCGAGGTGGTCGCCGACAGCGCCAGCGCCGTTCCCGCCGCCTGCCCGCCGGCGGCGATCACCGAGATCGCGTCGCCATTGGGATCGGAGTCGTTGGCCAGCACATTGCCGGTGACCGCCGCGGCGGCCTCGGTGTCGAAGGCCGCGTCATCCTCGGCCGCGGGCGGCTCGTTCAGCCCGTTCACCTGGACCGTCACCGTGGCGGCGGACTGGTCGCCATCGTCATCCTCGATGGTATAGGCGATCTGGAAGCTGCGCGATTCGCCCTGGCCAAGGGCGCGGAATCCCGCGCCGGGCGTCACGGTCAGCGTTCCGTCGGGCTGCAGGGTGAAGCTGGCATCCAGCCCGTCATCCGTGGTCAGGGTGAAGGGGGTGCCGTCGGCGCTGCCGCCATCCACCGCGACGATGCGGATCGCGCCGTCCCCGGCGGTGTCGTTCGCCAGGATGTTCAGGCTGGCCTCGGTCGCCTCGTCGGTCACCAGAAGATCGTCGGCCGCCACCGGCAGAAGGTCGACCCCCTCTCCGTTGATGACCACATCGACGAAGGCGGTGTCGCTGACCGTCTCGCCGGCCACGGTCTGCTGGAAGGTCATCCCGGCGATGGCGCCCGAGCCCTGCAGCGTGACGGTCATCGTCTTCACCCCGGCCACGCCCACCGCCATGTCGGCCATGCCGCCATTGGCGGTGACGGGGCCGGTCATCTCGGCGATCAGGTTGCCCGATTCGTCATAGAAGCGCAGCAGGGGGCTCGGCTCCTCGGTATCGAGGAAGGTCATCTGCTCGACCGTGGCCGGGCTGTCGAAGGTGAAGGTGAAGGTGCCCCCGCAGGCATTGTCGTCGGGGTCGGAGGAGTCGAAATCCTCGGTGATGATCAGCACCCCGCCCTGGCCGGGCTGGTGCAGATCCCAGTCCCCGCCGGTGGGATGGTCCGCGTCGAAGATCATCGCGGCATTCTCGCCCGAATGACCGGCGCGGACCGCCGAGATCGTCACCCCCTCGATCTGGTTCGAGACGATGGTCCCCGCGGCGAGATCGGGGCCGTCGAAATCGACGACGCGGGTCTGCGTGGTCTGGGTCGAGGCGGTGACGGTATAGGCCAGGCGGAAGCTGTCGGTCTGGCCGTCCTCGAGGTCGAGGAAGCTGTCCCCGCCGTCGAAGGTGAAGCTGCCATCGGCGTTCACCGTGACGGTTCCGGTGCGCCCGCCGGCGGTGGTGACGGTGAAGCTCTCGCCCACGGGCGCCGTGATCTGGCCATCCGCACCGACCACCGCCAGCGCGGTCACGCTCAGCGCGCCGGGGGCGGCCGGCAGGCCGTTCAGCAGGTCATCGGCGATGATGTTGTCGGCGATGTCCTCGGCCTCGCCCACCGAATAGCCATTGTCCAGGGCGTCGACCCGGATCGATTCGCCCAGCACGGTGACGGTGACGGTGGCGCTGTCGGTCAGCACCCCCGCGACCGGCGTGGCGCTGCCGCCCAGCTTCAGCGAGCCGCAGCGCGCGCCGCCCTCGGGCCCGACGCTGGTCACGCGCAGGCCGAAATCCTTTCCCGCGAGCAGGTCGAGCGTCAGCGCCTGGCTGGCATGGCTCAGCGTGAAGCTGGTCTGGCGGATGTCGTCGGGGCTCGCCCCGGGGGTGCCGAATTCGACCCCGACATCGAAGGCGCCGAAGCCGCCATTCATGTTGGCGCCATTGCCCAGGCTGATGACCCCATTGGCCGACGCCTGTACCTCGGTCACGTCCGCGCCCGAGATCGTCAGCCCCGGCAGCAGCGATTCGTCGGCGATGTGGAAGAACAGCGCGCGCAGATCGCCGATCGCGCCGCCGTCGTTCAGCACCTCGACATCGAACTGCAGGCTGCCATTGACCTCGGTCACCGTGGCGCGGGCATCGAAGCCGCCCGCGCCCGAGAAGCGCACCACCAGCCCGCCGCCGGCATCGTCGGGGGCCTCGATGGTGTAGTCGAAGCTGACCTGGGCCGACTGCCCTTCGGTCAGCGCGTCGAAATCGCCATCGGCGTCGAAGTCGAAGCTGCCATCGGCATTCAGCTTCACCCGCCCGCCGCCGGCCAGGTCGACCCACTGCCCGATGCCGGCGGCCTCTCCGTTGATCCGCACCACGGTGCCGGCGGCCAGCGCGGGCAGGCTGTCATTGTCCAGCACATTGCCGTCGGTATCGCCGGCGCCTTCGCTCTCCAGCACGGTGATGGCGTCATCCACCGCATCCAGGGCCAGCCCCTCGCCATCGATCACCACGGTGACCACCGCGGTGTCGGAGACCCCGTCGGCGGTGACGGTGTATTCCAGCTGGAAGCTGTCGCTCTGCCCCTCGCGCAGGTCGCGGAAGGATTCGCCGCCATCGAAGGTGAAGCTGCCATCGGCATTCACGGTCACCGTGGCGGTGCGCCCGCCCGAGGTGATGACGGTGAAGGCCTGCCCCACCGCGCCGGCGCCGGCATTCTCGGCCCCAAGCGCCGAGACGGCGGTGACCTGCAGATCCGCGGCCCCGAGGATGCCGCCCTTCAGGTCATTGGCGATGATGTTGTCGGCGACCTGCGCATCCTCGCCCAGCCGGTAGGTGTCATCGACGGCGTCGACGGTGATCGGCACCGGATCGCCGCCGCCCGCGGGCTGGGCGGTGATCACCACATTGTCGATGGCGATCTTCTCGGCGCAGCTGGAGAAGTCGGAGACGATGCGCAGCTGCGCGGCGGTGACGCCCTGGGGCAGGGCATAGCTGAGCCCGGACAGCCCGCCGCCGGTGATGGTCTGGCCGGTGATCGATCCGGTCAGCGTGCGGCCCCAGCCGGTGAACATGTCCAGAAGATGGACATTGCCGTCCTGGTCCACGATCTCGATGCGCAGCATGTCGCCGTAGCGGGTGCCCCAGGCCTCGAAGCTTCCCCCGGCTATCTTGGCGTCGAGCGTGAGGCTGGCGCCGTCGGTGCCGGTCAGATCGACGGTGGCGAAGACCAGCTTGCCCTCGCGCCCGCCCTGGAATTCGGCCTGGCCGTTCTTGCCCTTGACGCGCACCGCATCGACGATGTCAGGGGAATCCTCCAGGTTGCGACCGACCGAGAACGCCTCCTCGAGGAGCACGGCGCTGCCGCCCGCGGGGCCCGCATCACCCTCGGACAGGGTCGCGGTGCGGGTGAACTCGATCTTGTCGATGCGGACATATTCGTTGCCGTCCTTGTAGGCGCGCAGCTGGATCTCGGCGCCCTGGGGGATGCGGATCCCGTCCAGCGTGAATTCGCTGAAGCCGCCATTGTTCGAGCCGGCACCGTCATCATCCTTATCGAGGATGATCGAACCGACCACCTGCCCGTCGATCAGCAGCTCGATGACCGACTGGCCGTCATTCTCGTCCTGGACGAAGATCGAGACGGTGAAATAGCCGCCATCCTCCAGCATGCTGCCGGTCAGGCTGCCGGTCTCGCCACGGATCTTCACCAGCTGGCCACCCGAGGCCTGGCTGCCGTTCACGACCATGAAATTGTCGAGAACCAGATCCTCGGCTTCATAGACGATCGTCTGACTGGTCATCGCGCCCTACACTCCAAAGCCACGCACCAAATGCCCGCACCCACGGAACCCGGCGCGGGTGGCATCCCCTGTGAACGAACCGGATGCCCGGTCCAGCTACGCCACGGCACGCTACTGCCCCTGACAATGCCCGCGACAAGGCGGGCGCCACCCGTCCCGGCCCAGGCCGGCGCCGCGACCGGAACCGGCCCGGCAGGGCTGCCCGATCGCCACGGCCGGACACTGCCGGGCTCCTGTGGCAGGAAAAGGGCGGTTTGCCGAAACATTGTGGCCGGGCGGGGCGCGCCCTCAGGCCGAAAGGAACCGGTCGACCGCGGCGATCACCTCGCCCGGACGTTCGGCATGCAGCCAGTGGCCGGCGCCGGGGATCACCTCGATTCGCGCGGCGGGGAACAGGGCATGGATCCGGTGGTGATGTTCGGGCCGCAGATAGTCGGACTCACCCCCGGCAAGGAACAGCGCCGGGCCGTCGAACCGGCGGTCGATCTCGGGCCAGCCGGTCAGTTCCGGCATCGCGCGCTCCAGCGCCTCGAGATTGAGCGCCCAGCGCGCCCCGCCCGCGTCGATGATCAGGCTCTGCAGCAGGAAGGCGCGCAGCGCCCGGTCGGGAATGTCGCGGGCAAGGCGCCGATCCGCCTCGGCCCGATCGGCCAGCCCGGCCAGGTCCAGCCGGCGCAGCGCCGCGATCAGCGGCGCGTGGCTGTGCCGGTAGGCCACCGGCGCGATGTCGGC
The DNA here is from genome assembly GCA_003697125.1 of Alphaproteobacteria bacterium. Classification (GTDB taxonomy): domain Bacteria; phylum Pseudomonadota; class Alphaproteobacteria; order Rhodobacterales; family Rhodobacteraceae; genus J013. Next base: position 19,991 of record RFGB01000037.1, read on the forward strand.
CACCACCAGCCGGCGCAGCATCGCCGGCCGGGTCAGGGCAAGCAGCATCGCCGCCTTGCCGCCCATCGAATGGCCCATCAGATCGGCGCGCCCGCCCAGCCCGGCGATGGTCGCGGCAAGATCCTCGGCAAGGTCGCGGTAGCGATGGTCGGGGTGGTGGAAGCTGCCACCGTGGTTGCGCATGTCCACGGTGACGACATGGCGCGCGGCCGACAGCGCGCGGGCGACCGCCCGCCAGTTGCGCCCGGCCCCGAACAGCCCGTGGGCGATCACGAGCGGCGTGCCGCCCGCCCCGGCCCCGAATTCCTGTCGGCTGAGTTCCGCCATCCCCGCTTCCCGTTTCACCCCGCCTGCGCCGCGTGCTAGCCTGCGCCGCGACGCGGGCGGGATCAAGGGACCGGAGAGGTGACACGCAGGGCCTGGATTCTCCTGGCGGCGCTGGGGGTGGCGGCGGTGCTGCTGCTGATCGCGGGCTTCGGCGCCCAGGGCTGGAAGGGTCAGCTGGCGCTGGCCGGCATCGCCATCGCCGCGGCGGGCCTGTGGGCCGGGCGGACGGTGATCGGCGACTTGTGGCTGCTGCGCATCTCGCGGGCGGAATTCGGCGTCTCGGACCTGCAGGCGAACTACACCCGCACCTATGCCTGGATGGCCAACCAGCTGGGGCATTTCACCCTGGGGCTGGGGACCGCGCTGGCCTATCTGTGGCTGGTGGAGGGGCTGCAGGAGGCGCTGGGCCACCTGACCGCGCCCCCGGCGGGGGCGGCGCTGACCGGCCCGGTGGCGGCCGCGGCGGTCACGGGGCTGGCGGCGGCGGTGATGTGGCGGCGGCTGTCCGGGCTTTGCCCGGCGCCGCTCGATGCGGCCGAGGGCGCCGTTCCCGCCACCGCGCCGCTGCGGCGCGCCACGGCCTTCTTCACCGTGATGCTGCTGCTCGGGGCGGTGGCGGCCACCTGGCCGACGGCGCAGGTGGCGCGGGCCGCGGGCCTTGTCTTCGCCGTGGCGGTGGCGCTGGCGGCGCTGGATCAGGCCCGCCGCCGGGGGGATGCCGGCGCCGCCCGGCCGCACCAGCCCGGCGGCTGCCGGGGGCTGTGGCTGATCGTGCTCGCCGCCGCGCTCGGCGCCTTCGCGGTCTGGTTCTTCGCCATCGCCATGCTCGCCCCGGGGGGCGCGTGGGCCGACCCCGACCGGCTGGCCGGCATCATCACCGGCATGGGCGCGGCCTTCGTCTCGCTGGCGGTCTGGGGCACCAAGGAATTCGGCAATGACCAGCGCGGCATCCTGACCGAGCTTCAGCGCGCCCGGACGCTCCGCGGCCCGGACTGCCCCGCGCGCGAGGCCGGGCTGCGCCTGCGCGAGGAGGGGCTGTGGGACAGCATTGCCGACGGCTTCTTCTATGTCACCGGGGCGGTGCTGGCGGTGGGGATCATCGCCTCGCCCCCGCGGCTGGGCGACGGCTTCGTGCAGAGCGGCTGGGAGCTGGGCGCGGTCGCCTTCTTCACCGCGATGATGCTGCTCCTCGGCCGGCGCTATGCCTATCGCGCCCGCGCCATCGACCTGACCGGCGTGCCCTATGCCTGCCGGCTGGGGCTGGTGGAGGTGCCGGTGACCGTGGTCGCGGGGCGCGACCGGCTGACCCCCCGCCAGGATCTGTGCGACCTCGATGCGCTGGGGCTGGCGATGTCGGCGCTGGACCGCAACGCCGCGCCGCTGCCGCCGATCGTCGTCTTCGGCCGGCGCGGGGCCGGAAAGTCGCCCCTGGTGATCGCGCTGGCCTGCGAGGCGGGGCTGTCGCCGCTGCCGGTCAGCCTGTGCGCGCGGTTTCCCGACGGCGCCCCCGAACGGATCCGGGTGCGGTATGCCGCCTATGACCGCGCCCGGCTGGACGAGGCCGCCGACCCGGTGGCGATCCGCCATGCCTATCGTAGCGGGATCGACAACCCGCTGCTGGTCGACGGCCAGCTGCTGTGGGACCTGGCGCGGGCCGATGTCGCGGTGATCGACAACATCCCATGGCGGGCGCTGGGCTTCGCGGAAGGCGCCATGCGGCCCGTCCCGCGGCTCGCGCGGCTGATCGCGGCGCTGTCGCGTTCGGCCTGCTGCACGATCTGGGCCATTGACCCGCCGCCCGAGCCCGCCGGGGACGGGTCGGAGCGGGTGCAGGACGCGACGCTTCAGCGCGCGGCCGAGGCCTTCGCGGCGCATCTGGCCGCCGCCACCCCCGGGCCGCGGCGCGATCCCGAGGCAATCCTGGTGCGGGTCGAGGACAGCCGCGCCCGGCGCTGCGCAATGCTCGAGGCGCTGTGGCGGGCGATCGACCGGCCGGATTCGCCGCCGCGGCGCCACGATGCCGTCTGCCCGCCCGCCGCCGGAAGCCGGGCCGATCCGCAGTGACCGCCCCGCCGCCCCGCATCGCCCGTGCCCCGCGCCGGGCGCAGGTCCGGCTGCGCATCCTGTGCACCACCGACCTGCATGCCCATGTCCTGGGGCACGACTATGCCACCGGCGAACCCGATCCCGCCGGCGGGCTGGCGCGGGCGGCCAGCCTGATCGACGCGCTGCGCGCCGAGGCGCCGGGGGCGATCCTGCTCGACAATGGCGACCATCTGACCGGCGCGCCGCTGGGCGACCATCCCGGCCCGGGGCCACATCCGGTGATCGCCGCGATGAACCTGATCGGCTATGACGCGGGAACCCCGGGCAATCACGATCTCGACCATGGCCCGGGATTTCTCGCCCGCGCCTGCGCGGCGGCGGCCTTTCCGCTGGTCTCGGCCAACCTCGCCCGCCGCGCGGGGCCCGATCCGCTCGGCGATGCGCTGCTTCTGCCCCCCTTCGTCATCATCGAGCGGGCGCTGCCCGATGCGGCCGGCCGGATGCACCCGGTCCGCATCGGGGTGATCGGTTTCCTGCCGCCGCAGACCCTGATCTGGAACCGCAGGCATCTGGACGATGGCTGGGCGGTGCGCGACATCGCCGAGGCCGCCCGCGCCTGGGTGCCGCGGATGCGCGAAGCGGGCGCCGATCTGGTGGTGGCGCTGTGCCATTCCGGCATCGACCCCGGCCCGGCCCGGCCGGGGATGGAGAATGCCGCCGGCCGGCTTGCCGCCATGCCCGGCATCGATGCGGTGGTGGCCGGCCATCAGCACCTGCTGTTCCCCGGCCCCGATTTCGCCGCCGGCGCGGGGATCGATCCCCGCGCCGGGCGCATCCATGGCCGCCCGGTGGTGATGGCGGGATGCCGGGGAACCCATGTCGGGGTGATCGACCTTTCGCTTTGCCGCGATTCTCGGGGCTGGCGGGTGACGGGGGCCAGGGTCTCGAACCGCCCGGTGGCGCGCCGCAGCCGCGGCCGGATCGAACCCCTGTTCGCCGAGCGGCGCGACATCGTCGCGGCCACCGCCGCCGCCCATGCCGCGACACTGGCCCGCGCCCGGCGGCGGGTGGGCTTCACCGCCACCGCGCTCAGCACCCATTTCGCCCTGGTGGCCGACTGCGCCGCGCTGCAGCTGATCGCGGATGCGCAGATCCGGTATCTGCGCAGGGCGCTGCGCGGGACCGCGCAGGCGGGACTGCCGATTCTTGCGGCGGTGGCACCGGCGCGCGCCGGCGGCCGCGGGGGGCCGGCGCATTACACCGACATCCCGCCCGGCCCGCTGACCGCGGGGCACATCGCCAGCCTGTGCCCGTTCCACAACACGGTCTGGGCGCTGGAAATCCACGGCGCCATGCTGGCCGAATGGCTGGAGATGTCGGCCGGGCTGTTCCACCGCATCGCGCCGGGGGCATGCGATGCGCAGCTGATCGATCCGGCGCGGCCCGCCTTCGGCTTCGACATCATCAAGGGGATGGAATATCGCATCGACCTCGCCCGCCCCCCGCGCTATGGCCCCGACGGCAGCCTGCTCCACCCCGGCAGCCGGCGCATCGCCGGGCTGGGATTCGCCGGCCGGCCGGTCACGCCCGGGCAGCGCTTCGTGATCGCCACCTCGGACTATCGCGCCGCGGGCGGCGGCAACTTCCCGGGCACCGGCCCGGCCGCGGTCGTCCACCGCGGGGGCGAATCGATCCGCGATCTGGTCGCGGACCATGTCCGCGCGCTTGGCCGGCTGGAGGTCCGGCCGGCGGGCAACTGGGGCTTCGTGCCGATGCCGGGCACCACGGTCCTGTTCGAGACCAGCCCCCGGGCCGATCCCGCCACCATCGGCGGGCTGGCGGTCGAACGCGCCGGCAGGGGCGCGGGGGGGTTCGCGCGCTTCCGCCTCCGGCTGTGACCCCGCCCCCGGGGTGCGGCTTGCAAATCCGCCGCCGGCGGGTCTATAGCGTCGGCGTTCCCAGCCCCCCGAGGATCCCGCGATGCCCAAGATCTACGGCAACGAAATCCGGCCCGGCAACATCATCGAACATGACGGCGGCCTGTGGGTCGCGGTCAGGACCAGCCATGTCAAGCCGGGCAAGGGCGGTGCCTTCGCCCAGGTCGAACTCAAGAACATCCGCGACGGGCGCAAGCTGAACGAGCGCTTCCGCTCGGAAGACAAGGTCGAGCGCGTGCGGCTCGAGCAGAAGGACCAGCAATTCCTTTACGAGAGCAACGGGATGCTGGTGTTCATGGATACCGAGACCTTCGAGCAGGTGGAGCTTCCCGCCGACATCCTCGGCGACCGGCGCCCGTTTCTGCAGGACGGCATGACCGTGCAGATCGAATACTACGAGAGCGAGGCGCTGAGCGTGACGCTTCCCGAGAAGGTCGTCTGCACCGTCGCCGAGACCGAGCCGGTCGTGAAGGGCCAGACCGCCGCCAACAGCTACAAGCCCGCGGTTCTGGACAACGGCGTGCGCATCACCGTGCCGCCCTTCATCGGTCCCGGCGAATCGATCGTCGTCAATACCGAAACCCTCGAATACGTCGAACGCGCCTGACCGGCGCGTGACCGCCATGGAGCCCCGATGTCCACGGCCTCGCCCACGCTCAACGTGATGATCCGCGCCGTGCGCCGCGCCGCCCGCGCGCTGGTGCGCGACTTCGGCGAGGTCGAGAACCTCCAGGTGTCGATGAAGTCGGCCGGCGACTTCGTCTCGAAGGCCGACATCCGCGCCGAGCAGATCCTGCGCGAGGAGCTTCTGGGCGCGCGTCCGGCCTATGGCTGGCTGGGCGAGGAGGGCGGCGAGACCCCCGGGCGCGACCCCACCCGGCGCTGGATCGTCGACCCGCTGGACGGAACCAGCAACTTCCTGCACGGCATCCCGCACTGGGCGATCTCGGTGGCGCTGGAACACAAGGGCGAGATCGTCGCCGGCGTGGTCTACGACCCGGCCAAGGACGAGATGTTCACCGCCGAGAAGGGCGCGGGCGCCTGGCTGAACGACCGCCGCATCCGCGCAAGCGGCCGGCGCGACCTGATCGAATGCCTGTTCGCCACCGGCGTGCCCTTCGCCGCCAGCGCCGACCTGCCCTCCACGCTCGCCGATCTCGCCAGGCTGATGCCGCACTGCGCCGGGGTGCGGCGCTTCGGTTCCGCGGCGCTCGATCTCGCCTGGGTCGCGGCCGGGCGCTATGACGGCTTCTGGGAACGCGGCCTGAACCGCTGGGATATCGCGGCGGGCCTCCTGCTCGTGCAGGAGGCGGGAGGCCTCAGCGCCAGCCTCACCGGCCAGCCGGTCCTCGCCTCGGGCGCCGTCGTCGCCGCAAATCCGCAGGTCTTCGACCGGCTGCGCGCCATCCTGCTTGCCGCCGAACCCAGCCGGGCCACCCGCGGCTGATCCCGGGCGCCGCCCCACGGGCAGGCCGCGGCCGGGCGGGGCCCATGGGGGCCGCGCGAAGGCCCGACCCGGGCGGCGGCGGCGACGGGGCGGGCGGGGGCCACGCCCGGCCGCGGCGCCGGTCACAGGCGTTCCAGAACCTCGATGCGCGCGGCGCCCGCGGTCAGCGGGCCGTCGGCACGGTCGAAGCGCAGCTGGGCGATGCCGCGCCCGCCCAGCGCCGAGCAGATCCGCCCCGCCGCCCGGTCGCCGGCCATCACCGGGCTTCCCGCCGCCGGCGTGTCGCCATGGATCGCCACCCGCGCCAGCCCCCGGCGCAGCTCGGCCCGGTGCTTCATCCGCGCGGTGACCTCCTGGCCGACATAGCAGCCCTTGCGGAAATCCACCCCCCGGAACCGCTCGAACCCCGCCTCGAGAATGTAGCTCTCGCCGGGAATCAGCTCGCTGCCGCGCGCGGGCACGCCCAGCCCGATGCGCAGCGCCTCATAGGCCGCGGCCGGGGCCGGATCGCCGCCCAGCGCCGCATGCACCGCCGCGGGATCGGCGGCATAGATCCGCAGACCCAGATCGGGATGGCGCGGATCGGCCACCGCCAGCGCGCCATCCGCCGCCGGCCAGTCCCCGCCCGGCCAGGCCAGCACCACCGACAGGCCCGCCGGGGCGATGGTCACATCGCGCCGCAGCCGGTACATCCCCAGCCGCGCGGCCAGCTGATCGGCCCCGTCGGAGGCGACGTCGAGCAGCACCGCATCCCCCGCATCGACAAGGATGAAGTCGAACAGATATTTGCCCTGCGGCGTCAGCAGCGCGGCATAGAGCGCCCGGTCCGGACCGAGGCGGCCCACGTCATTGGTCACGATGCCCTGCAGGAAGGGCCGCACATCCGCACCGGTCAGCCGCAGCACCGTCCGGGTGTCATCGGTCAGCAGGTTCCCCATCGCCGCCCCCGGGGCAAATCCCCTCGCCTCGCACCGGCCCGACAGGTATACAGGGGATGAGCCCCATTCAAGCGCAGCCGCCGAGATGACCGCCCGAACCCCGCCTTGCGCGCAGCCCACGCGGTTCGCCACTGCCCTGACGGAGGGGGCGGTCCGTTGACCGGCCGCCAGCGGCGGATCGTCCTGGTGCTCGCCGACATGCGCGCCGGCCGGGCCATGCCCGCGCTGGCCCGCGATATCGGCCCGGTCGCCGCGGCATGGTGGTATCGCCACCAGATCGCCGCCCTCCTGCGCCGCATCGGCGGCGACCCGCGCTGGGAAACCTGGCTGGCCATGCCCGGCAGGCAGGCCTGGCCGCGCCTGCCCGGCCTGCCGCGGATCGATCCCGGCCCCGGCGATCCGGGCCGGCGTCTTGCGCGGATCTTCCGCGACATGCCGCCCGGGCCGGTGCTGGCCATCCTGCCCGATGCGCCGGGCATCCGGCCCGCGCATCTGGCCGAAGCCTTCGCGATGCTGGGCCGGATGGAGGCGGTGTTCGGCCCCACGCCCGACGGCGGTTTCTGGCTGGCCGGGCTGGCCCGCGGCCGCCGGCCGGCCCCGGCCGGGCTGTTCGCCGGGGTGCGATGGAACACGCCCCACGCGCTGGCCGACAGCATCCGGGGCCTGAATGCCAGGCGGATCGGCTTCGCCGCGCCGCTGGCCCGGGTGACCCGCGCCCGGGACCTGGCGACGCTGCGGCGCGACCCGTCGGCGCTGCCCTTCCCCTGATCCGGCCCGCCGCGCCCGGCCGGGCCGGCGCCTAGCCGGCCCCGGACGCGGGCCGCCGCGTGCCGGCGGCGGCGCGCAGCGGGCAGGCCGCCCACAGCTCGGCGGCCACCTCGGCACGGCGTTCGGCCAGCGCCAGAAGCCGCCCCAGCATGCGCGGGCCGCGCCCGCCATGGGCGATCACCAGCGCGGGTTCGGCCCCGGCGCCGGTCGGGGCCGCGTCCAGCGCCCGGGCGAGCGCATCGGACCGGCCGGGCGCGGCCTCGGCCAGCACGTCCCGCGCCATGGCGGCGACCGCACCGCGCCCCGCGCGCAGCGCCGCACCCAGATCCGCCCAGCCCTCGGGCCAGGCCGCGGCCGGCGCTCCGGCGCCGTCAGCCCCCCGCCGCCGGATCCCGGCGCACAGATCCGCGAAGCCCAGAAGCAGGGGAATGTTGCCCTCGGGCGGGGCGGTGCGGAAATGCGCATCCGCCTCGGCCGCGCCGCGCACCAGCTCGGCCCGGGCATCGGCGCCGATCGCCAGCGCCAGCGCCGGGTCGAGACAGGCGCCGATCGCCGCCCCCGCCGGGCCGTCGGCCAGCGGCAGGATGGCATCCCGGCCCAGCCCCAGCGCCAGGGCGGCCTCGGGCGCGCGGGTGGAGATGAGGAGCGCCGGCCCCGCCCGTCCCGGCGATGGCGGGAGCCGGCCCGCGAGCATCGCCAGGGCCGCGAGGGTCGGCGCGCTCCACTCCGCGGCATGGATGAGCGCGCGCGTCCGCGCCGGATCGAGCCGGGCGAGCAGCGCCTCCAGCCGGGCAATCTCGCCCGGCGCGACGAGATGCACCCGGCCGCCCGCCGGCGGCAGGGCGGCGAGGATCATCCGCATCGCCCGATGGGCGGCATCCGCGGCGACGATGACGAGATCGTCAGCCGGCCCGCCGGCGCCCGGCGCCGCGGGCGGGACCGGCGGCGCCACCGCCGGCAGACCGGGCGCGGTCGCGCGGCGCGCGAAGACCCCGGTCGAGATCGCCAGCCGGTTCAGGATCGCCATCGCCCCGCCGCCGAGCCCGGCGCCGTCAAGCCCGACGGCCAGGTCGCCGCCTGCCCAGCGCACCCGAAGCGGCGCGCGCCGGGGTCCGGCCCCGCCCGTGCCGTGCCGCCATCCGGCGACGGCCAGCCATTCCAGATCCAGCCACTGCTCGCGCATCCGCATCACGCCACGCTCCGCCCGCGGGGCGGCCGGCCGCGCCGGCCCCCGATCCTCCGGCCATCCCGATGCTGCGCGCGACATGCCCCCGCGTCCACCGCGAAATGCCGACAATGCATTGCAACGCCGCGCGATCCCGGCTTTGCTCGACCCATCCCACGGCCTTGCGAGGAGGGGCACCGGATGCAGGACGCGATCACGCTGGCCGCGCTGGCCCAGCGCATCGGCGAGGAGGTCGGCTGCTCGGACTGGATCACCATCGATCAGCCGCTGATCGACAGCTTCGCGCGGCTGACCGGGGATGACTACTTCATCCACACCGACCCCGCCCGCGCCAGGGCCGAGGCGCCCTTCGGCGGCACCGTCGCCCATGGCTTCCTGACGCTGTCGCTGCTGACGCCGATGGCCTATCGCGCCCTGCCGCCGGTGGCCGGGCGGCGGCTGCAGGTCAATTACGGCTTCAACCGGGTGCGCTTCGTCGCGCCGGTGCCCGCGGGCAGGCGCATCCGCGGCCGCTTCATGCTGCTGGCCTGCGACCGCGCCCCGGGCGAGGCGACGCTGACCTGGCAGGTGACCGTCGAGATCGAGGCCGCCCCGCGCCCGGCGCTGGTGGCGGACTGGCTGCACCGGCTGTGGGGCGATCTGGAGGCGGGCTGACCCGCGCGGGCCGCCTTGCACGCCGGCCGGGCGCTTGTCATCCTCGGGGCCGGGCAAGCTCAGGGAGGCTTCGATGGATCTGGGGATGAGCGCGCGGGTCCGCCCGCTGGTGGCGGCGGTGCGCAAGATGGTCAGCGAGGAGATCGCGCCGCTCGATGCCGAATTCCGCGCCGAGATCGGCAAGACCGGCAACCGCTTCGAATACACCCCCCGCATGACCGAGATCCTGGAGGGGCTGAAGGCCCGGGCGCGCGAACGGGGCCTGTGGAACTTCTGGCTGACCGGCAGCGACAAGGGCCAGGGCCTGACCACGGTGGAATACGCCTATCTGGCCGAGGAGATGGGCAAGGTGCCGCTGGCGGCCGAGGTGTTCAACTGCTCGGCCCCCGACACCGGCAACATGGAGGTGCTGGAACGCTACGGCTCCGAGGCGCTGAAGGAACGCTGGCTGAAGCCGCTCCTGGCGGGCGAGATCCGCTCGGCCTATCTGATGACCGAACCGGGTGTCGCCTCCTCGGATGCCACCAACATCGCCATGTCCTGCGTGCGCGACGGCGATCACTATGTGCTGAACGGAGAGAAATGGTGGGCCTCGGGCGCGGGCGACCCGCGCTGCAAGGTCTATATCGTCATGGTCCGCACCGGCGGCGAGGAGGACCCGAGGCATCGCCGCCATTCGATGATCGTGGTTCCCGCCGACACCCCCGGCATCGAGATCCTGCGCGCCATGGAGGTCTATGGCCATGACGACGCCCCGCACGGCCACATGCATATCCGCTTCACCGATGTCCGCGTCCCGGTCGCGAATCTGCTGGTGCGCGAGGGTGCGGGATTCGAGATCGCCCAGGGCAGGTTGGGACCGGGCCGCATCCACCACTGCATGCGCGCCATCGGCCAGGCCGAGGCCGCGCTGGAACTGATGTGCCGCCGCGCCCTGTCGCGCGAGGCCTTCGGCAAGCCGCTGGCCAGCCTCGGCGCCAATCACGACATCATCGCCGAATGCCGCATGGAGATCGAGATGGCGCGCCTTCTGTGCCTGAAGGCCGCCTGGTACATGGACCAGGGCGACGCGCGCGCCGCCGCGCCCTGGATCAGCCAGATCAAGGTGGTCGCCCCGCGCATGGCGCTGAAGGTCGTCGACGAGGCGGTGCAGATGTTCGGCGGCATGGGGGTCAGCCAGGACACGCCCCTTGCCGCGGCCTGGACGCATCTGCGCACCCTGCGGCTGGCCGACGGGCCCGATGCCGTCCACCGCCGCCAGATCGCCCGGGCGGAGCTCAGGCGCTATTCCAACCTCGCGGGCTGAGACGATGGCAGGCCACCGCCTGACCCTGTTCACCCCCGCGACCTGGGCGGCCTTCCGCGACCATGGCGCCACGGTCGCGGGCTTCCGGCCCACCCATGCCGGGCGGGCGGGCGCGATCCGGCCCGGCGATCTGTTCCTGTGCTATCTGGTGAAGCTGTCGCGCTGGTGCGGCGTGCTGGAAGTGGCGTCCGATGTCTTCCAGGACGACAGCCCGATCTTCTGCGACCCCGACCCCTTCACGCTGCGCTTCCACGTCCGGCCGCTGGTGGTGCTCGACCCCGAACGCGCGATCCCCATCCAGGCGCCGCGGATATGGACCCGCCTGAGCTTCACCCGCGACCAGACCCCGGGCAGTTCGCTGGGCTGGACGGGACATCTGCGCGCCTCGCTCACCGACATCACCCCCGGGGATGGCGCGGTGATCCGCGAGGCGCTGGAAGCGCAGGCGGCGAACCCGCAGCCCTGCCCCCTGACCGCGCGGGATCGCCGCTTCCTGCGCCGCGCCCCGACCCTGCGCACCGCGAAGGGCGAGATCAGCGTGGAAATCCCCGGGGATACCCGCGAGGAGGAAGCCCCGCCCGCCGCCGCCACGCCCGGAGAACGGGAGTCGACCCGGATACAGGCCACCCTGGCCAGGATCGGCGCGACGATGGGCTTTCGCATCTGGGTGCCCCGCAACGACCGCGCCCCGCGCCTGCTCCCACCCCAGCCCGAGTGACCGCAGCGATGCCCGATTCACCCGCCGCGCTTCTGCCCCTCGACCGCCTCGAGCCATGGCTTGCCGCCCACATACCCGGCTTCCGCGGCCCGGTCACGGCCGAGAAGACCCCGGTCGGCCAGTCGAACCCGACCTTCGTGCTGACCGCGCCCTCGGGTCGCTATGTGCTGCGGCGAAAGCCGCCCGGACAGCTCCTCAAATCCGCCCATGCGGTCGATCGCGAATTCCGCGTCATCTCGGCCCTGGCGGACAGCGAGGTGCCGGTGCCGCGTGCGCTGGCGCTGTGCGAGGATGAGGGGGTGATCGGGGCGATGTTCTATGTGATGGCGCATGTCCCGGGGCGCACCTTCCTCGACCCCCGCCTGCCCGGGCTGTCGCCCGATGCGCGCGCCGCGGCCTATGACGACATGAACCGCTGCCTTGCCGCGCTGCATTCGGTCGATGTCGCCCGGGCGGGCCTGTCGGATTTCGGGCCGCCGGGCAGCTATTTCGCCCGCCAGGTCGCGCGCTGGGCGAAGCAGTATCGCGCCAGCCAGACCGAGGAGATCCCCGAGATGGACCGGGTGATCGCCTGGCTGGAGGCCAATCTGCCCGGCGACGATGACGAGACCACGCTGGTGCATGGCGACTGGCGCATCGACAATCTGCGCTATGCGCCCGATGCCCCGCGGGTGGCCGCGGTGCTGGACTGGGAACTGTCGACGCTGGGCCATCCGCTGGCCGATCTCGGCTATCAGCTGATGCAGTGGCGCATGCCGCCGGGCGAGCCGGGCCGGGGCCTGGAGGGGGTGGACCGCGCCGCGCTGGGGATTCCCTCGGACGAGGCCTATGTCGAGGCCTATGCCCGCCGCCGCGGCCTGACCGAGCTGCCCGACATGACCTATTGCCTCGCCTTCGCCTTCTTCCGCATGGCGGCGATCCTGCAGGGGGTCAAGAAGCGCGCGCTGGACGGTAATGCCTCGAACCCCGAGGCGGGGCTCAGGCTGGGCAGCTTCGTGCCCGAATTCGCCCGCCGCGCCGCCCGGGTGATCGAATCGGCTTGACCGCCGGCGCAGTCATGCCAGCATCGGGGCATGATCCGCCTGATCCGTCCGGCCGCGATGCTTCTGGGCCTGTGCGCGGCGCTGGCCCCGGTGGGCGGGCTTGCCGGCTGCCCGCCCGCCGCCGACCGCGGGGCGGAACGGGCGGAGCTTCTGGCCGGGCTTGCCGCCGCGCCCGACGAGGAATCGGCCCGGGCGCTGGCCGACCGGCTGTGGCGGCTGTGGACCACCGCGCCCGATCCCCTCTCGCAGGAATGGCTCGACGAGGGCATGGACCGCATCCGCATGGCGGATTATGCGATGGCCGAGCGGATCCTGACCGAGCTGATCGCTTGGTGTCCCGGTTTCGCCGAAGCCTGGAACCAGCGCGCCTTTGCCCGCTTCCTGAAGGGCGACATGGAAGGGTCGCTGGCCGATATCGCGCGAACGCTGGCGCTGGAGCCGGCGCATTTCGGGGCGCTGTCGGGCAGGTTCCACGTGCTGATGGCGCTGGGTCGGCCGGCCGAGGCGCGCGCGGCGCTGCGCGCGGCGCTGGGCATCCATCCCTGGCTGGTCGAACGCCATCTGCTCGCCCCGCCGGGGCGCGAGCTGTAAGCGCCCCTCAGCCGGCGAGACCGGCCAGCGTCTCGGCCAGCGCGCGGGTGTCGGCAAGCGTGCGGCGCAGGCTGTCCAGCCGTGCCGCCGGGTCGGGATCCTCGGCGCGGGCGGTGGTCACCGCCTCGACCCGGGCGGCCAGCTCGGGCGGGATCGGGCGGCCCTTGCGCTCGATCTCGTAGCGCAGCCGCAGCAGATCGCGCCGCGCATCGGCAAGCTCGCGGTCCAGCCGGGCGATCTCGGCCTCGACGCGCGCGGTCTCCTCGGCCAGGGCGGCCTTCTCGCCCTCCAGCCTGCCGGTCTCCTCGCGCCCGGCGCTCACCCGCGCCTCGCGCTCGGCGATGCGCTTCTCGTAGGTGCCGTCCGAGATGTTCTTCAGCCCCGAGACGAAGCCGCCATCGCCCGGCCGTTCCGAGGTGGCGCAGGCGGCCAGAAGCAGGCCGACGATCGCGCATGCACGCATGGTCACAGCTCCCGCGCCAGAAGTTCGGCGATCTCGCGCATCGCCCCGATGCGCGCGCGCAGGCGCTCCAGCCCGGGATCCAGCGGCGCGGTATCGCCGGCCGAGGCCTCGACCACCAGCAGCGTGCGCGCCTCGCCGAAGAACGCCTCGCGGCGGCTGGCGGCCTCGATCGCGCCCTCCATCTCGGCAAGGCTGCGCCGGGTGCGCGCGCGCTGGCGCTCCAGCGCCGCGGCATCGCGCCGCGCGGCGGCCAGGGCGGCGCGGCGCTCCTCCAGCACCTTCTGCATGTCGGCGATGGTGGCGGTCAGCGCGGCGTTGGTCGCCTCGATGTCGCGCGCCACCGCCTCCAGGACCTCCTCGCGCGTGGCATATTCCCGTTGCAGCTGGGCGACATAGGCCCCCGCCCCGGCGCCCAGCAGCCGGCCGATCTGGGCGCCGCGGAAGGCGCCTTCGGTTCCGCCCAGAAGCCCGCCCACCACCGCGCCCAGCCCGAAGCCGGCCAGCGCGCCCTCGCCCACGGTCGCCTGCAGCGCCTCGGACTTCTCGCGCATCGCCCGCTCGGCCTCGGTGTCGGGCTCCCAGGTCAGGAAGCCGCCCTGGGTGCAGCCGCCGGCAAGCCCGGCCGCGATCAGCAGGGCAGTCAGGCGCCTGGCAGGAAGTCGGACAGCCATGTCAGGGTTCCTCTCGTGCCGTCATTGGCGGCCATCCGCACATGCTTCAGATACAGGCGGATGTCGCGTTCGGCCTCCTCGCCGAGGCCGGAAAGCCCGCGCGCGGCCTGATCGTCGATCCCCAGAAGGGCGGGGGTCATCAGCGCGTCGAAATGCCGGCCGGCGGTCTCGATCAGCTCGGCGTAATATTCGCGCGACTGGTCCAGCCGGGCCAGGACCTTGAACTGCGCGGCCTCGATGGCCTGAAGATCGGCCCGGGCCGGATCCAGCATGGCGCGCGCCCGGGGATCCTTCGCCGCCATGGCCTCGATCTCGGCATAGGTGGCGCGGGCGACCTCCAGCGCCTTGTCGATGCTGGCCAGGGCGACGATGTCCGTGCGGATGCGCTGGCCGAGCCGGGTGCCGAGGAAGACGTTGACGCGGGCCGCCTCGAGATAGAGCTGCCGCCCGTCGAAAGCGGCGGGGTCGCCGGACTGTGCGACATAGGCCTCGAGCCCGCGCTTGAGCTGCGCCTCTCCCGGCAGGCCGGGAAGTCGGGGCAGATAGCCCAGGGTCTGCAAGGCGGCATAGAGGCGGGCGTGGTCCTGCGCGGCGACGAATGCGGCGGCGTCGAAGCCCTGCGGCGGGCGGGGCCCGGCGGGCTCGCGCGCGAACCGGGCCAGCCTGCGTTCGGCGAAGTCGCGAAACAGCCCGTCGGGGAACTCCTCCAGATAGGCGCGATAGGGCCCGGGCTCCAGCGAACCCGACACCTCGCGCCAGCGGGCGACGTCGCGGTCGATCAGCGCGGCGAGGTTCTGCGGCGTGGGCTGGGTGTTCAGGTAATGCTCGCCCAGAACCGATTCCTCGACCCAGGGCACCTGCTGGCCGCCGGTCTTCAGCACCACCTGCTGGCGCACGCGGCCGAACATCAGCCGGATCTCCAGCCCCGGGGTGGCGATGTGCTGCAGGAGCGCGGCGGTGAACACGCTGTTGTCGCCCGCCCCGTCATAGGCCACCGCGCCGGGATCGGTGGCATAGGCGATCAGCAGGCCCGCCCCGCCCGAGCTGCGCCTGAGGCCGGGGCCATCGACGAAGCCGGCGCCCGCCCGGGTCAGCGGATTGTCGCGGCAGGCGTCGAGGATGATCACCCCCAGCTCGGGCCGGGCGGAACGGATCGCCGCCTGAACCTCGGACAGCGTCACCGCCGCGGCCTCGACCGCGCTGCGGCTCAGCTCGGCCAGGTCGCTGCCCAGCAGATAGTTCTCGCCCCCCGCCTGAACGCCATGGCCGGCATAGAAGAACAGCGCGATCTCGGCCCGGTCGGCCGCGGCGCGGAACGCCTCCAGCGCCGCGCGCATGCCGGCGGCGTCGCGATCCTCGGCCCGGATCACCCGGAAGCCCAGACCGCCCAGCGCGGCGTCGAGCGCGCGGACATCGTTGACCGGATTCTTCAGCTGGAACTGGCTGTTGCGGTAATTCGCATTGCCGATCAGCAGCGCCACCCGCCCCGCCGCCTGGGCCGATGCCGCCAGCGCCAGGGCCACCAGCAGCGCCGCCAGCGCAAGGCCGGC
Organism: Alphaproteobacteria bacterium; assembly: GCA_003697125.1. Lineage (GTDB taxonomy): Bacteria > Pseudomonadota > Alphaproteobacteria > Rhodobacterales > Rhodobacteraceae > J013. The sequence goes on from RFGB01000037.1 coordinate 35,636, forward strand.
AATGCGACGCGGCTGCTGGCGGGGGGCGGGGCGCATCAGAACCGGTAGCCGAAATTCACCCGCAGGCCCTGATAATCCGAGCCCGAGGCGAAGGTGTAGGTGAGGCCGAGGCGGACCGAATCCCAGGTGAAGCCGTTGACCGAGTTCACCGTCCCGAACGAGATGGCGATGTCGGTGACGTTCTCGGCATAGAGATCGCTGCCGAAATAGCGTGTGTTGACGACCGAGGCTTCCCAGGTCGTGCCCTGCCCGAACAGCTTGAAGTCGAGCGGTCCGGACACAGCGATCCCGTTGCGCAGCACGACATTGTGCAGGTCGTAGTCGAAGCGGCTGCCGTCATAGCTGATCGGGAAGGTCTGGATATAGGCGACCGAATTGCCGATGGCGAAGTTCAGCTCGCCCGCGGTGAAGCGGTAATTCGAGGTGAGCGACACCGCCCCCAGCCCCGCCACCGTGCCCAGGTCGAACGACCCGACCAGCCCGCCCCGGATCGCCGGCGTCAGCGTCCAGTTGTCATAGAGCGGCAGCCGCACCCCCAGCCCCAGCGATCCGGAATAGGAATCCGCCCCCTCGAGGCGCACATAGGTGAAGGGTGCATCCACGATCACCGCATAGCGCGGATCGTCCAGCGGCATGGCATAGTTCAGCGGCAGGTCATAGACCTCGGCGTCGCGCCCCGCGGCCGAGAAGCGCCCGAAGCGGGCATTGATCGCGAAGCTGGCGCGGCTGCGGTCATAGCCGTCGCTGGCCGAGGCAACCTGGCTCGGCTCGGGCCCCACCGTGGTGCCCATGATGAAGTCGGCCTCGACCATCTTCGACATCAGGCTGTTCGGCGACCCGGCCACCGGGTCGAAGGGGGTGATGCGCACCGCCTCGCGCAACAGGCGCGTCGCCAGCGCATCCTCGTTGCGGCGCAGGAAGCGCTCCAGCGCATCCTCGTTCTGGGCGCGGGTGGCGTCGGGGGCGTCGAAGACCTCGACGAAGTCGATCGACGGGATGATGAACTCCACCCGCGACCCGGCGGTGGGATAGCTGACCACCGCATCGACGCCGCGGAAATTGACATCGACCCGGGCCACCGATTTCGGGGTATAGGCGGGGTTGATCCGCTCATAGCCCGACCGGCGCAGGCTGTCGATCAGCGCATCGACATCGGGGAACCGGTCCGACCCGGTGATCGCCTCGTCATCCGTGAATACCGTGACCGTGGTGGTCAGAAGCCCGTCCGCGGCGCTGGCCGGGGACATCGCGAGGGCCGGAGCCAGCCCTGCCGCGGCCAGTGCGGCCCGCAGCCTGCGCAGAGGCGACCTTGTGAGCATCGGCCCTCCCAACCCGCAGCGTTTCCTGCCTGTCCTGCCCCTGCGACGATCAGGCATATCGCCCCGAAACGCAAGCCTTTCGCGCCGGCGCTTCGGCCCGCGGATCAGATCTGCCCCAGCCGGCGCCACTGCTCCAGCTTCTCCCGGCTCACCTCGAAATGCATCGAATCCTCGCGCGCGAAGCCCGCCCCCCAGTACCAGCCCTCCTTCTGGAAGAAGTCGGCCAGGAGCGTCAGCCCCAGCTGGGTCTTGCCGTCGCCCAGCGTGTCCAGCACCCCGTCGATGTTGAGGTCCACCGCCAGCCCGTAGGCATGGGCCGAGGCGGAATCGTGGCTGCCGCGCACCTTGCGCACGCACAGCGATCCCGAACCCTGGATGCGGGCATAGAGCGCGGGCTCGTAGACCTGGACATTGCGGAACACCTGCCTTAGCGAGGCGATGGCCGGGCGCAGCATGTGCACTTTGATCGGCCCGACATCCTCCAGCGACAGGAGCTCGAGAAGCTTCGGGTTGGTCATCGGCTGGCATTCGTCGGTCAGATCCTCGCGCGGCAGGCCGAGCAGCTCCTCGAGAAACTCCGCCGAGGCGTGGGTGAGACCCGCATTGACCGAGCGGCGGCCGGCGATCAGCACCACCTTGGCGAAGCTGTCCGCAAGGCTGTCGGTCGCGGCCGGCGGGTCGGGCTGATCCTGGCGCATGGCCGGCGCCGGTCCGTCCCGGGCCAGCCGCGCCTCCAGCCCGGCCACCCGCGCGGCCAGGCTGTCGACCTCGGCCTGAAGCCGCGCAAGCTCGGCGGCGCTGGCCGGCGGCTCGGCCGGCGCGGCGGGGCGCAGCGACCGCGCGGCCAGATACCAGCCCAGCGGCGCGGTCAGCGCCGCCACCGCCACCAGCGCGATCAGGATGCCCTGCCGCATGCGCGCTTCCCGTTCCGGACCTGCCGCATGGCCATGGGCCCGAGCCTAGCCCGGACGCCGGGGCGCTGTCGAGCGGTTCCGCCCGCCGCCCGGCCACGGCCGGGACGGGGTGCGAAGACGGCTTCCGCTGGCGCGCGACCTGCTGCTATCCTCGCCGCCGCGAACGGGGCGGGGCCGGACCGGGCGCGGGCTCACGCGCGGCAAAGCGGGAGGACGGCATTGGCGGCAGATCAACCGGGGGGCACCCTCAGGCCCGGCGAGATTCTCAACAACACCTATGTCATCGAGGAGCTGGTCGCGGTGGGCGGCACCGGCGAGGTCTACCGCGCGCGCAACCGCGCCTCGGACCGCGAGATCGCGGTGAAGATCCTGCGGCGGGAATTTGCCGGCAACGAGACCTTCCTCGACCTGATGCGGCGCGAGGCCTCGGTCCTGCACGAGGTGCAGGACGACGCGGTGGTGCGCTACTACGACATCCTGCAATCCGATGCCCATGGCGGCTTCGTGTTCCTGGTGATGGAATTCATCCGCGGCGAGTCGCTGGCCGAGCGGATGCGCCGCGGCCCGCTGGACGAGGAGACCTGCCTGACCATCGCCCGGCGCATCGCCCGCGGGCTGAAGGCCAGCCATGACAAGAAGGCCTATCACCGCGACCTTTCGCCCGACAACGTGATCTTGCGCAATGGCGACCCGGCGCAGGCGGTGCTGATCGATTTCGGCATCGCCAAGGATGTCAGCGAGGATGCGCGCACCGTGATCGGCGGCGGATTCGCCGGCAAGTATCAGTATGCCGCGCCCGAGCAGCTGGACGGCCGGGCCGACGGACGCTCGGACCTCTACGCCCTGGGCATGACCCTGATCGGGGCGTTCCGCGGCCGGGCGCCCCATGCGGGGGCCAGCTATCTCGACATCATCCGCGCCAAGGCCGAGAAGCCCGACATCGCCGACCTTCCCGACCGGCTGCGCGCGCTGGTCGACCGGCTGGTGGAACCCGACCCCGACCGCCGCCTGCAGACGCCTGCCGAGGTGCTGGCCTTCCTCGACAGCATCGCCGGCGGCGCCGCCCCGCCCGGCCCGCCGCCGCCCGCGCAGCGGCGGACCGCCGCGCCCGGTCCCG
>RFGB01000310.1 GCA_003697125.1 Alphaproteobacteria bacterium
AAACGGGGGCCCGAAGGCCCCCGCCGCTCACTGTCCCTCTCCGGATGTCCCGGAAGATCACATCATGTCGTCCATGCCGCCCATGCCGCCGGGCATGCCGGCAGCGGCCTTCTTCGGCTCGGGCTTGTCGGCGACCATCGCCTCGGTGGTGATCAGCAGGCCCGCGACCGAAGCGGCATCCTCCAGCGCGGTGCGCACGACCTTGGCCGGGTCGATGACACCGAACTTGAACATGTCGCCATATTCCTCGGTCTGGGCGTTGAAGCCGAACTTCGGATCGTCGGATTCGCGGATCTTGCCGGCAACCACGGCGCCGTCGACGCCCGCGTTCTGGGCGATCTGGCGCAGCGGCGCCTCCAGCGCCCGCCGGACGATGGCGATGCCCGCGGTCTGATCCTCGTTCTCGCCCTTCAGGTTGACCAGCGCCTTGGCCGCCTGCAGCAGCGCGACGCCGCCGCCGACCACGATGCCTTCCTGAACCGCCGCGCGGGTCGCGTTCAGGGCGTCATCGACGCGGTCCTTGCGCTCCTTCACCTCGACCTCGGTCGCACCGCCGACGCGGATCACCGCGACGCCGCCCGCCAGCTTGGCCAGCCGCTCCTGCAGCTTCTCGCGGTCATAGTCCGAGGTGGTCTCCTCGATCTGCTGCCGGATCTGGGCGACACGGGCCTGGATCTCGGACTTGTCGCCGGCGCCATCGACGATGGTGGTGTCGTCCTTGGTGATGCGGATCTTCTTGGCGCGGCCCAGCATGTCGAGGGTGACGTTCTCGAGCTTCATGCCGAGATCCTCGGAGATCACCTGGCCGCCGGTCAGGATGGCGATGTCCTGCAGCATGGCCTTGCGGCGGTCACCGAAGCCGGGCGCCTTGACCGCGGCCACCTTCAGACCGCCGCGCAGCTTGTTGACCACCAGGGTGGCGAGCGCCTCGCCCTCGACATCCTCGGCAACGATCAGCAGCGGACGGCCGGTCTGGATGACGGCCTCGAGCAGCGGGACCATCGGCTGCAGCGAGCTGAGCTTCTTCTCGTGCAGCAGGATGTAGGCGTCCTCGAGCTCGGCCACCATCTTGTCGGCATTGGTGATGAAGTAGGGCGACAGATAGCCGCGGTCGAACTGCATGCCCTCGACGACCTCGACCTCGGTCGCCATGCCCTTGTTCTCTTCGACGGTGATCACGCCCTCATTGCCGACCTTCTGCATCGCGTCGGCGATCATCCGGCCGATCTCCTTCTCGCCATTGGCCGAGATGGTGCCGACCTGGGCGACCTCGTCGGAATCGCTCACCGAACGGGCGATCGACTTGATGTGGGCGACGGCCTTCTCGACGGCCAGATCGATGCCGCGCTTCAGGTCCATCGGGTTCATGCCGGCGGCAACCGCCTTCATGCCCTCCTTCACGATGGCCTGGGCAAGCACGGTCGCGGTGGTGGTGCCGTCGCCGGCCTCGTCATTGGTCCGCGAGGCGACCTCGCGCACCATCTGGGCGCCCATGTTCTCGAACTTGTCCTCGAGCTCGATCTCCTTGGCGACGGTCACGCCGTCCTTGGTGATGCGGGGCGCGCCGAACGACTTGTCGAGGACGACGTTGCGGCCCTTCGGGCCCAGGGTCACCTTCACCGCATTGGCGAGGATGTCGACGCCGCGCAGCATGCGGTCGCGGGCGTCGGAATGGAACTTCACTTCCTTGGCAGCCATGTCTCTGCTCCGGTTCTTGTCTGGGTTGTCTGGTCAGGGCCTCAGGCGGCCTTGGCGGCCTTGCCGGGCTGCAGGATGCCGAGGATGTCGGACTCCTTCATGATCAGATAGTCTTCGCCGTCGATCTTGACCTCGGTGCCCGACCACTTGCCGAACAGGATGCGGTCGCCGGGCTTCACCGACATCGGGATCAGCTCGCCCGAATCCTTGCGCGCACCCTCGCCGACCGCGATCACCTCACCCTCGGAGGGCTTCTCCTTCGCGGTGTCGGGGATGATCAGGCCGCCCTTGGTCTTCTCCTCGCTCTCGATCCGACGGACCAGAACACGGTCGTGCAGCGGGACGAAATGCATCGGTCGCTCCTTCGTGCTTCAGTATGGCGCTATTCCCTGCCACTCGGGCCAGCGGTCCTCGCGTTGTTGGCACTCACGACCGCCGAGTGCTAGTAGCGCGGCAGATAGGAGAAGCGCGGCGGCTTGTCAAGCCTCGCAATCGCGGCGCCGATGGGCCACATTCGGCCATCGCAACCGTCGGGAGGATCCCGCCCCATGCGCCGTCTGCGTCTGTTCGCGCTCGCCGCCGCCGCCATCGCCACGGCGTTTCCCGCCCTGGCCGAATGCCGCGGCGACGACTTCCTGACCCGTCTGGAAGCCACGCATCCCGAACTGGCCGCCCGCCTTGCCGCGGCCGACAGCCAGCCCTATGCCCGCGGCCGGTTCTGGCTGGCCGAGCGGGAGGGGCGGTCGGGCATCCTGTTCGGCACCTTCCACAGCCCGGATCCGGCGGTGGCCACCCTGCCGCCGGGTCTGGCCGAGGCGATCGCCGGCGCGCGCCGCGTGGTGGTCGAGGCGCTGCCCGAGGAGCAGCAGCGCCTGCAGCAGCTGATGGCGGCCAATCCGGCGATGTTCCTCAATACCGGAGGACCGACGCTGGACCGGCTGCTCTCGCCCGAGGAGCTGGATGGCCTTGCCCGCGTGATCGGGGCCTATGGCATGCCGATGCAGGTGGCGGTGCAGATGCAGCCCTGGTTCCTGAACATGCTGATGGCGACTCCGCCCTGCCTGATGGCCGACATGGCCGCGGGCCGGCCGATGCTGGACGAACGGGTCATCGCCGCGGCGCAGGCGGCGGGGGTTCCGGTGGAGGGGCTGGAGCGGATCGAGGATGCGCTGCGGATCTATCGCGACGCGCCGGCGGCCTGGCAGCTGCAGCTGCTGCGGCTCAACATCGCGCTGTCGCATCTCTCGGACGAGCTGATGGTCGCGGGCCAGCGGCTGTATCTGGCCGAGGAGATCTGGCGCATCTGGATGCTCAACGAGGTGCTGGTGGAGGCCCTCGGCCTGCAGGAGGAGCTCGGCCCGCTGGTCGCGGATTTCTACCGCCGCGCCCTGGTGGCGCGCAACCGCGCCTGGCTGCCCGGCATCCGCCGCGCGCTCGAGGCCGGCGGGGCGGTGATCGCGGTGGGGGCGCTGCATCTCGCCGGGCCCGACAGCATCCAGGCGATGCTGGAAGGCGAGGGCTGGCGCTTCACCCGGCTCGGCCCCGACGGCAGGCCGCATGCCGCCGACCCCGCCCCCGCTTCCGAACCGCCCGCGCAGAAGAAGAACCGATGATCCGCATCATTCACGCCTTGTCCGAGATCGGCTCGCGCTATCGCACCATCCTGTGCGACGTCTGGGGCGTGGTGCATGACGGTGTCGCCGCCTTCCCCGCGGCGGTGGCGGCGCTGTCGGATTTCCGCGCCGGGGGCGGTCGGGTCGCGCTGCTGACCAACTCGCCGCGCCCCAGCCCGGACCTCGTCGCCCAGCTCGACGCGCTGGGCGTGCCGCGCAGCGCGTGGGATGTCGTGGCCACATCGGGCGATGCCACGCAGGAGGCGCTGGCAGCGGGACTCGTGGGCCGGCGCATCCACCATGTCGGCCCCGACCGCGACCGCGCCCTGTTCACCCGCACCGCCCCCGACATCCCCCGCCCGGATGTGGAGCTGGTGCCCCTGCGCGAGGCCGAGGGCATCGTCTGCACCGGCCTCAACGACGACAGCCGCGAGGGTCCCGAGGACTACCGCGCGCTGGTGCTGGAAGGCGTCGCGCGCGGGCTGCCGATGCTGTGCGCCAATCCCGACATCGTGGTGGACCGCGGCGCGCGCCGAATCTGGTGCGCGGGGGCGATCGCCCGCGACTATGCCGCAGCGGGGGGCCGGGTGCTCAGCTTCGGCAAGCCCCACGCCCCGATCTATACCCTGGCTCGCCGCCGGCTGGATGCGATCGGCGCCGAGACCGCGGCCGAGACCATGCTGGCCGCGGGCGACGGCATCGAGACCGACATCGCCGGCGGAATCGGCGAGGGGCTCGACACCCTGTTCGTCGCCGGCGGGCTTTCGGCCGGGATCCTGGGGCCCGGACCGCTCGACCCCGCCAGGCTCGAGGCGCTGTTCGCCCCGCACGGGCTCTCGCCCGTCTGGGCGATCGACCGGCTTCGGTGACCGCCCGGCAACAATATCACCCAATGCCTCCTTGATCGGCAATTTTGTTGCGCATGGTTCTGGACAGCCCGGCCCTGCCGCGCTAGCGTGCGGTGCACAAGACCACTGCAGCCACGGACCCAGCCATGCTCGACAGCCTGCCGCGCGGCATGATTCCCATCGAGGAGATCGAGACCGGCATGACCCGGTCACGCTTCAAGACGATCACCGATCGCGACATCGCGCTGTTCGCCGAACTGTCCACCGACCGCAATCCGCTGCATCTCGACGAGACCTTCGCCCGCGCCTCGGTCTTCGCCGGGCGCATCGCCCATGGCATCCTGACCGCGGGCCTGATCTCGGCGGTGATCGGCGAGGAGCTTCCGGGCCATGGCACCATCTATCTGGGCCAGAGCCTGCGGTTCCTCGCCCCGGTCCGCCCCGGCGACCGGGTCGAGGCGCGCGTCGAGGTGACCGCGATCGACCGGCCCCGCCGCAGGGTGACGCTTGATTGCATCGCCCGGGTGGGCGATACGGTCGTGCTGAAGGGCGAGGCGCTGGTGCTGGCGCCAAGCCGCCGGTGCGACTGACTGGGGCCGCTCGCTGCCCCGCGGGGGGGTCATGCGGATCATCAGGCAGCATGAGGGGCTGGAGGCTGAGCTGCGCGGGGCCGCGGCCGCCATCGGCAATTTCGACGGGGTCCATCGCGGCCACATGCATGTGATCGAACAGGCCCGCGCCGTGGCGCGCCGACTGGGCGCGCCGCTGGGCGTGGTGACGTTCGAGCCCCATCCCCGCCGCTTCTTCAACCC
>RFGB01000311.1 GCA_003697125.1 Alphaproteobacteria bacterium
CTGGCCGGGGCGGCGCCCGGGGCGCATCTGCCCGCGCTGGCGATCGCGATGGCGACGCTGGTCACGGTGGCCGCGATCCAGTCGCGATCGCGGCGGCTGCCCGGTTTCCTGATCGCGCTGGCGGTGGGCGGGGTGATGGGCTGGGCGATGGAGCGGTGGGGCCTGCCGGTGCGCACGGTCGGCGTCCTTCCCGCGGCGCTGCCCCGGCCGGTGCTGCCCGACATCGATCTGGGCGACCTATCGCTGGTGGCCGAGGGTGCCTTCGCCGTGGCGCTGATCGGGCTTCTGGAGGCGCTGTCCATCGGTCGGGCGATGGCGATCCGGCGGCGCGAGCGCTTCGAGCCCACGCGCGAGATCTTCGGGCAGGGCATGTCGAACCTGATCGGCGGCTTCTTCCAGTGCTATGCCAGTTCCGGTTCCTTCACCCGAACCGGGATCAACCACGAGGTCGGCGCGCGCACCCCGCTGGCGACGGTGTTCGCCAGCCTGTTCCTCGCCGTCATCATGCTGCTGGTGGCGCCGCTGATCGCCCATGTGCCGATGCCGGGGATCGCCGGGCTCATCCTCTATGTCGCCTGGCGGCTGATCGATCGGCGCGAGATCCGCCACATCCTGACCTCCTCCTCCTCCGAGACCGCCGTCCTGGCGACGACCTTCCTGGCGGGGCTGCTGGTCGAGCTCGACTTCGCCATCTATGTCGGCGTGATCGCCTCGCTCCTGGTCTTCCTGCACAAGTCCTCGCAGCCCGTGGTCACCGTCAGCGCGCCGAAGCTGGTGAACGGCCAGCGGAAGTTCGTCTCGGCCAAGGAAAACAACCTGCCCGAATGCCCCCAGATCACCATCATCCGGCTTTACGGGGCGCTGTATTTCGGATCGGTGGAGCATGTGGAGCGCGAGTTCCGCCGCGTCGAGCGCGAGCATCCCCAGCAGCGCATCAAGGTGGTGATCCTGACCGGGGTGGGCGACATCGACCTGTCGGGCGCGGATCTGCTGATCGACGAGATCAACCAGGCCCGCGCCCGCGGCGGCGATGTCCATATCGTGGCGCAGGCGACGCCGCTGCTCAACCGCCTCGCCCGCCTGCATGTGCTGGAGACGCTGGGTCCGGGCAACCTGCACCTGTCGAAGGCCACCGCCATCGCCGCGGCGGTGGAGCAGGCCGACAACGAGATCTGCCGCCCCTGCCGGCTGCGCGTGTTCCACGAATGCGCCCGCAAGCCGGGTGCCCGCGCCGCGCTGCGCGAGCTGGGCTACTGAGGCCGCCCCCCGCCCCGTCCGATCCGCGCCAGCACCGCATCGCCCGCCAGCCGGGCGAAGGCCACCGCCAGCAGGATGCGCAGCACGTGATGGGCGGTGACATAGACGGTGGACAGGCCCAGCGACAGCGCCACCAGCGTCATCTCCACCAGCCCCCCCGGCGAGAAGGCCAGCACGACCGCGGCGACGCTCTCCTCGACCAGCGCACCCAGAAGCCAGCCCGCCAGCGCCGCCACCAGCAGCGTGCCCACGACGATGCTGGCCGAGATGCCCGCCGCGCGCACCAGCGCGCCGCGGGCGATGCCCGAAAAGCGCACCCCCAGCGTCAGCCCGATCACGAACTGGGTGGCCTGCACCAGCCAGGCGGGCGGATGGCCCTGGACGATGCCGGTCAGATGCGCCGCCCCCGACAGGAGCATCGGCCAGGCCACCACCGCGGCGGGGATCGGCAGGCGGCGCGAGAGGATCCAGCCCCCGACCCCGCAGGCGGTCAGGATCGCGGCATCGGGCAGGGTCAGCCCGCGCTCGGCGCCCGGCAGCTGCACCCCCGCGGCGCTTCCCACCGGCCCGCCCTCGATCAGCGTGAAGGCCAGCGGCACCAGCAGGATGCACAGCACGAGGCGCAGGAACTGCAGCGCGGTGAGCAGCGCCACCTCCGCCCCGCGCTCCTCGCCCATCGTGATCGCCTCGATGAAGCCGCCGGGCATCGAGCCATACCAGGCCGTGGCCGGGTCGAAGCCCCCGATCCGGTGGCACAGCAGGAAGCCGGCGAGATGGATGCCGGGGATGTAGAGCACCAGCGCCAGCAGGCTGGGCGCCCAGACCCCCGCCTCGGCCAGCAGCGCCGGGGTGAAGGATCCCCCGATCGCCACCCCGATCACCGGCACGAACAGCGAGCGGATGTCCGAGGGAAACGCCACCCGCGCGCCGCCGATCTCCAGCCGCGCCACCGCCGCCGCGCCGACCGCGACCACCGAGCCGAACATGAAGGGCAGCGGCGCGCCGATCGCCCGGGCGACGATCACCCCGGCGATGCCGATCGCGACGGTCAGGACGAGTGTCCCGGTCGAATAGGTCTTTCCGAGGATCTGGGGCATGGCGCGGTTCCTGGATCTCGGCCGCGTGCGGAGTGCTATCCCTTAGCCCCGGCGCGGGTCGGCTGCAAGGCGGGGCTTCCCTTCGCCCGCGGCAGCCCCTAGGCTCGCCCCCGAGACGAGGGAGGCGGCGATGGCCGATCATCAGGCCCGGCCGGGCGAGGTGGCGCTGGATCTCGACCCGGGCGCGGCGCGCGACGCGCAGCTGTGCTTCATCGGGCGCATCCGCTCGCCCTGGACCGACCGCGCCGGCTGTCCGCGCAACCTGACCCGGGCGCGCGAGGCGGGCGGGGGCGGCAGCGTCCTGGTCGATCCGCCCTTCCGCCCCGGCCTCTCGGGGCTGGCACCGGGGCAGGCGATCATCCTCCTCTACTGGATGCACCAGGCCCGCCGGGACCTGATCGTGCAGAACCCCGCCCATGGCGACGGTCCGCGCGGCACCTTCGCGCTGCGCTCTCCGGTCCGGCCGAACCCCGTCTCGCTGGGGGTGGTGCGCATCACCGCCCTGGATGCCGATGCCGGGCGCATCGACATCGACGCCATCGACTGCCTCGACGGCACGCCGCTCATCGACATCAAGCCCTGGCTGCCCGGCGTGGACATCCCGCCGGGGCACGCGAGCTGACGGAGCCCCCATGGCCACGATTTCCCCGCCCGAGGATCCCGAATCCGACCCGCGCGTGAAGGCGGTCTTCGACGACATCCGCGCCACGCGGGGGACCGACTTCATCAACAATGTCTGGCGCTATCTCGCCTTCGATCCCGCCCTGCTCGAGGAGGTCTGGCGCGACGTCAAGGCGGTGCTGGCAACACCCAGCCTGCTGGACCCGAAGGTCAAGGAGATGATCTATGCCGCCGTCTCGATCGCCAATGGCTGCGACTACTGCACCCATTCGCATCTGGCCGCGGCGCGCGCGCGGGGCATGACCGCGGCCGAGCAGGCGGAGCTCATGCGCATCGTCGGCACCGCCGCCAAGACCAACCACATCCTGAACGCGATCCGGCCGCCGATCGACGCGGCCTTCCTGGCCGAGGAGTAGCCCCATGGGGTATGCCATCGTGGCGCCCGCCCCCGGCGGGCCCGAGGTTCTGAAGCGGGTTCCGTTCACCCCGCCGGCGCCCGGGGCGGGAGAGGTCCTGGTGCGCCACACCGCGATCGGCGTGAACTTCATCGACGTCTATTTCCGCAGCGGCCTGTATCCTTGGCCGGTCGAGCGCGACCTGATCCTGGGGTCCGAGGCCGCGGGGGTGGTCGAGGCGGTGGGCCCGGAGGTCGCCGGCTTCGCCCCCGGCCAGCGCGTGGCCTACACCCTGCCCAACTTCGCCTATGCCACCCATCGCGTGGTGCCCGCGGCGCATCTGGTGCATCTGCCCGAATCGGTCTCGGACCTGCAGGCCGCCGCGGCGATGCTGAAGGGCCTGACCGCCTGCTATCTGCTGCATGACAGCTATGCGGTGCAGGAAGGGCAGACGGTGCTGTTCCACGCCGCGGCCGGGGGCGTGGGGCTGATCGCCGGCCAGTGGCTGAAGGCCAAGGGCGTGCGGGCGATCGGCACGGCAGGCGGGCCGGAGAAGGTGGCGCTGGCCCGGGCCCATGGCTATGCCGAGGTCATCGACTACCGCAGCGAGGATTTCGTCGCCCGCGTGAAGGAGCTGACCGGCGGCGAGGGGGTGCATGCCGCCTATGACAGCGTCGGGCGCGACACCATCCTGGGATCGGCCGAAGTGCTGCGCAGCTTCGGCACGCTGGTCAGCTTCGGCCAGTCCTCGGGCCCGCCCGACCAGTTCCGCATCAGCCATCTGGCCCGCGCCTCGCTGCGCCTGACCCGCCCGATGCTGTTCCACTACACCGCCCGGCGCGACTGGCTGGAACAGGCCGCGGCGGCGCTGTTCGAGATGATCGGTTCGGGGGCGATCAGGCTGGACATCACCGAGATGCCGCTGGCCGAGGCCGCCGCGGCCCATGCCGCGCTGGAGGGGCGGCGGACCACCGGGTCGCTGGTGCTCAGGCCCTGAGCGGCGCCGGGCGGGCGGGGATTGCGCCGCCCGGGGTTCCGGCATAAGGGCGGAGCCATGCGACAGGAAATCCCCGCCGCCGGCATCCAGCCGGCCCTCGCCTCGCACGCGCCGCTCGGGCTGGGGGCGTTCGTGGCGCTGCTTGCGGCGCTGATGGCGCTGAACGCGCTGGCCACCGACATCATGCTGCCCGGCCTGCCGCAGATGGTGCCCGATCTGGGCGCGGCCGACACCACCGAGATGCAGAAGGTGATCACCGCCTATCTGCTGGGCTTCGGCATCGGCCAGATCTTCATCGGGGTGGTCACCGACCGCTTCGGACGGCGGCGGCCGCTGATCGCCGGGCTGGCGGTCTATCTGGGATGCAGCCTGTTCGTGGCCGCAGCCCCGGACATGCAGCTGGTCCTGGTGGCGCGCTTCCTGCAGGGGCTGGGGGCGTCGACCACCCGGGTGATCACGACGGCCACGGTGCGCGACTGCTATGCCGGGCGGCGCATGGCGCGGGTGATGTCGCTGACGATGATGGTGTTCATGGCCGCGCCGGTGATCGCCCCCGGGCTGGGGCAGCTGATCCTGGCGGTGGCGTCCTGGCGGGTGATCTTCGTCATCCTCGCCGTCTACAGCGGCGCGCTGCTGGTGATCTGCCTCAGGCGCTATCCCGAGACGCTGCCGCCCGAGCGGCGGCTGCCGATCCGGGCCGACCGGATCCGCGCGGGGCTGGCCTCGGTGCTGGGCAACCGCCAGACCGTGGGCTACACGCTGGCCGCGGGAACGGTGTTCGGGGGGATGTTCGGCTACATCAATTCCAGCCAGCAGCTTCTGGTGGATGTCTACGGGCTGGGAACGCTGTTCCCGGCGGTCTTCGCGATCACGGCCGCGGCGCTTGCGGTCACCGCCTTCGTCAATGCCCGACTGGTGGAACGGCTGGGGATGCGCTTCCTCAGCCATGGCGCCAGCTGTGGCTATGTGGCGCTGGCGCTGGCGATGACCGCGCTCGAGGCGGCGGGACTCCTCGGCATCTGGCCGCTGGTGCTGATCCTGATCGCGATGACGCTGCTGATGGGTCTGATCTTCGCCAATTTCAACGCGCTGGCCATGGCGCCGCAGGGCCGCGTGGCGGGGATCGCCGCCTCGCTGACCGGGGCGGGGGGCACGGTGATCGGCGCGCTGATCGGCTATGTGATCGGCCAGGCCTTCGACGGCAGCGCGATGCCGCTGGCGCTGGGCTTCACCCTGTCGGGATCGGCGACGCTGATCCTGATCCTGATCGCCGAGAAGGGGCGGCTGTTCCGCCGCGGCGATCCGCTGACCGGGCTGTAGGCTTCGCCCCGGAAGGAATTGCCCGCACGATCCGCGGGGGCTAGGATGCGCCATCCGCCGGCATGATCAGAAGGGGAGCCCGCCGATGCACGCCACCAGATCGCTTGCGGCGGCTGTCTTCGCCGCCCTCGCCGCGACGCCCGCGCCTGCCGACGAGATCGAGGATGCGATCGCGGCGGCGCTGTCGGCCTATCGCGCCGGCGACATCGCCGCGGCGAAGGAGGAGATCGACTACGCCGCCCAGCTTCTGGCCCGGCGGAAGGCCGAGGGGCTGCAGGCCTTCCTGCCCGAACCGATGCCCGGCTGGACGCGCAGCCTTCATGATCCGCAGAGCGCGGCGATGTTCGGCGGCGGGCTGTTCGCCGGGGCCGATTACCGGAAGGATGGCGAGACGGTCTCGATCCGGCTGATCGCCGACAGCCCGGTGGCGATGTCGATGGCGGCGGTCTTCGCCAACCCCGCCATGATGGCCATGCAGGGGCGGGTGCTGCGCGTGGGGCGCGAGAAGTTTCTCGTGAAGGAGGACGGGATCTTCGGCCTCATCGGCAACAGGGTGATGGTCGAGGTCTCCGGCGATGCCCCCGAGGCCGTGCAGATCGGCTATCTGGAAGCGATCGATCTCGGCGCGCTGGCCGCCTTCTGATCCGCCCGGCGGTCAGCCCCGCAGGATCAGCAGCCAGACCGGAACCGTCAGCACCGACAGCGCCGTCGCCCCCAGCACGGTGGCCGCGGCCACCCCTTCGGCGCGGCGATACATGCTGGCGAACAGGAAGGTGTTCACCCCCGGCGCCATCGCCGCGGTCAGCACCGCGGAGTTCACGAAGCCCTGCGGCAGATGCAGCACCGGCACCGCCAGCGTCCAAGTGATCGCTGGGTGCACGATCAGCGACAGCGCCGAGCTCATCGCTGTCTCGCCAAGGCTTGCCCGGAAGGAATAGCGGCTCAGTACCCCGCCAAGCCCGAACAGCGCCGCGGGCAGCGAGGCGCGCGCCATCAGGTCCACCGCGTCCCAGACCGGTTGCGGCAGGCCGAAACCGGCCAGGTTCACCGCCAGACCCAGGGCGATGCCGATCATCAGCGCATTGCGGAACATCGCCCGCAGCACCACCCGCGCCGTGTCCACCGCCCGCCGGCCGTCGGCGCGGCTGATCTCCATCACAGTGATGCCGAGCCCGTAGCAGAACGGCGCGTGCAGCGCGATGATTGCATAGTTCGGCGCCAGCGCCCCCTCGCCGAAGGCGCGCGCGGTGATCGGCAGGCCCAGCAGGACCGAGTTCGAGAACAGCGCCGAGAAGCCGATGGCCACCGCCTCGCCCGGGCGGCGGCGGAAGATCAGCCGCGCGCCGAGGATGCCGAGGAGGAAGCTGATCGTCGCGCCGGCATAGAAGGCGACCAGCAGCCCCGGGGCGAAGACCCGGCCCAGATCCAGCCGCGCCACCGCCGCGAACAGCAGGCAGGGGATGGCGAAGTTCTGGGTGAAGCTCATCAGCCCGTCCACCCCGCTGGCCGCGAACAGGCCGGAACGGACCGCCGCATAGCCCGCCCCGATCACGAGGAAGACCGGCAGGACGACGACGAGGATCTCGATCATGGGCAGGCCGCGGCGGGAATGACGGGCATGCCGCCATAGCGCATCGGCCGGCCGGGGTCGAGGGGGCTCAGCCCCCGGCCGCAACCAGGCCGCAGTCGGCCAGGAAGGGCAGATAGGTTCCGGCCAGCCGGTCGGGGGCGTGCAGGCGCGCGACGAGATGGCCGCCGTCATCCCCGGATCCATGCGCGAACAGCCGCGCCTGCGGCAGGGCGCCGAAGCGGTCGACATGCAGCCGGTAGAGCGGCGAAGAGTCGCTGTGATGCAGATGCAGCACGAAGCCGGGCAGACCGGCCAGCGCGCGGTCAAGCTCCGGCAGGTCGGTGCCGGTCCGCGCGACCAGCCGGTCCAGGCGCCGCTGGTTCAGCCGCCCGGGGACCTCCTCGCGCCGGGGCAGGCCGGCAAAGGCGTTGATCACCAGCGCCCCCAATGCGCCGGTCTCGACCGCGAACCAGATCGCGCTCGATCCCGACATCGAATTGCCCGTGGCGACATGGCGCCGATAGCCCTGCGCGCGCAGGATCCCGGCCAGCGCGCGCACCGCGCCGGCCCGGTCGCCGGCGTGATCGCCCCAGCCGTCCAGCCCCGCCATTCCCCGGCTGTCGCGCACCGTGACCAGCGCGATGCCATGCCCGGCCAGGAAGTCGCGGGTGCGCGCAACCATCGCGCGGTCCACCGACGACCAGGCGTGCAGGAACCACACCAGCGCCCTGTCCCCCCCGGCGGGGTAGTGGCGCACGCTGCCATCCATGAAGCTTTCGGCCCCGTCGCCGTCGGCGGGCGGGGTCCGGACGGCGATGCGCCGGCGCAGGCGGTCGGCGGCCTCGCGCTCCTCGGGGCTGGCGCCGGCCGCGAGATCGTCGGCAATCGCCTGCGCGCCGGCCAGATCCTCGGCGCGCAGGCGCAGCAGCCCCCGCACCAGCAGCGCGCGGGCGCGGTCGCGGGGCCGGGCGGCGTGCTCGGCGGCCAGGGCCGCCAGCCGGTCCGCATGCGCTGCGCGGGCCGGATCGTCGTCGATCGGCAGTTCGAAGCGCAGCCTTTCGGCGCGGCGGGCGAGTGCCGCGGCGAAGCGCGCCCGGGCCGCGTCGGCATCGGGCGCGCCGCGCATCCGGTCCAGCAGGGGCACCAGCGTCTCGGGGCTGGGGCTGGCCGCGGCGTTTCGCGCCAGTTGTGCCAGCGCCCGCGCCCGCTCGGGCCCCGCCGGCGGCGGCTCGAAAGAGGCGGGCCGGCCCGCAGCCGCATGCAGCGCCAGAAGCCGCAGGCGGTCGGGCAGGGGC
>RFGB01000312.1 GCA_003697125.1 Alphaproteobacteria bacterium
CTGTATATGGAATTGCGGCAGGACGGCGTGCCGGTGGACCCGGCGCCCTGGTTCCGCTTAGGACCATGAGGAAAGGATTCCGATGAACAGGTTCGCCCTCTCCACCATCGTCGGCGCGCTGGCCGGTGCGGCCGTCGCCGTCCAGTTCGTCGGCCCCCTCGGCGCGCAGGAGAAGGCGCCGGTGCGGACGACCTACGAGAATCTCGACCTGTTCGGCGACGCCTTCGAACGCATCCGTTCGGCCTATGTCGAGCCGGTGGACGAGACCAAGCTGATCGAGGCGGCGATCAACGGCATGCTGACCTCGCTCGATCCCCATTCGGGCTATCTGCCGCCCAGCGATTTCGACGACATGCGGGTGCAGACGCGGGGCGAGTTCGGGGGGCTCGGCATCGAGGTCACGATGGAGAACGGCTTCGTCAAGGTCGTCTCGCCCATCGACGACACCCCCGCCGCCCGCGCCGGGCTGCAGGCGGGCGACTTCATCACCCATATCGACGGCGAATCGGTGCTGGGGATGAACCTGAACGAGGCCGTGGACAAGATGCGCGGCCCGGTGGGTTCGGAGATCCGCATCACCGTGGTGCGCGAGGGGGTCGAGGATCCCTTCGACGTGACGCTGGTGCGCGAGACGATCAAGATCCGCGCCGCGCGCGCGCGCACCATCGGCGATGTCGTGGTCGTTCGGGTGACCACCTTCAACGAGCAGACCCACGAGCAGATGAAGGAGAGCCTGGAGGCCGAGATCGCCAAGGCGGGCGGCATCGGGGCGATCTCGGGCATCGTGCTCGACCTGCGCAACAACCCCGGCGGCCTGCTCAGCCAGGCGGTGGCCGTCGCCGATGCCTTCCTCGAGCGGGGCGAGATCGTCTCGACGCGCGGGCGCGACCCGCGCGACGGCGAACGCTACAACGCCACCCCCGGCGATCTCGCCCAGGGCCTGCCGATGGTCGTGCTGGTCAATGGCGGCTCGGCCTCGGCATCCGAGATCGTCGCCGGCGCGCTGCAGGACCACCGGCGCGCGGTGCTGATCGGCGCCAAGACCTTCGGCAAGGGGTCGGTGCAGACCATCATGCCGCTGCAGGGCGGCGGCGCGCTGCGCATCACCACCGCGCGTTACTACACCCCCTCGGGCCGGTCGATCCAGGCGCTGGGCATCGAGCCCGACATCCTGGTCGAGGAGCGCCGTCTGACCGGCGCCGAGACCGAGCGGCCGATCCGCTCGGAGGCCGAGCTGCGCGGCCGGCTGGAGAGCAGCCTGACCGAGGAGGAACGTCGGCAGTTCGAGGCCGAGCGCAAGCGGCTGGAGGAGACCGCCCGGCTGCGGGCCGAGGATCTGCAGCTGGCCTACGCGCTGGACATGCTGCACGGGCTGGCGGTGCTGCGTGCCGACAGGTAGCGCCGATGGCGCCGGTGCAGCGGCCCGTGCCGGGAGGGGGGCGATGAGCCCGGAGGAGATCGCGGCCCTGCCCTACCGGCCATGCGTCGGGCTGGTGATCGTCAACCGCGACGGCCGGGTCTTCGCCGGCCAGCGGATCGACAATCCCGGACCCGCCTGGCAGATGCCCCAGGGCGGGATCGATCCGGGCGAGACCCCGCGCGAGGCGGCGCTGCGCGAGCTTGCCGAGGAGACCGGGATCGCCCCCGACCGCGTCGAGATCCTGGCCGAGACGCGCGACTGGCTGCGCTATGACCTGCCGCCGGAACTGGTGCCGCGCCTGTGGGGCGGGCGCTATCGCGGGCAGAAGCAGCGCTGGTTCCTGATGCGGTTCCTGGGCAGCGACGCCGACATCGACATCCGCGCCGGACATCCGGAGTTCAGCCGCTGGGCATGGCTTGCGCCCGAGGATCTTCTGGCGCGCATCGTCCCCTTCAAGCGCGACACCTATGCCCGGGTCTTCGCCGAGTTTCGCGACCTGATCGGCTGATTCGCGCGCCGGGGTCAGCCGGCGCCGTGGCGCATCGCCCAGGCTTCGAAACCGTCGAACAGCGCGTCGGCATCCTCGCGCAGGCTCTCGTGCAGGGCCGACCAGTTCTCGGCATGGGCGGCGCGCGCTTCCTCCAGCCGCCGCTTCAGCTCGTCATGGCGCACCTGCAGTTCCGCCAGCCGGTCCAGCGCCTCGCGCTGCCGGGCGCCCTCGGTCTCGGCCAGCTGCCGGCGCGCCGCGGCAATGCGCTCCTCGATCTGCCGCAGCGTCTTCTCGACATGGGCAATGTAGCCGTCCGCGCTCATCCCGATCTCCCCGAACCGCCGCGGCACCACCCGCCGCACCCCCCCGATATCGTCCCTGGGCGGGGCGGATGCAACCCGGCGGGGGACTTGCCCGCGGGCGGCGCTTGCGCTACCAGACGGGCCTCCCGCAGGGCGCGGGGCGACGGGGTCCCGGGCCGCGCGGCGCCGCATCCCGCTCAGTCCCGCTCAGCCAAGGACGCGCGCCATGAAGAAGGACATCCATCCCGACTATCACCGCATCACCGTGCGGCTGACCGACGGGACGACCTATGAGACCCGCTCCACCTGGGGCAAGGAAGGCGACACGCTGACGCTCGAGATCGATCCGAGCTCGCACCCCGCCTGGACCGGCGGCGGGCACAAGCTGATGGATACCGGCGGGCGGGTGTCGAAGTTCAAGAAGAAGTTCGCCGGCCTGGATCTCTGAGCCTGCCAAGGTCGCGGCGGAGGATCAGCGCCGCGGTCCGGCCGTGATAGCCGGGCCGCCTGCCTGCGGGCGTCCAGCCTGCGGCGGCGTAGAGCGCGCGGGCCGGGGCGTTGGTCTCGGCGACCTCCAGAAAGGCCGCGACCGCCCCGCGCGCCGCAGCCTCGGCCTCGAACCGGGTCAGAAGCGCCCGGCCGATCCCCTGGTGGCGGCGGTCCGGCGCCACGGCCAGGGTCAGGAGCTCGGCCTCGTCCAGCACCACGCGCCCCAGCGCGAATCCGCCCGGCGCGGCCAGCGCGAAGGCCCCTCGCTCCAGCGCCGCGGCGAAGGATTCGGCCGACCATGGCGGCGGCGCGTCGGAAAAGCACAGCCGGTGCAGCGCCGCCATCTCCTCGGGCGTCATGGCAGATGTTCGGGCGGCGGATCGGCCGGGGGGGTGGCGTCGGGCGGGCGCAGATAGACCGGCGCGGGACGGTCCCCGGGGCGGTGCGCGACCAGCCGCCGCGCGGCCAGCGCGGCGATGCGCAGCACCGCGGGGCCCTCGGCGGGCGGCGCGGCGGTGGCGCCGAGGCGGGCGGCGATCTCGGCGGCGCGATGGCCATGGACCAGGAGTTCCGGCCCATGGGCGAGATCGGGCGGCGGCGCGGCCGGGTCGATCATCCGCGCCGGACCGGCGGGAAGGCCGGCGCGCATCGGCTGCACGATGGCGCGGCCATGGGGTGCGGGGATGCTGGCCAGCGCCGGCCCCGGCGGCGGCCGGTCGGGATCCAGCGCGGCCTCCAGCGCCGAGATCCCGATCGCCGGCAGGCCCAGGCCCAGCGCCAGCCCCCGCGCCGCGGCCACGGCGATCCGGGTGCCGGTGAAGTTGCCCGGCCCCGTGCCCACCGCCAGCGCGTCCAGATCGCGCCAGCCGATCCCGGCCCCGGCCAGCACCGCGCGCATCAGCGGGATCAGCCGTTCGGCCTGGCCGCGCTCGGTGGCCTCGCAGCGCAGATCCAGCGCCCGGGCGCGATGAAGCGCCACCGCGACATGCGGCCCGGAGCTGTCGAAGGCGAGGATGGTCGGCGGCTGCCCGCCCCGGGGCGGCATGGGCCTAGAGCGCGACCGGCCGCACCTCGACCACCTCGGGGATGTAGTGGCGCAGCAGGTTCTCGATGCCCATCTTCAGCGTCATGGTCGAGGAGGGGCAGCCCGCGCAGGCGCCCTGCATGTGCAGATAGACCACGCCCCGTTCGAAGCCGTGGAAGGTGATGTCGCCGCCGTCCTGGGCGACGGCCGGGCGCACGCGGGTATCGAGGAGTTCCTTGATCTGGGCGACGATCGCGGCGTCGGGGCCGTCATGGGCGGCATGGCCCGATGCGGGGCCGTCCCCCTCCACGGCCGGCAGGCCCGACTGGAAATGCTCCATGATCGCGCCAAGTATGGCCGGCTTGATATGGGCCCAGTCCACGCCGTCATCCTTGGTGACGGTGATGAAGTCGTGGCCGAGGAACACCGCGCGGACCCCCTCGACGGCGAAGATGCGCCGGGCCAGAGGCGAGGCTGCGGCGCTGTCGGGGCCGGGGAAATCGGCGGTTCCCGACGGCATGACCGTCTCGCCCGGAAGGAATTTCAGCGTCGCCGGGTTCGGCGTCGACTCGGTCTGGATGAACATCGCGCACCTCCGGTTGTCGCGGCGGAAGATGTGGCCGCGGGGCGGGGAAATCAAGGCGGATCGCCCGGCCCCGGCCGGATCAGTGCAGGCGCGCGCCCTCGGGCACCGGGCGGTCGGGTCCGATCAGGACGATGCGCCCCGATTCGTCGGCAAGCCCGAGGGTGAGCACCTCGGAGCGGAACGGGCCGATCTGGCGCGGCGGCAGGTTGACCACGGCCAGCACCTGCCGGCCGATCAGGCTTTCGGGGCGGTAATGGTCGGTGATCTGGGCCGAGCTGCGGCGCCGGCCGATCTCGGGCCCGAAATCGATCACGAGCTTGAGTGCCGGCTTGCGCGCCTCGGGAAAGGGCTGCGCCTCCACCACCCGGCCGACCCGGATGTCGACGCGCAGGAACTCCTCGAAGCTGATCTCGACCATCACCGAACCTCCCTGCGAACCCGGCCGGGCCGGTGCGCTCACTTGCGCCCGGCCTCCGCCATGGCGCGGATCTCCTCGATCGATTCGCGGATGCGGTCCGCGACGATCTCGTATGCCTCGCGATTGGCCTTCTGCGCCGCTTCGGCCAGCGCGGTCATGTTGGCCAGCGCCTTCTCATAGGCGAGGCGGGCGATCTCGGCCTGCCGCGCGGCATCGGCGGGCGCGGGGCGGGTCGCGTCGATCGCCTCGATCGCCTTGCGCGCCTCGGCCATCGTCTCCTCGAAGATCTGCAGCTGGCGCCGGAACAGTTCCTGATAGCCCGCGGCGGCGGCGCGGTTGGCGGCCATCAGCGCCTCCATGTTGCGCTTCTGCGCCTCCATCAGCTGGCCGGCGGGAACGGCGGGCAGCTTCATCTCGGCCATCATCCGGCCGAGGTCGGGCAGCTTGAACATCTCTGCCATCTTCGCGGGGTCGAAGGGAAACAGGGTCTTGTCGAACATCGGGGATCTCCTGGCTGAAGCGGGGCCTGGCGTCAATATGGTGCAGTGCAACATGAATTGCAAGGGTCTCATGCTGCGGTGCACAATCAATCCGTCTCCCGGAACTGCAGGCGGTAAAGTTCGGCATAGAGCCCCCCCCGCGCCAGAAGCTCGGCATGGGTCCCGATCTCGACGATGCGGCCGCCATCCATGGCGCAGATCAGGTCGCTGCCGCGCACCGTGGCCAGGCGGTGGGCGATGACCAGCGTGGTCCGCCCCCGGGTCAGCCTTGCCAGCGCCGCGCGGATCTGCGCCTCGGATTCGGCGTCCAGCGCCGAGGTCGGCTCGTCCAAGAGCAGGATCGGCGCGTTGCGCAGGATGGCGCGGGCGATGGCCAGCCGCTGGCGTTCCCCGCCCGAGAAGCTGCCCCCCTCGGCGCCCAGCACGGTATCGTAGCCATGGGGCAGGGCCTTGATGAAGTCATGCGCCGCCGCCGCCCGCGCCGCGGCCTCGATCTCGGCCCGCGTCGCCCCCGGCCGGCCGAAGCCGATATTGGCCGCGACCGTGTCGGTCAGCAGCACCGTGTCCTGGCTGACCAGCGCGATCTGGTCGCGCAGGCTGTCCAGTGTCACGTCGCGCAGGTCGTGGCCGTCGATGGTGACCCGGCCCTCGGTGGGGTCGTACAGGCGCGGGATGAGGTTGAACAGCGAGCTCTTCCCCGCGCCCGAACGCCCGACCAGGGCGACGTGCTGGCCCGGCGCGATGTCCAGGTCGATCCCCTCCAGCGCCCGGGTCCCGTCGGGATAGACGAAGCCCACCCCCTCGAACCGGATCGCGCCGCGCACCGGCGGCAGCGGGCGGGCGCCCGGCCGGTCCACCACCCGGTTGGGGGTGTCGAGCAGGGTGTAGATTCGCTCCAGCGCGGCCAGGCCCTGCATCATGCCGCCATAGAGATTGCCGAGCTTGCGCAGCGGCTGCGAGGCGATGGCGAGGCCGGCGAGGAAACCCGAGAAGTCGCCGAGGCTGGAAGCGCCGCCGGCGATGCGCCAGCCGACGAAGGCGATCAGCGCCGCCAGCGCCAGCCCGCCCAGCACCTCCAGCACCGGGTCGATCGCCGCGCGGGTGTCCATCGTGCGCACCTTCAGCCGGCGCAGCGCGTCGAAGGCCCGGCCGGCCGCCGCGGCCAGATACCCCTCCAGCCGATAGGTCTTGGCCAGCCGCGCCCCCGCCAGCCCCTCGTTCACCTGCGCGGTCATCGCGGCGATCTGCGCCTGGGTGCGCCGCGCGATCCGGTTCAGCCGCGCCCCGATCCGGCTGACCGGCACCAGCGCCGCGGCGAAGATCGCCATCACCCCCAGGGTCATCTGCCAGTCGATCAGCAGCATCTGCCCGAAGGCGCCGATCACGGTGGCGATGTTCACCATCCCCGTCGCGATCTGCTGCATCACGATGCGCACGAGGTCGATGTCGGCGGTGAAGCGCGCCGCATAGGCCGCGGGCGCCTCGGCCTGCATCCGGGCAAGGTCGGCGGCCAGCAGCGCGTCATGCATCGACCGCTGCATGTCCATCTCGATCGTGGCCAGAACCCGGTTGGACAGCATCGCCTGGGCATAGAGGCTGCCGCCGCGCGCCAGCGCCACCGCGATCACCACCCAGGGCGCCCAGGCGATCGCCGCGGCATCGCGCGCCTCGAAGGCGTCGACCAGCCAAACCGTCATCCGCACCAGCGCCGCCGAGGTGGCGGCATAGATCCCGGTCAGCGCCAGCGCGGCCAGGATCATCGGCCAGTGCCGGCGCACCCAGACCCGCCACAGCCGCCCATAGGCGCGGCCCAGCGACAGACGCGGCGCGGATCCGGCAATGGCCATGGCGGTCTCCCTCCCTCCCCCGGGGGCTGCGGGGCGGGCCGGAGCATTTACCACGACCCCGCGGACATGCCAAACTGCCGGGACGGTCCGGCAGCACGGGAGAGCGACTTGGCGGCGCAGGCGATCCGGTTGCTCCTCGTTCCCGGCGATCCGCGCGCCGGCTTCGCCGCGTTCGACGGCCCCGACGCCCTGCCGCCGCAGGCCGCGCTGCCCGAGGCGGGAATCATCGGCCTCGTCTGGGGTGATGCCGCGGCCGAGGCGCGCCGCCTGCGCCGGCTTGGCGCCGGGATGCCGGGGCTGATCGCGACCGCCGGCGCGCGCGAGCTGCTGTTGCGCCGCGGGGATCTGGCCTTCGAGCCGCTGGGGCTGACCGCCGACGGTCCCGGCGCCCCGGCCGAGGCGCTGTGGCGGCTCCACCCCCCGGCGCGCGCCACGGCGCTGGCGCGGCCGCGGCCCCCGGCGTCCGGCTGCGACATCGGCGTGCTGCCCTTCCGCGCCCCGGTGGGCGAGACCCGGCTGCAGGAGCGGGCCTGGGGCCTGTCCGACGACATCCGCGCCCGGCTGACCCGGTTCAGGGATCTGCGCGTGCTGGGGCGGGGCACCGCCTGGGCGTGGCGGCACAGCGGGCTGGCGGCGGCCGAGATCGGCCGCCTGCTGGGGCTGAGGCTGGTGGTGGAAGGGGCGCTCAGGCAGTCGGACGGGCTGATCCGGCTGGATGTGGCGCTGATCGAGGTGGCCACCGGCCGCGCCGTCTGGGCCGAACGCCTGCTGCGCGCGCCACGGGGCTTCCATGGCCTTGCCGAGGCGCTGACCGCGCGGGTGGTGGCCGCGCTGGGCGGCCGTCTTGCCGGGCATCCGGGCGGCGGGCCGGGGATGGTGCCGCCGCCGCTCGCCGATCCGCGCGCCGCCGAGCTGGTGCAGCGCGGACGTGCGCGGCTGGCCGCCGGCGGGGCGGAGGGTCTGGCCGAGGCCGAGGCGCTGGCCGCCGCCGCGCTGGATCTGGCGCCCGGCGCGGGCTGTGCGCTGCGATTCAGTGCGGAATGCGGGCTGGCCCGGCTGCGGCTGGGCCTTGCCCGCGACGCGGATCTGGTCCGCGCCCGGGCCGAGGCCGATGCCGCGGCCGCCGCGCGCGCCGACCCACAGGACGCCCGCGCCTTCGCGCTTCTCGGTGAACTCGCCCTGACCGGGGGTGATCACGATGCCGCGGCGCAGGCCTGGCAGACGGCGGTGGCGCTCAACCCCGCCGATGCCGGGCTGCTGGCGGCGGCGGCGGCGGCGCGCATGCATCTGGGTGAGCCCGAGGAGGCGCTGGCGCTGATCTCGCGGGCCATGGAGCTGGAGCCATGGTATCCCGATGACTGGCTGGCGACGCTGGGGGCGATTCACCTGGCCGCGCGCCGCCCCGAGGAAGCGCTGCGCGCGTTCTTGCGCATGCAGGATCCCGGACCGGCGCGACCGCTGCTGACCGCGGCGCTGGTCTGGGCGGGGCGCGAGGCCGAGGCGGCGCGCGAGGCGGCGCGGCTCCTTGCCGCCGAACCGGGCTTCACCATCCGGGCCTGGCTGGCCGGGCGGCCCGACCGCGACCCGGCCCAGGGCGACCGTCTGGCCGCGGGGCTGCGGGCTGCGGGCCTTCCCTGGGCCTGAGCCGGGCCGCGGGCATCCGGGCGCCAGGCCCTTCGGCCAGCAGCCGGCCCAGGAACCAGCGGTCGCCCGCGACCGACAGCCGCCGCAGCGCCTCCTCGGCCGGCATCCAAAGCGCCTCGTGGCCGGGCTCGGACGGCGGGCCCAGACGGCGCACCGGCCTTGCCAGATAGACATGGCACAGCTTGCGCGCCCAGAAACCGTAGTCGGGCAGCCAGGCGAAACGCTGGAAGACCCCCAGCCGACGGCAGGGCGCGATGCGCCAGCCGGTCTCCTCGCGCACCTCGCGATGCAGCGCCGCAAGCGGCGATTCGCCGGGGTCGATGCCGCCGCCCGGCAGCTGGATCTCGGCGGGGGGGCCGGGGGCGCGCGTCACCAGCACCCGCGCCCCGCTGAGCAGGATCGCATAGACCCCCGCCCGGTCGCGGTAGCGCACGCCCGCGCGGACCCTTTCGCCGAAACGCCGCAAGCCCGGCCTCCCTCCGCCCCCCTGACTGGGTCCACAGGGTCTAGGCCGGACCCGTGCCGCGCGCAATGGCGGCGGCCCGTGCGGTTGCCAACCCGCGCCGTGCTCCCTAGGTCAGGAATCGAGCCAGCGGAGACGCCATGACATCGGCCAGCCAGATCGCCTGGGACGACACCGTCCTTCCCTTCCAGCTCGACCGGCCGGACATCCGGGGGCGGGTCGCTCGGCTCGACGGGGTGCTCGACCGGATCCTGACCCGCCATGACTATCCCGATCCGGTGGCCGATCTTCTGGCCGAGGCCTGCCTGCTGACGGCGATGATCGGGCAGGCGATCAAGCTGCGCTGGCGGCTGTCGCTGCAGGTCCGCGCCGAGGGGCCGATCCGCCTGATCGCCACCGACTATTTCGCCCCCGAGGCCCCGGGCGAGGCGGCGCGGCTGCGCGGCTGGGCGGCCTTCGACGCCGCGGAACTTCCCGCGCGAATCGACGATCCCTTCCCGCTGCTGGGCGGCGGGCTGTTCGGGCTGACGATGGACCAGGGGCCGGGGATGCGGCCCTATCAGGGGATCACCCCGCTCGCGGGCGGCTCGCTGCGGGCCTCGGCCGAGATCTATTTCGCCCAGTCCGAGCAGATCGCGACCCGTTTCGTGACCGCGGCGGCGCGGGCGCGGCTGCCCGGCGAGCCGGCGCGCTGGCGCGCGGGCGGGGTGATGCTGCAGCATCTCGCCCGTCCCGGGGCGCAGGACGCCGCATCCAGCGGCGAGGACGGGCTGAGCACCGCCGCCGACATGCTGACCGGAGAGGCGCAGGAGAACTGGCGCCGGGTCAACATGCTGCTGGATACCGCCGAGACCCACGAGCTGATCGGGCCCCATGTCTCGCCCGACATGCTGCTCCTGCGGCTGTTCCACGAGGAGGTTCCGCGCGTGTGGGACGCCCAGCTGGTGCGCTTCGGCTGCACCTGCTCGGCGCGCAAGGTGGTGGGCGCGCTGGCGCGCTGCTCGGCCGAGGAGCTGGCGGCGATGACCGATCCCCGCGGGCTGGTCACCGCCGACTGCCAGTTCTGCGGGGCGCATTACGAATTCGACCCCCGCAGCCTGGGCTATCAGGCCGACCGCCCGCCCGACATCGACCAGACCGGCTGAGCGCCGCGCTCAGCCGGGGCGGGCGGCAAGGCTGCGCATCGCGATGCGCAGCTCCTCCAGCAGGGCCGTGGCAAGGGGGCGGGCCACCAGGATCTCGTAACCCGCGCCGCAGCGGCTGATCTGGCCGGAAAGATGCGCGACCACGCTGCGCGCCGTGGCGCCGTCGGGAAAGGCGGCGGGGTCCAGATCCAGCGGGCACAGCCTTTCCAGCACCGCGCGCGCCGTGTCGCCCGAGATCCCGAGCCCGGCGAGACCGCCCGAGACATCGACCACCGCGGCATGCCGGGCCAGGCCGTCCGGGGCGGCCGATCCCAGGAGCAGCCATGCCGCGCGCCCGGTCCACAGGATGCGCCCGGCCCCGGCGGCGGCACTGCGGCCGGGGCCGGGCAGCGGCGTGCCCAGCGCCGCGGCCGCCCGCCCGGCGCAGCCGCGAAACGGCATCACCATGATCGCCCGCGCGGGGGTGGCGTCCTCCAGCCGGCAGGCGCCGGCGGCGAAGGGCAGCGCGTGGCCGTCGAAGGGGCCGCGGGGGGTGACGGGCTCAGCCATGCTGGCGGTCCCCCCGGGGATCGACGAAGACGGGGTGCACCACCCGCACCGGCGCCGCAACGCCGCGCAGCGGATCGGCCGTCCGGAGCCGGGCGCCGATCCGGGCGCGCCCGTCGCGCAGGAAGGCGAGCGCGATCCACCGCCCCAGCGTGGGCGAGAAGCAGGCCGAGGTGATGTGGCCGAGGTCGCTCCCGGCCCGCGCCGGCGCCCCC
>RFGB01000313.1 GCA_003697125.1 Alphaproteobacteria bacterium
GCGCCGCCAGGACGCGGCGGATTGCGGTGCGGGGCATGGCGCTCAACCCTCCCCCGCCATCCCCAGGATTGCCGCCACCAGGTCGCTGCCCGGGTCGGCCAGCGGCTCGATCACCGAGAAATGGTGATCGCCCGGGCTTTCCGCCAGCCGCATGTCCACCCCCAGCCCATACCAGGCATTGGCGATCAGCGCCGCCTGGCGGCGGAATTCCGCAAGCTCCGACGCCCCCACCCAGGCCAGCACCGGAATGCCCGGAACCGGGGTCAGCAGGGCGGGGCTCTCGGCGCGGGCGGTCTCCGCATCAAGGCGCAGGTCGTTGACCATGCTGGTGCGCAGCAGCGGCCGCAGGTCATGCAGGCCCGAGATCGACGCCACCCCCGCCACGCGGCGGACCGGGCCCAGCGCGGCGTCGGTGCAGATCGCCCGCGTCACCAGATGCCCGCCCGCCGAATGCCCCGACAGCAGGATCGGCCCGGCGACCTCCTCGGCGGCGCGGGCGATGGCGGCGGCGATCTCGGCGCGGATGTCGGGCAGGGTCGCGGAGGGGCACAGGGTATAGCCCGGCATCGCCACCGCCCAGCCATGGGCCAGCGGGCCCGCGGCAAGATGCGACCAGTCCGAGCGGTGGCGCGCGCGCCAGTAGCCGCCATGGACGAAGACGAACAGCCCCCGCGGTTCGGTCTCGGGCAGGAACAGGTCGAAACGCTGCCGCGCACCGGGGCCATAGGGCAGCTCGGTGCGCGCGCGCGGGCCCAGCGCCTCGCGGAAGGCGGCCGCCTCGGCCTGCCAGCGCGGGCCATAGGCGGCCGAATCGGGCACATGCGCGGCATTGTCATAGGCCGCGTCCCAGTCGGTCAGCGGCCCATCCCCGGGTAACGTCCAGACCATCGCCACATCCCCCACCGCGCCCTGCGCCGCGCCCCGTGAATGGGACCGTCCCGCCGCCGGGGTCAAGCCCCGCGATAACGCAATCTTCAGCTGTCCGCGCCAGCCTGCGCTAACCCTAACGGCTGGGCAAGGTTAACGAAATGGCGTATGATGCTGGAACAAGAAAGAAGCGTCGAGCAGTCGCGACGAACCCGGCGAAGACCGGGCGCACAACCCCGGCGAAGACCGGGCACAGAGGCAGGAGTGCAGGATGAAGGCCCTTGAATGGTCCGTCCTGACCGCCATGTCGGCGGGTCTGGCGGTTGTCGTCCTTCTCGTCATCATGCCGGCCGCGGACCAGCTGGCCAGCCAGAGCGGGGTCGGCACATGCAAGGCATCGGCGATGACGCCCGAGCCGCTGCGCTGCATGCTGGAACGGGTGGCGCGCTGATCCCGCCCCGCGGTGCCCCCGCGCGCCGCGGGCATTGACAGGCGGCGCCGTCCGGCGCAGTTCCCCCGCATGCGGGGAGGACTGCCATGCCGCTCGACATCGCACCGCTGACGGGACAGGCGCTGGCCGATGCGCTGCCCGAGCTCGCGCGGCTGCGCATCGCCGTGTTCCGCGACTATCCCTATCTCTATGACGGCGACGAGGGCTATGAGTCGCGCTATCTCGCGGCCTATGCCGAAAGCCCCGGCGCGGTGGTGATCGCCGCGCGCGATGGCGGGCGGATCGTGGGCATGGCCACCGCCGCGCCGATGGAGGATCACGCCGGCGAATTCGCCGCCCCCTTCCGCAGCGCGGGCCACGACGTCGGGCAGATCCTCTATCTGGGCGAATCGGTGCTGCTGCCCGAATGGCGCGGCCGCGGCATCGGCCATCGATTCTTCGACCTGCGCGAAGCCCACGGCCGCGCGCTGGGCCGCAGGACCTTCGCCTTCTGCGCCGTGATCCGCCCGGCGGATCACCCCGCCCGCCCGGCGGGGTATCGGCCGCTCGACCCCTTCTGGCGCAAGCGCGGCTATGCCCCGGTGCCGGGGCTGGTCACCACGTTCAGCTGGCGCGAGCTGGGCGAGGCCGAGCCGAGCCCCAAGCCGATGCAGTTCTGGCTGAAGCGGGGCTAGGCGCGCGCATCCCCCGCCCGCGACAGCGCGTCCAGGAAGGCCGCGACCTCCTCGCGCCGCGTCGCCGGGCTGCACACGAGGCGGCACATCAGCGGCTCGTCCTCGGCACCCGCCTCGGGCGGATCCCCCGGCCAGAACAGATAGCGCGCCCCCGCCGCCCGCAGCGCCCGGTGGACCCGCCTGGGCATGGCGGCGAACACCATGTTGGCGTCGACCGGATGCAGCGGCGGATGCCCGGCCGCGGCCAGCCCCCGGGCCAGATCCTGCGCCATGGCGTTGGCGTGGGCGGCAAGCCGCAGCCACAGCCCGTCGGCAAGCCATGCGTCGAACTGCGCCGCCAGATAGCGCATCTTCGACGGCAGATGCCCCCCGCGCTTGCGCCGCAGCGCGAATTCCTGCCCGAGGCCCGGATCGAACAGGATCACCGCCTCGGCGCCCATCAGCCCGTTCTTGGTGCCGCCCAGCGTCAGCACGTCGACCCCGGCGCGCCAGGTCAGATCCGCCGGGCTGCAGCCCAGCCGGGCCAGAGCATTGGCAAGCCGCGCCCCGTCCATGTGCAGCCGCAGCCCCGCTTGGTGGGCAACGCTGGCGATGGCGGCGACCTCTCCGGGGGTCCAGACCGCACCGGCCTCGGTGGGGTTGGTGATCGAGACCGCCGCGGGCTGGGTGTTGTGCACCCCCGCCGGGGCGGTGGCGGCAATGGCGCACGCCAGATCCCCCGGCGAGAACTTCCCCGACGGACCTTCCAGAAGACGCAGCTTCGCGCCACCGGTATAGAACTCCGGCGCGCCGCATTCATCGGTGGCGATGTGGGCCGCGGCGTGGCAGTAGACCGTGCCCCATGGCGGGCACAGGCAGCCGAGCGCCAGCGCATTCGCCGCGGTCCCGGTCGCGACCAGATGCACCGCGGCCGCCGGGGCCTCGAAGGCGGCGCGGATGCGTGCCAGCGCGCCGGCGGTCAGCGCATCGGCGCCATAGGCGGGGGCGGGCCCGTCATTCGCCGCGGCCAGCGCCGCCATCACCGCGGGCGCCACCGGGCCGCCATTGTCCGATTCGAACCACATCCCTGCCCCCCGGTCATCACGGATCGGCGATCACATGATCTTCCAGCTCCTCCTCGGGCACCTCCCATTCGGGCAGGATGCGCCCGCGCACCGACCGGCCGGCGCGGTGCACCGCCTCCGGATCGCCGCAGATCAGGTGGTGCCAGGCCGGCAGCGCCCGCCCCTCGTGGCGCAGGCGATAGGCGCAGCTCGCCGGCAGCCACGCCGCCGCCTCGTCCATGATCGCGGGACTGAGGCGGATGCACCCGCGCACCAGATGATGGCGCAGCCGGTAATTGCCGCAGCGGCAGGTCTCGCCGTCCAGCAGCCGGCAGGCCACCCGGGTGTGGCGGATCTCGCCGGTCTCGGCATCCTCCAGCTTGATCAGGCAGCACTTGCCGCAGCCGTCGCACAGCGCCTCCCACTCCTCGGCGCCGAGCTCGGCCAGGGGCAGTTCCCAGAATCGCGGCCGCATACGCGTCATGGCGCGCAGTTGACCACGCCGGAAGGCGCCGCGCCAGCACCCGCACCACACCCCGCCCGGGCGGAACCGGGGTGGGCCGCGACCGCGCCGCCGCCATGCCCGCGGCCGCCGGGGCGGGGTTCCGCCCGGGCGGGGTTCATGCGGTGGGCGCGGCGAGGATCCACAGCCCCAGCCAGGTATAGGCGGTCATGAACACCGCCACCGGCAGCTGGCTCAGCGCCGCGCGGCGATCGTCGCCCAGCATGTCGCGGGCGATGGCATGGGCGACCAGCACCGCCAGCACATGGCCCAGCACGATCGCCCCCCCCTGCGCGAGCCAGATCAGCCGCACCGTCTCCAGCCGGTTGAAGAACGAGGTGGTGACATGCACATGCCCCAGGCCCAGCAGGTCGGCCCCCCTTGCCAGCGGATCGTTCAGCATCGCCAGCAGATACTGCCCGTTGACCAGCAGGACGGTCAGGTAATGGGCCAGGTGATAGCCCAGCGCGATCGGCACCAGCGACAGCGCCAGCCGGCCGAAGGCCTCGGCGAAGCGCGCCCGCGCCCCCACCAGCGCCAGCCCGGCCATCACCGTCGCCGCGAACACCGCCACCAGCCCGGCGCAGAACAGGCCCAGCCCGGCGAGCGTCTCGCCGATCACCGCCGAGCGGCCGGGAAACTCCAGCGGATTGACGCCGATCAGCGCCAGCCACCAGAAGGTCTCGTTCAGCCCGTCGAAGCTGCCCGCCCCCAGCACCGCCATCAGGAAGACCGCCCCCGCCCGGCCGACCCCGCGCGCCCCGACCAGGCGCGCCCCCGGCAGCCCCAGGCGCCAGCCCCCCGCGTCACGCCACAGCGGCGCCAGCCGCGCGAGATGGCCAAGCCAGATGCCGAGGGCCTCGCCCCGCATCAGCCAGCCGGGCCCGAACAGCACCACCGCCGCCATGGTCGCCAGCCAGTAGCCCCCCACCACGCGCGCCAGCCGCGCCGGATCATCGGGCGCGGGATCGGCCAGCAGGAAGGCCGCGAACAGCATCCAGACCACCAC
>RFGB01000314.1 GCA_003697125.1 Alphaproteobacteria bacterium
CTGGAGGCCGTGCGCCTGGCCGGGGCGGTCGAGCGGGTCTTCGTGGACGGCTACCACCGGCCCGAACTGGACCGCGGCCCCCAGGCCCCGGGCGGTCCCGGCGTTTGCGGGGTTGACATTGCTGCGGGGCCGGGCAGGTTTGTCCGGACAAATGCGCAGCCCCCCGGATCCGCGCCGCGGGTCCCGGGGGCGGGAGGAGGCGCCATGGTCGGGCTGCCGCTCGAGGGTGTGCGGATCCTGTCTGTGGAACAGTACGGGGCGGGACCCTTCGGCTCGCTCTATCTTGCCGACATGGGGGCGGAGGTGATCAAGATCGAGCCCCCGGCCCGCGACGGTCAGCCGGGCGGCGACATGGCCCGGCAGACCGGGCCGCATCTACTGCCCGGCAATGACAGCCAGTTCTTCCAGACCTTCAACCGCAACAAGCGGTCGATGACGCTGGACCTGAAACATCCCGAGGGGCAGGCGGTGCTGCGCGCGCTGGCCGCGACCGCCGATGCGGTGATGAACAATCTGCGCGGGGACCAGCCCGAAAGGCTGGGGCTGACCCATGCCGCGCTGGGGCGGGTGAAGCCCGCGCTGGTCTGCGCCCATCTGTCGGCCTATGGCCGCAGCGGGCCGCGGGCGGGCTGGCCTGGCTATGACTATCTGATGCAGGCCGAGGCGGGCTACATGAGCCTGACCGGAGAGCCGGGCACGCCCCCCGCGCGCATGGGCCTGTCGATCGTCGACTACATGACCGGGGTGACCTGCGCGCTGGCGCTGGTCTCGGCGCTGCTGGCCGCGGCGCGCACCGGGCAGGGGCGCGACGTGGACGTCTCGCTCTACGATGTCGCGATGCACCAGCTGTCCTATCCCGCCACCTGGTATCTGAACACCGGCGAGATCACCGGCCGCCGGCCGCGTTCCGGCCATCCCTCGATCGTGCCGGTCGAGATGCTGCCCACCCGCGACGGCTGGGTCTTCGTGATGTGCGTCCTGCCCAAGTTCTGGGAACGGCTGTGCGCGGCGCTGGGGGTGCCCGAGCTGGTCTCGGACCCCCGCTTCCTCGGCCCGCGGGAGCGTCGCGCCAATCGCGACGCGCTGATGGAGATCCTCGATGCCCGCAGCCGCACGCGGACCACGGCGGAATGGATGGCGGTGTTCGGCGGGCAGATCCCGGCGGCGCCGGTGCATGACATCGCCCAGGCGCTGGACAATCCCTTCTTCCGCGAACGCGGCGGGGTGCAGCGGGTGGACCATCCGCATCTGCCCGGCCTTGCCATGGTGGCGAGCCCGATCCGGGCCGGTGCCGAGCCGCCGGCCCGGCCCGCGCCGGCCCTGGGGGCCGATACCGAGGCGCTGCTGGCCGAGATCGGCATGGCCGACCGGCTGGAGGCGCTGCGCGCGGCGGGGGTGGTCTGAGGGGGCGGCCATGAAGCTCGAGGGCATCCGCGTCATCGACCTGTCGATGTTCCTGCCGGGGCCGCATCTGACGATGATGATGGCCGATCAGGGTGCCGAGGTGATCCGGGTCGAACCGCCCTCGGGCGAGCCGGTGCGCAATGTCGGCTACCGCACCGCCGATGGCTGGACGACCTGGTTCCGCAACACCCATCGCGGGAAGAAGTCGGTGGTGCTGGATCTGAAGTCGCCGCATGGCCGCGCGGCGCTGATGCGCCTGTGCGAGAGCGCCGACGTGTTCCTGGAATCCTTCCGCCCCGGGGTGGTGGCGCGGCTGGGGATCGGCCCCGACGCGGTGCGCGCGGTCAATCCGCGCATCGTCTACTGCTCGATCTCGGCCTTCGGCCAGACCGGGCCCGAGGCGGGGCGGCCGGCCCATGACATCGCCATACAGGCGCTGGCGGGAACGGTGTCGCTGAACCTCGCCCCGGACGGGCAGCCGGTCAATCCCGGGGTGCCGGCCGCGGACATGGCCGGCTCTCTGATGGCGCTGGCGGCGATCCTGATGGCGCTGTTGCGGCGCGAGCGCACCGGACGGGGCGACGTGATCGACATGTCGATGCAGGATGCGCTGATGTCCTGGCTGCCCAATGTCGTGGGTCCGGTCTTCGCCGAGGATCGCCCCCCCGACCCCCGGAACGAACGCAGCTTCGGCGGCCATGCCTTCTTCCGCCCCTACCGCACCGCCGACGGTCGCCATGTCGTGCTGGGCGGGGTCGAGCACAAGTTCGTCCGCACCCTGCTGAACGATCTGGGCCGGTCCGACCTGATCCCGGCCGCCGAGGGACCGCCGGGCCCCGGTCAGGCGCCGGTCAAGGCCTTCCTGGCCGAGACCTTCGCCACGCGGACCCGCGACGAATGGGAGGCGTGGTTCCGCGGGCGCGATGTCTGCTTTGCCCCGGTGCTGGATCTGCACGAGGCCTTCCATCGCCCCCATGTCGCCGCGCGCGGGATGCTGTTTCGCGATTCCGACGGCAACCTGCATATCGGCATGCCGATCCGCTTTGCCGAGGAGCCCGGGCGGCCCGATCCGCGCCTGCCGCGCCTTGGCGCCCATACCGAGGAGGTTCTGCGCGCCGCCGGGTGCAGCGCCGAGGAGATCGCCGCCGCGCTGGCCGCGATCGTGCCGGCCGATCCTGAGGCCTGAGCGGTGGCGTCAGCCGGCGCGGTCCTCGCGCCGCAGCCGCATGCCGTAGCTGAAGGTCTCGGCCGGGTGCCAGCTCATCGACACGATCAGCGGCCGGTCGGCCTCGTCCAGATAGCGCCGCATCATCCGCACCGCCATCGTCCCGGGCGCGACACCCAGCGCCGCGGCCGCCTCCGGCGCGAAGGGCTCGGCCGAGATCTCCTGCGCCACCTCCTCGACCCGGACCCCGAACCGGCGCTCGATCTCGGCATAGATCGGGCCGGGCAGCCGCCCCAGCTCGCCCTCCAGCGCGGCGAATTCCTCATGGATGAAGATCCGGGTGAAGCTGATCGCATCGCCGCCGCGCGCCCGGCGCACGCCTTCGGCCATCAGCCAGCGCCGCCCGGGCATCCGGCCCAGCTCGGCGGCCAGGGCGGCGTCGGGTTCGGTCATCGCCACGCGGCGCAGGTCCAGCCGGGTGTCCGCGGCATATTCGAACAGCTCCGAAAGGGATCGCATCGCATGGCGATAGACCGCCTGTGGCGCGGCCGAGATCACCTCGGAGCCTGATCCCTGCCGGCGGTGCACATAGCGCTGCAGGCTGAGGATGCGCAGCGCCTCGCGCACCGTGTGGCGCGAGACGCCGAACTCGGCGGTCAGCTCCTGCTCGGTGGGCAGGGTGCCGCCCACCGGATAGACGCCGGCCTCGATCCGCTCGATCAGGGTGCGCGCCAGCTGCTGATAGCGCGGCCGGCCGCCTGATGCGCTGTCCATCCCCCGCTCCTTCTCACATGCACCGGCGCATGGCATCCCATGCATCGGCCAGCCCGTCGCGGAACCCGGGCGCGGCCAGTGCGATCAGCGCCGCGGCGCGTGCGTCGATGTCAAGCCCGGATATATCCGCCACGCCATGTTCGGTCACCACGATGCCCGCATCCGCCCGCGCCAGCGAGACCGGCGCGCCGGGATCGAGCCGCGGGCGGATGCGGCTGACCCGGCCCCC
>RFGB01000315.1 GCA_003697125.1 Alphaproteobacteria bacterium
GCCCCGGGGCGCGGGATCATCGCGCCGCGCCCGCCGGGCGGGCGCGACGCCTGCGGTCACTTGCGCCCGGCGAGCTTGTCGCAGTCGGGCGTATCGCGCGAGGGCAGGCCCATCGCCTTGAACTCCTCGACCGACATGCCCAGCGTCTGGTTCACGTTGTCGGCGCGCCCGACCGTCTTGTTGGCCAGCGAGCCATCGGGCAGCTCCACCACCTCATTGATGAAGACCGTGCCGATCGCCTGGCGGTTCTCGTTCAGCCGGATCACGCCGACCGGGGTCTGAAGTTCAAGCTTCGCAAGGGCTTCCTGAAACTTCTTCTGCCCGTCCGAGAGGTCGCCGCCGACCTGGTCGAGCGCGGTCAGCGCCGCCAGCGTCGCGGTGTAGTAGCCGAGCCCGAACAGCGAGGGGGTGGGGAAGCGCTCGCTCTCGGGGAAGGCTTCCTGATAGGCCTTCACATAGGCCTTCCAGGCCGGGTCGGGATTGTCGTCGGCCATCGGCCCCGAGGTGGGCGTGCCGATCAGCGCCTCCTTGGCGCGGCCGCGGGCGGTCAGCACCGTCTGGTCGGCCATGATCGTGCCGCCGATCAGGTTGGTCTCGGCCCCGGCCTGTTCATACTGGTTGAGGAAATTGATCGCATCCGTGCCGCCGACGCCCAGATAGATCGCATCGACATCATCGGGCAGCGCGGCGATCACCCCGGCGAAGTCCGAGGAGCCGAGCGGCACCCAGAAGCGCTCCACGATCTCGCCCCCGGCCTTGCAGAAATCGACCGCGAAGCCCAGGAAGTTGGTGTAGCCGAAGGAATAGTCGGCCGCGACCGTGGCGACGCGCTTCCATCCCTTGACATTGTAGACATAGGAGCCGAGCCCGTAGCCCCACTGCGCCCCGTCCAGATTGAAGCGGAAGAAGTTGGGCGCGGGATCGACCCAGGTCGTCTCCAGCGCGCCGGAGATCCCGTTGATCACCGTCTTGTCGGGAATGGTCTTCGCGAAGTCGCGCATCGCGATGCCTTCCGAACCCGACAGCGGGCCGATGATGATGTCGACCTTGTCCTGCTCGATCAGCTTGCGCGCCATGCGCACAGTCGTGTCGGGGGTGGTGTCGGTCGGCGCAACGACATATTCGATCTTCTTGCCGCCGGCCATGAAGTTGTGCTGCCTGAGCGCCAGCTCGACGTTGCGCACCCCGTCCGCCCCGCCCGCGGCGTAGGCCCCGTCAAGTGCCACCAGGATGCCGAGCTTGATGGTCTCCTGCGCCATCGCGGCGCCGGCCAGCAGCAGTGATGCCGCCGCGGCAGTCCCTGCGAGAAATCTTCTCATGCCTTTCCTCCCTTTGCGGTCCCCGGGGCCGGCCGCCATCCGCAGGCGGGCGGCGCGCTGCCGGATCGACCGGCCCTCCGCCGCGTCCCGATCGCGGTCACCGAGGTTCGGCAGGCTAGGCCCTCCGCCCCGCCCGGGGCGATACCGCCGGTTCCCCGCCATAACCGAGCGTCTGATTTTTCGCCGCCCCGCCCCGCGCCGGCGCCGGCCCGGGCCGCGGCGCGGATTGCGCCCGCCCCCGCGATCCGGCATCCAGTCGGCCGGACAGCGGCGGAGATGGCGATGAACTCCTATGACCTATCGGGCCGGGTCGCCGTGGTGACCGGCGGCGCACAGGGGATCGGGCTGGCGGTCGCGCGGCGGATGGTGGCCTCGGGCGCAAGGGTGATCCTTTGGGACATCGACGGCCCGCTGGCCGGACGCGCCGCCGCCGAGATCGGCGCCCATGCCATGGCGCTGGACGTCACCGACACCGCGGCGGTGCAGGCCGCCGCCGACCGGGTCGCGGCGGAACATGGCCCGGTGGGGGCGCTGGTCTGCTCGGCCGGGATCGCGGGGCCCAATGCGCGGGTGGTGGATTACGACCCCGCGGCGTGGCGGCAGATCATCGAGATCAACCTGACTGGCACCTTCAACTGCTGCCGGGCCGTTCTGCCGCAGATGGAGGCGGCGGGCTACGGCCGGGTGGTCAACATCGCCTCGATCGCCGGCAAGGAGGGCAACCCCAACGCCGCCGCCTATTCGGCCAGCAAGGCCGGGGTGATCGCGCTGACCAAGAGCCTGGGCAAGGAACATGCCGACAGGGACATCGCGGTGAACTGCGTGACCCCGGCCGCGGCGCGCACCCGCATCTTCGACCAGATGTCCGAGGAGCACATCGCCTACATGCTCTCGCGCATCCCGCGCGGGCGCTTCCTCGGCGTGGACGAGGCGGCCGAGATGATCGTCTGGCTTTGCACGCCCGAGAACTCCTTCGCCACCGGGGCGGTGTTCGACCTCTCCGGCGGCCGGGCAACCTATTGAGGGGAGACGAGATGAAGCTTCTGCGCATCGGCGAGCCGGGCCGCGAGCAGCCCGCGATCCTGGATCGGGCGGGCAGGCCGCGAAGCCTGGCGGGAATCGTCGACGACATCGCCGGGCCTGCCCTGTCGCCGGAAGGGCTCGCCCGGATCGCCGCGGCCGACCCCGATGCCCTGCCCGAGATCTCGGGCCGGATCGGCCCCTGCGTCGGACAGGTGGGCAAGTTCGTCTGCATCGGGCTCAACTATGCCGATCACGCCGCCGAAAGCGGCATGCCGATCCCCGCCGAACCGGTGATCTTCCTCAAGGCCACCTCGGCGATCTGCGGCCCGAACGACACCGTGCTGATCCCCCGCGGCTCGACCAAAACCGATTGGGAAGTCGAGCTCGGGGTCGTGATCGGCAGCCACGCCGCCTATGTCTCCGAAGAGGCCGCGATGGATCATGTCGCGGGCTATTGCGTGGTCAACGACCTGTCCGAACGCGAATTCCAGCTCGAACGCGGCGGCACCTGGGACAAGGGCAAGGGCTGCGACACCTTCGGCCCGATCGGCCCGTGGCTGGTCACCCGCGACGAGGTGCCCGACCCGCAGAACCTGCGGCTGTGGCTCGAGGTGGACGGGCGCATGCGCCAGGACGGCACCACCGCCACGATGATCTTCCCGGTGGCCAGACTGGTCAGCTATGTCAGCCAGTTCATGAGCCTGCAGCCGGGCGACATCATCTCCACCGGCACGCCCCCGGGCGTCGGCATGGGCCAGAAGCCGCCCACCTATCTGCACGGGGGCGAGGTGATGCGCCTCGGGATCACCGGGCTGGGCGAACAGCGCCAGACCGTCGCGCGCGCCTGACGCCCGCCGGACGCCCTGCCCGCGCCCCGGGCGGGACGCGGGTGGGCCGCCCCACGGCAGGGCCGGGCGCCACGGCGCAGGGGCGGGGCGTCCCGCCCGGGGCGCCGC
>RFGB01000038.1 GCA_003697125.1 Alphaproteobacteria bacterium
GCGCTATGACCTCGAGCGCTTCGGCACCGCCCCGCGCGCCAGCCCGCGGCAGTCCGACCTGATGATCGTCGCCGGCACGCTGACCAACAAGATGGCGCCCGCGCTGCGCAAGGTCTATGACCAGATGCCCGAGCCGCGCTACGTCATCTCGATGGGCTCCTGCGCCAATGGCGGGGGGTATTATCACTATTCCTATTCGGTGGTGCGCGGCTGCGACCGGATCGTGCCGGTGGACATCTATGTTCCGGGCTGTCCGCCGACCGCCGAGGCGCTGCTTTACGGAATCCTGCAGCTGCAGCGGAAGATCCGCCGCACCGGCACCATCACGCGCTGAAGGGGGCTGGGCATGGCCAGCGAGACCACCGTCGATCGCGGCGCGGAGGCGCTGCGCGAGCTTGCGGCGCTGATCGAGCTGCGCCGGCCCGAGGCGGTCGAGGAGACCGTGATCGCCCATGGCGAGCTGACCGTCGTCGCCTCGCGATCGGAACTGCCCGCGCTGATCCGGTTCCTGCGCGACGATCAGGCCTGCCTGTTCACCACGCTGATCGACATCTGCGGCGTGGACTATCCCGAGCGGGACCGGCGCTTCGAGGTGGTCTATCACCTGCTGTCGATGCGCCAGAACCTGCGCATCCGCGTCAAGGTGCGGGTGCGCGAGGAGGAGATCGTGCCCTCGATCGTCGATCTCCATCCCTCGGCCAACTGGTTCGAGCGCGAGGTGTTCGACATGCTGGGGGTGCTGTTCTCGGGCCATCCCGACCTGCGGCGGATCCTGACCGACTACGGATTCCGCGGCCATCCCCTGCGCAGGGATTTTCCCACCACCGGCTATGTCGAGGTGCGCTATGACGAGGCCGAGAAGCGGGTGGTCTACGAGCCGGTGCAGCTGACCCAGGATTACCGGCTGTTCGACTTCATGTCGCCATGGGAGGGGGCGCGCTATGTCCTGCCCGGCGACGACAAGGGGGGCAGGTGATGGGCCGTCCGGCGATCCCGGTCGACGAGTCCGCCGCGGGCGACATGGACGCGCTGCGGGCCTCGGTCGACGCCTATGTGGAAGGGCTGCGGCGGTCGGACGTGGCGCTGCTGTCCGAGGTGTTCCTGCCCCAGGCGCGGCTGTCGGCGGTGGCGGCGGGATCGGTGCTGGACATCCCGCTGCCCGCCTGGCTCGACCGGGTGCGCGCGCGTCCGGACTTCGCCGCGCGCGGCATCGACTGCCCGCACGAGATCCACCAGATCGACCTGGGCAGCCCCGCCACCGGCTTCGCGCGGCTGACCACCACCGTTCCCCCGGCACGCTTTCTGGACTATCTGAGCTTCCTGCGCATCGACGGCCGCTGGCGGATCATCGCCAAGGTCTATCACCGGTTCGACTGAGCCCATGCTGCCGCCCGGCCTCACACTCATGTTTGGCATCGGCGCCCAGAAGGCCGGCACCACCTGGCTTTACGACTATCTGTCGGCGCATCCCGACTGCCATCTCCCCGCCGAGAAGGAGGTGCACTACTTCGACGTGATGCGCCTGCCCTCCGAACGCGGGCATCTGGAACGGCGGCTTGCGCGGGTGCGGCAGCTTGCGGCGAACCTGCCCGCCGAGCCGGGGCCCGGGCTCGCGGTCGCCTCGCGCCGGCTGCGCCGGGCACTCGACCTGATCGAGGTCTATTCCGGCGACGGGCGCCACCACGACCGCTATGTCGATCATCTGCTGGCCGGGCTCGAGGATCAGCGAATCGTCGGCGACATCACGCCGTCCTATGCGGTGCTGGACAGGGACGGCTTCGCCGAGATGGCGGCGCTCGCGCCCGATGTGCGCTTCATCTTCATCATGCGCGACCCGGTGGACCGGATGTGGTCGGCGATCCGCACCCAGGCCGATGCGCCCGGCCTGTCCGAGGCGGAGTTCCGCGCCCGCGCGATCGGGATCGTCGACCGCTTCCTGCGCGAGGGGCGCACCCGGCGCAGCCCGCGATCGGACTATGTGCGCACCATCACCGAACTGGAAGCGGCGGTCCCGCGCGAGCGGATCCTGTATCTGTTCTACGAGGATCTGTTCCGGGTCGATTCGATCGAGGAGCTGTGCCGGTTCCTGGGCATCGCCCCGCGGCCGGCGGATTTCCAGCGGCGCAGCAATCCCGGCCGCATCTTCGCGCTGGATGCGGACCGCGTGATCGGGCTGCGCGATGCGCTGATGGGGCAGTATGAATTCGTTGCCGAACGCTTCGGCGCGGCGCTCCCGGCGATCTGGCAGAGCCGCATGACCGAGGCCGGCCGGGCCGAGGCCGGGGCCTGACCGAGGGGAGGTGGCTATGAAGGACGCGACCGGCGACAGGCTGACCGGAGAGCAGCGGATCCGCAATTTCAACATCAACTTCGGCCCGCAACACCCCGCGGCACATGGAGTTCTTCGCCTTGTCCTGGAACTTGACGGCGAGGTGGTGGAGCGCTGCGACCCCCATATCGGGCTGCTGCATCGCGGCACCGAGAAGCTGATGGAGAGCCGCACCTACCTCCAGAACCTG
Source organism: Alphaproteobacteria bacterium (assembly GCA_003697125.1). GTDB lineage: Bacteria > Pseudomonadota > Alphaproteobacteria > Rhodobacterales > Rhodobacteraceae > J013. The sequence continues at coordinate 2,520 of RFGB01000038.1, forward strand.
CCCTATCTCGACCGGCTCGACTATGTCGCGCCGATGAATCAGGAACATGCCTGGTGCCTAGCGATCGAGAAGCTGACCGGCACCCCGGTGCCCCGGCGCGGCAGCCTGATCCGGGTGCTGTATTGCGAGATCGGGCGCATCCTGAACCATCTCCTCAACGTCACCACCCAGGCCATGGATGTCGGCGCGCTGACCCCGCCGCTGTGGGGTTTCGAGGAGCGCGAGAAGCTGATGATCTTCTATGAGCGCGCCTGCGGCGCGCGGCTGCACGCGGCCTATTTCCGCCCCGGCGGCGTGCATCAGGATCTGCCGCCCGACCTGATCGAGGACATCTGGGCATGGACCGAGAGCTTCCCCCAGGTGCTGGACGATCTCGACGGGCTGTTGCTGGAGAACCGCATCTTCAAGCAGCGCAATGTCGATATCGGCGTGGTCTCGAAGGAGGAGGCGCAGGCCTGGGGCTTCTCGGGGGTGATGGTCCGCGGATCGGGTCTGGCATGGGACCTGCGCCGGTCGCAGCCCTACGAGCTCTATGACGAGTTCGACTTCAAGATTCCGGTGGGCAGGAACGGCGATTGCTACGACCGCTACATCATCCGCATGGCCGAAATGCGCGAAAGCGTGAAGATCATGCGTCAAGCCATTGAAAAGCTTGAGAAGACCAAGGGCGAGCCGGTGCTGACCCGCGGCAAGATCGCCCCGCCCCCCCGCGCCGAGATGAAGACCTCGATGGAGGCGCTGATTCATCACTTCAAGCTCTACACCGAGGGCTTCCGGGTTCCGGCGGGCGAGGTCTATGCCGCCGTCGAGGCGCCAAAGGGCGAGTTCGGCGTCTATCTGGTCGCCGACGGCACCAACCGGCCCTACCGGGTGAAGCTGCGCGCGCCGGGCTTCGCCCATCTCGCGGCCATGGATCACATCTGCCGCGGGCATCTTCTGGCCGATGTGGCGGCGATCCTCGGCTCGCTCGACATCGTGTTCGGAGAGATCGACCGATGAGCGCGGCGGATGGACTATTGCGAGAAATGGCGTCTGGCGGGGCTTGCGATCGGGCTTGCGCCGTTCGTTCTGGCGCTGTTCGCGGGGACGGCGGCAGCGCGGTGGCCCCGGCGCTTTCTGGCGGGGGCGGCGCTGGCGGCCGCGGCGGTCGTCATCACGTTTGCGGCGACCCGGCCCGCTTCGCTGATTCTCTGGAACGGGCTGCGGCCCGCGATCTGTGACAGGATGGATTGAATGCTTCGCCGCCTTCATCACGATCAGCCCGACAGCTTCGCCTTCACCCCCGTTAATCTGGAATGGGCGAAGAAGCAGATCGCCAAATACCCCCCGGGCCGCCAGGCCAGCGCGATCATCCCGCTGTTGTGGCGCGCGCAGGAGCAGGAGGGCTGGCTCACCCGCCCGGCGATCGAATATGTCGCCGACATGCTGGGCATGCCCTACATCCGCGCGCTGGAGGTGGCGACATTCTACTTCATGTTCCAGCTGCAGCCGGTGGGCTCGGTGGCCCATGTTCAGGTCTGCGGCACCACGCCCTGCATGCTGTGCGGCGCCGAGGCGCTGATCGAGGTCTGCCGCGCGAAGATCGCCGCCGAACCGCACCGGCTTTCCGATGACGGGCGCTTCAGCTGGGAGGAGGTCGAGTGCCTCGGCGCCTGTGCCAATGCGCCGATGGTGCAGATCGGCAAGGATTTCTACGAGGATCTGACGCCCGAGAGCTTCGCCGCCATCCTCGATGCGCTGGCCCGCGGCGAGGTGCCGCGGCCGGGGCCCCAGAACGGGCGCTTCTCCTCGGAACCGGCGGGCGGGGCCACCACGCTCACCCAACTGCCCCGCAGCCATGACGAGAACGCCTCGGTCGCGCTGGCCCTGGCGCGGGGCGACACCATCGCGCGCATCACCGGCGAGGGGGCGCAGGCGCACCCGCCCGCGCCGGCGACCGGGGCGCCGCCGGGCGCGCAGCCGGCGGCACCGCCCGAGGAGGCGGCCCCGGCCGAGGCGCGCCGGCCCGAAGCGCTGGCCGCCCCGCGCGACGGCAGGCCCGACGACCTGAAGCGAATCCGCGGTGTCGGGCCGAAGCTGGAGGAGATGCTCCACGGCCTCGGCATCTTCCATTATGACCAGATCGCGGCCTGGACCGATGCGGAGGTCGCCTGGGTGGACGAGCATCTGGAGGGATTCCGGGGCCGGGTGAGCCGCGACCAGTGGGTCGAGCAGGCCCGCATCCTGGCGCAGGGCGGCGAGACCGAGTTCTCGCAGCGTTTTGACGAGGGGGGCGGGAGCTGACCGGGGATCGACGCGACGCCGCGCGCCGGCAGGCCCGTCTGGCCGCGGTGGTCATCTTCCTGACCTTCCCGGCCTGGATGCTGGCATCCTGGCTAGGGGGAAAGGCGGGGCTGGAGCCGCGCTTCGCCTTCCTGTTCGACTTCGCCGCGCTCGGGGCGTTCCTTTGGGCGATGATCGTGCTCTGGCGCGCCTGGCGCGCGATGCGCGGCTGATCGCCGGCCCACTGGCCATCACCGCGCCGGCGCACTAATCTGCCCGCGCAAGACGGAGGCTGCCGCATGCTTGCCGACAAGGACCGGATCTTTACCAATCTCTACGGCTTCCACGACCGCAGCCTGAAGGGCGCGATGGCGCGCGGGCTGTGGGACGGGACCAGGGATCTGATCGCGCGCGGCCGCGACGCGATCATCGACGAGGTCAAGAAGTCCGGCCTGCGCGGGCGCGGGGGCGCGGGCTTTCCCACCGGGCTGAAATGGTCCTTCATGCCGAAGGAGAGCGACGGCCGGCCGCATTACCTGGTGGTCAATGCCGACGAATCCGAACCGGGCACCTGCAAGGACCGCGAGATCATGCGCCACGATCCGCACACGCTGATCGAGGGCTGCCTGATCGCGGGCTTCGCGATGGGCGCCCATGCCGGCTACATCTACATCCGAGGCGAGTTCATCCGCGAGCGCGAGGCGCTGCAGGTCGCCATCGACGAGGCCTATGATGCGGGGCTGCTGGGGCGCAACGCGGCCGGCTCGGGCTGGGATTTCGACCTTTTCCTGCATCACGGGGCCGGGGCCTATATCTGCGGCGAGGAGACCGCGCTGCTGGAAAGTCTCGAGGGCAAGAAGGGCATGCCCCGCCTCAAGCCGCCATTCCCGGCCAATACCGGGCTCTATGGCTGCCCCACCACGGTCAACAATGTCGAATCGATCGCCGTGGTCCCCACCATCCTGCGCCGGGGTGCGGAATGGTTCGCCTCGATCGGCCGGCCCAACAATACCGGCACCAAGATCTTCGCCATCTCGGGGCATGTGAACCGGCCCTGCGTGGTCGAGGAGGCGATGTCGATCCCCTTCGAGGAGCTGATCGAGCGCCATTGCGGCGGCATCCGCGGCGGATGGGACAATCTGAAGGCGGTGATCCCCGGCGGATCCTCGGTGCCGCTGCTGCCGGCCTCGGTGATGCGCGAGGCGATCATGGATTTCGACTGGCTGCGCGAACAGCGCTCGAGCCTCGGCACCGCGGCGGTGATCGTGATGGACAAGTCCACCGATGTCATCAAGGCGATCTGGCGGCTGTCCAAGTTCTACAAGCATGAATCGTGCGGCCAGTGCACGCCCTGCCGCGAGGGCACCGGCTGGATGATGCGGGTGATGGAACGGCTGGTGCGCGGCGATGCCGACCCGGCCGAGATCGACATGCTGCTGGATGTCAGCCGGCAGGTGGAAGGCCATACCATCTGCGCCCTGGGCGATGCCGCGGCCTGGCCGATCCAGGGGCTGATCCGCCATTTCCGCGACGAGATCGAGGAGAGGATCCGCGCCGCGCGCGGGCGCGGCGTGCGGGCGGTGGCGGCCGAATAGCACCGGGGCGCGGCCATGGCCCGCATGCTGATCGTCATCGGCGTCCTGTTCATCCTGGCGGGGGTGATCTGGGCGCTGGCGGGCAAGCTGGGCCTGGGCCGGCTGCCCGGCGACATCGTGATCGAGCGCGAGAACGCCCGGATCTGGATCCCGGTCACCAGCGCCATCCTCGTCTCGGTCGCGGTCACGGTGGTCATCAATCTGATCCTGTGGCTGATCGGGCGCTGATCGGGGTGCAGGATTGCGGCGGCCGGGCACCGATCCGGGCTTTTCGTTGCCGCGGCGATGGTCTAGGAAGGCTGCGGCCGGGGGCCGGCCGATGCATGCGGAGGTGAGGGATGGGCGAGCTTCGCAGGATCATCATCGACGATCGCGAGATCGAGGTCGATCCGGCGCTGACGCTGATCCAGGCCTGCGAGATGGCCGGCGTGGAGATCCCGCGCTTTTGCTATCACGAGAGGCTGTCGATCGCGGGCAACTGCCGCATGTGCCTGGTCGAGGTGGTGGGCGGCCCGCCGAAGCCCGCCGCCTCCTGCGCGATGCAGGTGCGCGACCTGCGCCCCGGTCCGAACGGGGAACCCCCCGTGGTGCGCACCAACACCCCGATGGTGAAGAAGGCGCGCGAGGGGGTGATGGAGTTCCTGCTCATCAACCATCCGCTTGACTGCCCGATCTGCGACCAGGGCGGGGAATGCGACTTGCAGGACCAGGCGATGGCCTACGGGGTCGATTTCAGCCGCTATCGCGAACCCAAGCGGGCGGCGATCGATCTCGACCTCGGCCCGCTGGTCGAGACCCACATGACGCGCTGCATCTCCTGCACCCGCTGCGTGCGCTTCATCACCGAGGTCGCCGGCATGCCCGAGCTGGGCCAGACCGGGCGGGGCGAGGATGCCGAGATCACCTCCTATCTCGGCCGCTCGCTGGAAAGCGAGCTGCAGGGCAACATCATCGACCTGTGCCCGGTGGGCGCGCTGGTCTCCAAGCCCTATGCCTTCACCGCGCGGCCCTGGGAGCTGACCAAGACCGAGTCGATCGACGTCATGGACGCGCTGGGCTCGAACATCCGCGTCGACACCCGCGGGCGCGAGGTGATGCGCATCCTGCCGCGCAACCATGACGGGGTGAACGAGGAATGGCTGTCGGACAAGGCGCGCTTCGTCTGGGACGGGCTGCGCCGCCAGCGGCTCGACCGGCCCTATCTGCGCCGTGACGGCAGGCTGCGCCCGGCCGGCTGGGCCGAGGCCTTCGCCGCGATCCGCGACGCCCTGCCGGGGCGGCGGCTGGTGGCGCTGGCGGGCGATCTCGCCCCGGTCGAGGCGGTCTGGGCGCTGGGCCGGCTGACCGCGGCGCTGGGCGGCACCGGGGAATGCCGCCTCGATGGCGCGAAGCTGCCCGAAGGCAACCGCGCCGCCTATGTCGGTACCGCCCGGATCGAGGACATCGACGCCGCGCGCTGGGTGCTGCTGATCGGCACCAATCCGCGTGCCGAGGCGCCGGTGCTGAACGCGCGGATCCGCAAGGCCTGGCTGGCCGGGGCGGATGTGCAGCGGGTGGGCCGGCCTGCCGACCTGACCTATCCGGTCGAGGATCTGGGCGCCGATCGCGCGGCGCTGGCGCGGCTGGGGGCAAGCGACCTGTCGGCCCGGCGCGCGGCGCCCGGCATCGTCATCGTCGGGATGGGGGCGCTGACCGGCCCCGACGGGCTCGCCGTTCTGGCCGAGGCGCAGGCGATCGCCGCCGCCGCGGGGGCGGGGCTTCTGGTGCTGCACACCGCCGCGGGGCGGGTGGGCGCGATGGATATCGGCTTCGTCACCGAGGGCGGGCTTGCCGCGGCGCTGGACGGCGCCGGCGTGGTCTGGAGCCTTGGCGCCGACGAGATCGACATTCCCGCCGGCCCCTTCGTCATCTATCAGGGCAGCCATGGCGACCGGGGCGCGCACCGGGCCGACGTGATCCTGCCCGGCGCCGCCTGGACCGAGGAATCGGGGATCTTCGTCAATACCGAGGGTCGGCCGCAGATGGCGCTGCGCGCCGGCTTTCCGCCCGGCGATGCGCGCGAGAACTGGGCGATCATCCGCGCCGCCTCCGAGGCGCTGGGCCACAGGCTGCCCTTCGACAGCCTGGCCGAGCTGCGCGCCGAGCTGTTCGCCGCCCATCCGCATCTGGCGCGCCTTGACGAGGTTCCCGTCAATGAGGGGCCGGCCCTGCCGCGGGGCGGGCTGGGGCAGGGCGAATTCGCCGAGGCGATCGCCGATCATTACCTGACCAATCCGATCGCCCGGGCCTCGGAGGTGATGGCCGAACTGTCGCGCCGGGCGCATGCGCGGCGCATGGCGATGGCGGCGGAGTGACGGCATGGACTTCCTCGACAGCAATCTCGGCATCTTCCTGATCATCCTGGGCCAGTGCCTGCTGGTGACGGTCCTGCTGCTCGTCTCGCTGGCCTTCCTGCTGTGGATGGACCGCAAGGTCTGGGGCGCGGTGCAGCTGCGCCGTTCGGTCAACGTGGTCGGGCCCTTCGGCCTGCTGCAATCCTTCGCCGACTTCGTCAAGTTCGCGCTGAAGGAGATCATCATCCCCTCGGGCGCCGACAAGCCGGTCTTCTTCCTCGCGCCGCTGATCAGCTTCGTGCTGGCGACGATCGCCTGGGCGGCGATCCCGTTCTATGCCGACGAGGAGTCGGCCTGGGTGATCGCCAATCTCAATGTCGGCATCCTCTACATCTTCTCCGTCTCCTCGCTCGAGGTCTATGGCGTGATCATGGGCGGCTGGGCATCGAACTCGAAATACCCCTTCCTCGGCGGGCTGCGTTCGGCCGCGCAGATGATTTCCTATGAGGTCTCGATCGGCTTCATCATCGTCGGCGTGCTGATCTCGACCGGCTCGCTGAACCTGATCGAGATCGTCAACGCCCAGCGCGGCGAGTGGGGATTCCTCTCCTGGTACTGGCTGCCGCATCTGCCGATGGTGGTGCTGTTCTTCGTCAGCGCCCTGGCCGAGACGAACCGCCCGCCCTTCGACCTGCCCGAGGCCGAATCCGAACTGGTCGCGGGCTATCAGGTGGAATATTCGTCCACGCCCTATCTGCTGTTCATGATCGGCGAATACATGGCCATCGTGCTGATGTGCGCGCTGACCACCATCCTGTTCTTCGGCGGCTGGCTGAGCCCCGTTCCCGGCATTCCCGACGGGCTGTTCTGGTTCGTCGCCAAGGTGGTCTTCTTCTTCTTCATCTTCGCCATGGTGAAGGCGATCGTGCCGCGCTATCGCTACGACCAGCTGATGCGGCTGGGCTGGAAGGTGTTCCTGCCGATGTCGCTGGGCTGGGTGGTGATCGTGGCGGCCTTCGCCCAGCTGGGGGTGCCGGGCTACGCCCGCTGGTAGGGAGCATCCGATGACCGCGATCGACTGGACCCGTGCGCGCCGCTACTTCCTGCTGGCCGACTTCATCGAGGGTTTCCGGCTGGGGCTGAAATATTTCTTCAAGCCCAAGGCGACGCTGAACTATCCCTTCGAGAAGGGGCCGCTCTCGCCCCGCTTCCGGGGCGAGCATGCGCTGCGGCGCTATCCCAATGGCGAGGAGCGCTGCATCGCCTGCAAGCTGTGCGAGGCGATCTGCCCGGCGCAGGCGATCACCATTGAGGCCGAGCCGCGCGCGGACGGCTCGCGCCGGACCACGCGCTATGACATCGACATGACGAAATGCATCTATTGCGGCTTCTGCCAGGAGGCCTGCCCGGTCGATGCGATCGTCGAGGGTCCGAATTTCGAATTCGCGACGGAGACGCGCGAGGAGCTCTTCTACAACAAGGAGAAGCTTCTTGAGAATGGCGAGCGCTGGGAGGCGGAGATTGCGCGCAATCTCGAGCTTGACGCGCCCTATCGCTGAGCGGCTTGACGATGCCGCGGGGATGGGGGAACAGGGCACGCGCGAGGCGGGAAGGGGAGTCGTGATCCGATGACAGTTGCCGACTATGCCTTCTACCTGTTCGCGATCGTGCTGACCGCCGCGGGACTGATGACGATCTTCGCGCGCAACCCGGTCCATTCCGTGCTGTGGCTGATCTGCGCCTTCCTGTCGGCCTCGGGGCTGTTCGTGCTGCTGGGGGCCGAGTTCCTGGCGATGCTGATGCTGATCGTCTATGTCGGCGCGGTCGCGGTGCTGTTCCTGTTCGTCGTGATGATGCTGGATGTCGACTTCTCGGAACTGAAGGCGGGCATGGCGCAGCATCTGCCGGTGGGGCTGCTGATCGGGCTGGTGATCCTGATGCAGCTGACCATCGTCGCGGGCGACTGGATCTGGGCCGATGCGGCGCCGATGCTGCGCGCGGCCGTGGCCCCGCCGCCGGCCGAGGTGGAGAACACCGCCGCGCTGGGCCAGCTGATCTACACGCGTTATGTCCTGCTGTTCCAGCTGGCGGGGCTCGTGCTGCTGGTGGCGATGATCGGCGCCATCGTGCTGACGCTGCGCCACCGCGCCAATGTCAAGCGCCAGGACGTGCTGGCCCAGCTCTACCGCGATCCCGCCCGGGCGGTGGAGCTGAAGGACGTGCAGCCGGGGCAGGGGATATGACGGGCCGGCGCGGTGGGGGGAGCCTGGCGCGCGCGGATGCCATGACGGGGCCGGAGGTGCGGTGATGGGCACGGGAAGCATCGGGCTGGGGCACTACCTGACCGTCGCGGCGATCCTGTTCGTGATCGGGATCCTGGGGATCTTCCTGAACCGGAAGAACGTGATCGTGATCCTGATGTCGATCGAGCTGATGCTGCTGGCGGTCAACATCAACCTCGTGACCTTCTCGGCCTATCTCGGCGATCTCGTCGGGCAGGTGTTCACGATGTTCGTCCTGACCGTGGCGGCGGCCGAGGCCGCGATCGGGCTGGCGATCCTCGTCTGCTTCTTCCGCAACCGCGGCACGATCGCGGTCGAGGACATCAACGTGATGAAGGGCTAGCCGGGCATGACCCAGATCATCCTTTTCGCGCCGCTGATCGGGGCGCTGGTCGCGGGCTTCGGGCACCGGCTGACCGGCGAGAGGTTCGCGCTCCTGGCGACGACCGGGCTGCTGTTCCTGGCCTGCCTTCTGTCATGGGTGGTGTTCTTCTCGCTGGGCGAGCATCCGGAGACGATCCCGATCCTGCGCTGGATCGATTCGGGCAGCCTGGTCGCCGACTGGGCGATCCGGCTCGACCGGCTGACCGCGGTGATGCTGATCGTCGTGACCACGGTCTCGGCGCTGGTGCATCTCTATTCCTGGGGCTACATGGACCATGACCCCAACTGGAAGCCGGGCGAGAGCTACAAGCCGCGCTTCTTCGCCTATCTGTCGCTGTTCACCTTCGCCATGCTGATGCTGGTGACGGCCGACAACCTGGCGCAGATGTTCTTCGGCTGGGAAGGGGTGGGCCTCGCCTCCTATCTGCTGATCGGCTTCTACTGGCGCAGGCCCGCCGCGAATGCCGCGGCGATCAAGGCCTTCCTGGTCAACCGCGTCGGCGACATCGGATTCGCCCTGGGCATCTTCGCGCTGTTCTTCATGGTCGATTCGATCCAGTTCTCGACCGTGTTCGGGAAACTGCCCGAGCTGGCCGGGCAGACGATGACCTTCCTGTCGTGGGAGCTTCCGGCGCTGGAGGTGATCGGGGTCCTGCTGTTCATCGGGGCGATGGGCAAGTCGGCGCAGTTCATCCTGCACACCTGGCTTCCCGACGCGATGGAGGGCCCCACGCCGGTCTCGGCGCTGATCCATGCCGCGACCATGGTCACCGCGGGGGTGTTCCTGGTGTGCCGCATGTCGCCGCTCTACGAACTCGCGCCGGTGGCGCTGGGCGTGGTTGTGACCATCGGCGCGATCACCGCCTTCTTCGCCGCCACGGTCGGCCTGGTGCAGAACGACATCAAGCGCGTCATCGCCTACTCGACCTGTTCGCAGCTGGGCTACATGTTCGTGGCGGCCGGGGTGGGGGTGTATCAGGCGGCGATGTTCCACCTCTTCACCCACGCCTTCTTCAAGGCGCTGCTGTTCCTGGGCGCGGGCAGCGTGATCCACGCCATGCACCACGAACAGGACATGCGCCATTACGGCGGGCTGAAGGCGCGCATCCCGGCCACCTACTGGACCATGCTGATCGGCACGCTGGCGATCACCGGGGTGGGGGTGCCGCTGATCTCGATCGCCGGCGTCCCGATCGGATTTGCCGGGTTCCTGTCGAAGGATGCGATCATCGAGTCTAGCTTCGCGGCCCACAACGGCTTCGCCTTCTGGGCCCTGGTGATCGCGGCGCTGATGACGAGCTTCTATTCCTGGCGGCTGATGTTCATGACCTTTCACGGCAGCCCGCGCGGCGATGCCCATGCCCATGAGCATGCCCATGAGAGCCCGATGGTGATGCTGGTGCCGCTCTATGTCCTGGCGGCGGGTGCGGTGCTGGCCGGGATGCTGTTCCATGGCGGTTTCGTCGGCCATCACTGGGCGGAGTTCTGGGGCGAGGCGATCTTCCAGGGGCCGCAGAACCATGTGCTGGAGGAGAGCCATCACGTCCCGGTCTGGGTGAAGCTGGCCCCCTTCGCGGCCATGCTGGCGGGGCTGGGAATCGCCTGGTGGTTCTACATCCTCGATCCCTCGGTGCCGGGGCGGCTGGCGGCGTCGAACCCGGCCATCTACCGCTTCCTGCTCAACAAGTGGTACATCGACGAGATCTACGACTGGCTTCTGGTGCGCCCGGCGCTGTGGCTGGCCCGCACGCTGTGGCAGCGCGGTGACGGGGCGACGATCGATGGCGGCATCAACGGTCTGGCGATGGGGGTGGTGCCGTTCCTGACCCGGGTCGCGGTGCGGGTGCAGTCGGGCTATCTGTTCCACTACGCCTTCGCCATGATCCTCGGGGTCACGATCTTCCTGACCTGGTTCGCACTCGGCGGGGGGGGCAAGTGATGGACGGATTGCCGCTGCTTTCGCTTGTCACCTTCCTGCCGGCGATCGGCGCGGCGGTGCTGGTCGCCTTCCAGCGGGGCGAGGACGCGCTGGCCGCGCGCAATGCGCGCTGGCTGGCGCTGCTGACCAGCACCGCGACCTTCCTGCTGTCGATCCCGATCCTGGCCGGCTTCGATCCCTCGGATCCCGGCTTCCAGTTCGTCGAGGAGGCCGAGTGGCTGGGCGGGCTCGGCTATCGCATGGGGGTGGACGGCATCTCGGTGCTGTTCGTGATGCTGACCACCTTCCTGATGCCGCTGGTGATCGCCGCCAGCTGGAACGTGACCACGCGGGTCAAGGAATACATGGTCGCCTTCCTGGTGCTGGAGACGCTGATGATCGGCGTCTTCTGCGCGCTGGATCTGGTGCTGTTCTACCTGTTCTTCGAGGGCGGTCTGATCCCGATGTTCCTGATCATCGGGGTGTGGGGCGGGAAGGACCGGATCTATGCCGCCTTCAAGTTCTTCCTCTACACCCTGCTGGGCTCGGTCCTGATGCTGGTGGCAATGGTGGCGATGTATGCCATCACCGGCACCACCTGCATCGGCGCCTGTCCCGAGGGGGTGACGGCGCTGCTCGACTATCCCTTCGCGCATGAGCCGCTGTCCTTCCTGGGCTGGCAGATCGAGGGCGGGGTCCAGACGCTGCTCTGGCTGGCCTTCTTCGCCTCCTTCGCGGTGAAGATGCCGATGTGGCCGGTGCATACCTGGCTGCCCGATGCGCATGTGCAGGCGCCGACCGGCGGATCGGTGGTGCTGGCGGCGATCCTGCTGAAGATGGGCGGCTACGGCTTCCTGCGCTTCAGCCTGCCGATGTTCCCGGTGGCCAGCGATCTGATGACCGATTTCGTCTTCGTCCTGTCGGTGATCGCGGTGATCTACACCAGCCTCGTCGCCCTGGCGCAGGAGGACATGAAGAAGCTGATCGCCTATTCCTCGGTCGCGCATATGGGCTTCGTCACCATGGGCATTTTCGCGGCCAACCGGCAGGGCGTGGACGGCGCCATCTTCCAGATGCTGAGCCACGGCTTCATCTCGGGCGCGCTGTTCCTTTGCGTGGGCGTGATCTATGACCGGATGCACACGCGCGAGATCGCGGCCTATGGCGGGCTGGTGAACCGGATGCCGGCCTTCGCGCTGGTGTTCATGATCTTCACGCTTGGCAATGTCGGCCTGCCCGGGACCAGCGGCTTCGTGGGCGAGTTCCTGACGCTGTCGGGCGCGTTCCAGGTCAGCAGCTGGGTGGCGCTGGGCGCGGCCACCGGCATGGTGCTGTCGGCGGGCTATGCGCTGTGGCTCTACCGGCGCGTGGTCTGGGGCGATCTGATCAAGCAGAGCCTTGCACGCATCTCCGACATGGATGCGCGCGAGAAGGCGATCTTCGCGCCGCTGGTCGCGGGCACGATCATCCTCGGCGTCTATCCGAGCCTGGTCACCGACGTGATCGGCGCCTCGGTCGAGGGGCTTCTGGGCGGCTATCGGCTGGCCCTGGCCGAGGCGGCGATGCAGCTGGCGCAGAACTGACGGGGGCGGAGATGCTCGCTGACGACATCTGGGTGATCCTGCCCGAGCTCGTGCTGGCCTGTCTGGCCATGCTGGCGCTGATGTGGGGCGTGTTCCGCGGCAAGGATGCCGAGACGGTGTTGCTGATCTGGGTGATGGCGGCGGCGATGGCCGGCCTCGCGCTGTGGATCGGGCTTGATGCGGGCGCGGCGCGCACCGCCTTCGCGGGCAGCTTCGTCGATGACGGCTTCGCGCGCTTCGCCAAGGTGCTGTTGCTGGCCGGCGGCGCGGTGGTGCTGCTCCTGTCGGAGGATTATCTGCGCCGGCGCGACCTGCTGCGTTTCGAGTTTCCCGTTCTCGTCGCCCTGTCGGCGGTGGGGATGATGGTCATGGTCTCGGCGCGGGATCTGATCGTGCTCTACATGGGGCTCGAGCTGCAGTCGCTCGCGCTCTATGTGCTGGCCGCGATCCGGCGCGATTCGCTGCGCGCGACCGAGGCGGGGCTCAAGTATTTCGTGCTGGGCGCGCTCGCCTCGGGGCTGCTGCTGTATGGCGCAAGCCTGGTCTACGGCTATGCCGGCGCCACCGGCTTCCGGGCGATCGCGGCGGTGATCGCGGGCGAGGGGGTCGGGCTCGGGCTTCTGTTCGGGCTGGTGTTCATCTGCGTCGGGCTGGCCTTCAAGGTCTCGGCGGTGCCCTTCCACATGTGGACCCCCGATGTCTATGAGGGGGCGCCGACCCCGGTGACCGCCTTCTTCGCCACCGCGCCGAAGGTGGCGGCGACGGCCCTGTTCGCGCGGGTGCTGCTCGACGCCTTCGGGCAGGCGGTGGCCGACTGGCAGCAGGTGCTGGCCGCGCTGTCGGTCGCCTCGATGGTGCTGGGCTCGATCGCGGCGATCGGGCAGACCAACATCAAGCGCCTGATGGCCTATTCCTCGATCGCGCACATGGGTTTCGCGCTGATGGGGCTGGCGGCGGGCACGACACAGGGCGCGCAGGCGCTGCTGATCTATCTGGCGATCTATGTGACGATGAATGTCGGGATCTTCGCCTTCATCCTGACCATGGAACGCGACGGCCGGCCGGTGACCGACATCCGCGCGCTGGGCGGCCATGCGCGGGAACGCCCGGCGCAGGCGCTGGCGCTGCTGATGCTGCTGTTCAGCCTTGCCGGCATCCCGCCGCTGGTGGGGTTCTTCGGCAAGTTCTACGTCTTCATGGCCGCGGTGGATGCGGGGCTGGTCTGGCTGGCCGTGGCGGGGGCGATCGCTTCGGTGATCGGGGCGTTCTACTATCTGCGCATCGTCTATCTGATGTATTTCGGGGCCGAGGACGAGCCGCTGGCCAGCCGCATGCCGCTGGTGCATGGCGCGGCCCTGGCCGGTGCCGCGGCGGCGATGGCGCTGGGCTGGCTGCCGGTGATCAACCTGTTCGGGGTCGAGGCGTTCGCCGGCCTCGCCGCCGCCGCGCTGATCCACTGACGTGACCGCGCCCGACGGCACCGGCCGGATCATCCTCGACCATGTCGACAGCACCAATGCCGAGGCGCTGCGGCGGGCGGGGTCGGGCGCGGCGCTGCCGCTGTGGGTGATGGCGCGGCGCCAGAGCGCCGGACGCGGCCGGCGCGGGCGCGGCTGGGCGATGCCCGAGGGCAATCTGGCGGCGAGTCTGGTCATGCCGGCCCCGCCGGCGCCGCTGGCCGCGCTGCGCAGCTTCACCGCGGCGCTGGCGGTCCATGATGCCTGTGTCGCCGCGGGCGTGCCCGCCCGGCGGCTGGCGCTGAAATGGCCCAATGACGTCCTGCTCGATGGCGGCAAGCTGGCCGGGATCCTGCTGGAGAGCGACGGGCGGCATCTGGTGGTGGGCATCGGCGTCAACCTGGCCGCGCATCCGCCGGCCGAGGCGCTGGAGGCGGGGGCGCTGGCCCCCGCGCGGCTGGCCGATGCGGTGCCCGCACCTGCGCCCGAGGCCTTCCTCGACCGGCTCGCCGCGGCCTTCGCGGCGCGCGAGGCGCAGCTTGCCGGGCAGGGCTTCGCGCCGGTCCGGGCCGCATGGCTGGCGCGCGCGGCGCGGCTGGGCGAGACGGTCACCGCGCGGATGCCGGGGGCCAGCGTCTCGGGCCGCTTCGCGGGGCTGGACGACAGCGGCGCGCTGCTGCTCGACACCCCCGGAGGACGGCGGCTGATCGCCGCGGCCGAGATCCACTTCGCGTGAGGATGGCACCATGCTGCTGTGCATCGATGTGGGCAACACCAACACGCTGTTCGGACTGCATGACGGCAAGGGCTTCGTGGGGCAGTGGCGCTGCGCCACCAGCCCGCAGCGCACGGCCGACGAATATTTCGTCTGGCTCGACGCGCTGCGCCGCCATGCGGGGCTGGGCGACCGGCCGGTGACCGATGTCATCGTCTCCTCGGTCGTGCCGCAGGTGCTGTTCAACCTGCGGGTCCTGTCCGACCGCTATTTCGCCACCCGCCCGCTGATCGTCGGGCGCGAGGGCTGCGCGCTGGGCGTGCCGGTGCGGGTCGATCCCGGCACCAATGTCGGCGCCGACCGGCTGGTGAACACGGTGGGCGCCCATGACCGCTATGGCGGCGACCTGATCGTGGTCGATTTCGGCACCGCCACCACCTTCGACGTGGTCGGAAGCGACGGCGCCTATGAGGGCGGGGTGATTGCGCCGGGCGTCAACCTGTCGGTGGCCGCCCTGCATCAGGCGGCCGCGGCGCTGCCGCTGATCGACGTGGCCCGCCCCGAGCGGGTCGTCGGCACCAATACCCTTGCCTGCATGCAGTCGGGCGTCTACTGGGGCTATGTCGGGCTGATCGAGGGGATCTGCGCCCGCATCGCCGCCGAACGGGGCCGGCCGATGCGGGTGGTCGGCACGGGTGGGCTGTCGTCGCTGTTCGCGCGCGGAACCGACGTGATCGAGGTCATCGACCCCGACATCACCATGCACGGGCTGGTGTGCATCCACAGGACGAACAGGGGAAAGCGGAACGCATGACCAAGAAGCCGGAGCTGGTCTTCGTCGCCCTGGGCGGCGCCGGCGAGATCGGGATGAACATGTATCTCTACGGCGTCGGCTCGGGGCGTGACCGGCGCTGGATCATGGTGGATTGCGGGGTCTCGTTCGGGGACATGGAATCGAGCCCCGGCGTCGAGGTGATCATGCCCGACCCGGCCTTCATCGAGGCCGAGGCCGAACGGCTCCAGGCGATCTTCATCACCCATGCCCACGAGGATCACGTGGGCGCGATCGGCCGGCTGTGGCCGCGCCTGCGTGCGCCGGTCTATGCCCGGCCCTTCACCGCACGCTTCGCGGCGCTGAAGATGGAGGAGGCCGGGCAGGATCCCGGCATGATCCGGCCGGTCGGGGCCTGGCCGGAAACGGTCGAGGCGGGCCCCTTCCGGGTGGCCTTCCTGCCGGTATCCCACTCGGTGCCCGAATCCTCGGCATTGCTGATCGAGGCGGGGGGACATCGGGTCCTGCATACCGGTGATTTCAAGATCGACCGCACGCCGCCCCTGGGCGAACCCTTCGACGAGGCGCTGTTCGCCGAGATCGCCGCGGGGGGGATCGATGCCCTGGTCTGCGATTCCACCAATGTCTTCAGCGACCATCCCGGCCGGTCCGAGGCCGAGGTGGCCGAACCCATCGCCGAGCTGATCGCCCGCGCCCCGGGTCTGGTGGTGGCCACCAGCTTCGCATCGAACCTCGCGCGGCTGCGCACCATCGCCCATGCCGCCCGTGCCGCCGGCCGGGCGGTTCAGGTGCGCGGGCGGGCGATGAAGCGGATGATCGGCCTTGCGCAGGAGGCGGGGATCCTGACCGACTTTCCCGAGACCGTCGGCGACGAGGCCGCGGCCGAGATGCCGGCCGAGCGGCTGCTGGTGCTGGCCTCGGGCAGCCAGGGCGAAAGGCGCGCGGCCATGTCGCAGATCGCCTTTGGCGCCAATGACCGTGTCCGCCTGCAGGAAGGCGATCTGGTGCTGTTCTCCTCGAAGACCATTCCCGGCAACGAAAAGGCGGTGGCGCGGGTGTTCAACCGCCTCTCCGAACTCGGCGCGCGGATGGTGGACGATCAGGACGGGCTCTATCACGTCTCGGGCCATGCCAATCGCCCCGACCTTGCCGCGATGCACCGGCTGGTCGCGCCGAAGCTTCTGGTGCCGATGCATGGCGAACACCGTCATCTGGTCGCCCATGCCGAGCTTGCGCGCGCATCGGGGATCGCGGCGGTGGTGGCGCCGAACGGCACGCTGGTGCGGCTGGCCGGGGGTGAACCCGGCATCGCCGGCAGCGTCGAGACCGGCCGGCTGTATCTGGATGGCAGCCTGGTGATCGGGGCCGAGGATGGCGTGGTGCGCGAGCGGCTGCGGCTGGCGATGCGCGGGCATGTCGTCGCCGCGGTGGTCGTGGACCAGCATGGCGAGCTTGCCGCCGATCCCGTGGTCGAGGTGATCGGGCTGATGGCTGAGGTCGATGACGAGGTTCCCGATCTTGCCGTCGAGATCGAGAGCGTGATCGAGCTGGCCTTCGATCGGGCCGAGCGGCGCGAGCTGCGCAGCGACGAGGCGATCGAGCGGATGGTTGCCACCGCCTGCAGCCAGCTGTGCAACCGCCTGATCGGCCGCAAGCCGCTGGTCACGGTGCTGGTGTCGCGGGTCGAAACCGAATAGCCCGGACGGCCCGGCCCCGCCGCCCGGTCGGGCCGCTCAGCCGCCCTCGCCCTCGCCGGAGGAGGCGCTCGCCGCCGCGCGGGGGCGGCGGAACTCGCGCAGAAGGAAGGCGGGCACGTGATCGCCCATCCCCAGAACCGGCGCATCGCCGCGCCGCGATCCCCGCCCGCGCCCGCCATCCCTGGCCGGCCCGGGCTGTGCCGGGGCAGGGGCCGCCGCGTCCTCTTCGGCCGCGGGGGCGGAATCGGCGGTCCCGGATGCCGCGTCGGGGGCGCCCTCGGCCGCGGGATCGGCCGCGCTGCGACGCGACCGCCCGCCGCGCCGGCGGCGTTCGGCGCCGCCGCGCCTGGCGGCACGCCCGGGGGCATCCTCGGCCGGGGCCTCGGCGGCGTCGGCGGCGTCATCGGCCTTGCGGCCGCCGGTCAGCGGGCTGTCGATGCGCGGGATCTCTCGGCGGACCAGCTCCTCGATCGCGGCGAGGAACTTGTCATCCTCGGGCAGGGCGATGGTCAGCGCCTTGCCCTTGCGTCCGGCGCGCCCGGTGCGGCCGATGCGGTGGACATAGTCCTCGGCATGGCCGGGCACGTCGAAGTTGAACACATGGCTGACATTGGGAATGTCGAGCCCGCGCGCGGCGACGTCCGAGGCGACCAGCAGCTTGATCTCGCCGTCGCGGAAGCCGTTCAGCGTCCTGGTGCGCACCGACTGGTCCAGATCGCCATGCAGTGCGGCGGCCTGCAGGCCGTGCTTGACCAGGCTCTTGGCCAGCACATCGACGTCGCGCTTGCGGTTGCAGAAGATGATGGCGTTCTGCAGCGCCTCGCCCTCGGCGCGGATCAGCCGGCGCAGAACCTCGCGCTTCTCGGAAGCCTTGCGCAGCTTCGAGGCGGGTTCGTGCCGGCAGACGAGCTGCTCGATGGTCTCGGCGGTGGTGGCCTGGCGCGCCACCTCGACCCGCACCGGGTTGTGCAGGAAGGTCTCGGTCAGCCGGGTGATCTCGGGCGGCATGGTGGCCGAGAAGAACAGCGTCTGGCGCGTGAAGGGGGTCAGCTTGAAGATGCGCTCGATGTCGGGGATGAAGCCCATGTCGAGCATGCGGTCGGCCTCGTCGACGACCATGATCTGCACGCCGGTCAGCAGCAGCTTGCCGCGTTCGAAGTGATCCAGCAGCCGCCCCGGCGTGGCGATCAGCACATCGACGCCACGGTCGATCAGCGCCTCCTGCTCCTTGAAGCTGACGCCGCCGATCAGGAGCGCCTTGGACAGCTTGTGATACTTGCCGTAGATCTCGAAATTCTCGGCCACCTGGGCGGCGAGCTCCCGCGTGGGGCACAGCACCAGGCTGCGGGGCATGCGCGCCCGCGCCCGGCCCTGCGCCAGGATCGAGATCATCGGCAGGGTGAAGGCGGCGGTCTTGCCGGTCCCGGTCTGGGCGATGCCCAGGACGTCGCGCCCGGCGAGCGCATGGGGAATCGCCTGGGCCTGGATCGGGGTGGGCTCGGCATAGCCGGCCTCGGCGATCGCCTTCTGGACCTGCGGATCGAGGTCGAGATCGGAAAAACTGGTCATGGCCTTCCTGTCACGGCTGGACGTCGCGGCGTCAATTCTGGCCGCAACGCTTGCCATGCGGCCGCGGCCGCCCGGATTGGCGGCCGATCCCTCCTGCGCCCGATATGCGCACTGGGGGCGGGAAAGTCAATCTTTGCGGCGCCCCGGGGGACCTGGCGACGCGCCCGGGCTTGCATGGCGATGGCGCGCCATGCTAAATTACGGCCCGCTTGCGGGAAATGAGGTACGCGCCATGGCCACACTGACCGGAACCGGCGCCAGCGACAGCCTGATCGGGGGGCCCGCGGACGATGTGCTGATCGGCATGGGCGCGCCCGACACCGATCATCCCGACTACCTGTCCGGCGGCGGGGGCGGCGACGAATACCGCCTGATCAAGGAGACGCTGGCGGTCCACGCCTATGTGATCGAGGATGGCGGGACCGACGGCGCGACCGACCGGATCACCGGGGCCGGCGCGCTGGTGCAGTCGGCGAGCCTCGGCTATGTCGGATGGGCGACCGCGCTGCGGATCGGCGACGATCTGGTGCTGCATCTGCCGCACAAGCCCGGCGAGTTCCGCAAGCCCGCCCGCCCGGCATTCGACATCGAGATCCGCGGCCAGTTTTCGGGCACCGGCGTCGAGACGATCGATGCCGGCGGCAAGCTGTGGCAGATCGCGTCGGGCAGCATCGGCACCGCGCTGGCCGACATCGTCGCGGGCGGAAACCGCGCGGATCTGCTGGAAGGCCTTGGCGGCGACGATTACCTGTGCGGCAATGGCGGAGCCGACACCCTGCTTCTGGGCGATGGCTTCGACACCGCCTTCGGCGGCAAGGGCGCCGACCGCATCGATGGCGGGGCGGATGACGACCGCATCGACGCCGGGGCAGGCCGGGACAGCGTGGATGGCGGCCCCGGCGACGACTACATCCTGACCGGCGACGGCCGCGACGCGGCCGATGGCGGCGATGGCGACGATTTCCTGTATGGCGGGAAGGGGCGCGACCAGCTCGATGGCGGCCCGGGGCGCGACCTGCTCGCCGGCGGGCCGGGCAACGACCTGGTGATCGGCGGCCCGGGCGGGGATGTCTATCGCATCGACGCGCCGGCGGGCGCGGATCGCATCGTCGAGCGCGGCGGCGGCGAGGCCGTGCCGGCGCCCGACAGGATCGAGCTGATCGGCTTCTATGGCAGTTCCGCGGGGCCGGAGGCCGCGCTGGCGCGGCTCGCCTTCCTGCGGGCCGGTGACGACATGCGGATGGTCGCCGATGGCGGCGACTATGTGCTGACCGTGCGGAAGATGTTCGCCGCCAACGAGGCCCGCTTCTTCATCGAGGAGCTGCGCCTCTCGGCCGGATATCAGACGCCGCTGGATTTCCGGATCCTGGCGGCCGATCACCACGCGATCGGCGATGACCGGACCGCCCCGGAACTGAACGAGGCGCTGTTCGGCGACGACCGCGGCAATGCGATCTTCGGCGGATCGGGGCTGAACCTGATCTGGACCGGGGATGGTGCCGATGTCCTGATCTACAAGGAGAACGACCCCCGCGTTCCCTTCGGCATCAGCTATCCGGTCAGCCGCGACATCGTCGCCGATTTCGACCCCGCGCATGACCGCCTTGACTTCACCGAGATTCCCGGCGTCGGGTTCGCCGATCTGGAGATCGGCGCCGACGCGGAGGGCGATGCGCTGATCTTCTGGGATTCGGGCTCGCTGGATGTCGCCGACATCCTGATCGAGCTGCGCGGGGTGACGGCGGCCGAGGTCACCGCCGATCTGTTCTCCTTCGCCTGATCCGGGCTGCCCGCGGCGCGCGGGCCTTGAACCTCGGCGCCACCGGGGCTAATTGGGCACGGTTTCTTCAGGGGAGATCGCACCGCGATGCAGATGGCGCATGAGGCGGGGGCGTCGGTCGCGCTCCCGAAGGGGATGGAAGCGCTGACCGTCGGCGAGATCCGGCACTGGACCGGGCGCACCTTCTCCTTCCGCACCAATCGTCCGGCAAGCTTCCGCTTCCGTTCGGGCGAGTTCGTGATGATCGGCCTGATGGTCGAGGGCAAGCCGCTGCTGCGCGCCTATTCGATCGCCAGTCCGAACTGGGAGGACGCGCTGGAGTTCTACTCGATCAAGGTGCCGGACGGCCCCCTGACCTCGCGGCTCCAGCACATCCGGCCGGGCGACACGGTGGTGATGCGCCCCAAGCCGGTGGGCACGCTGGTGCATGATGCGCTGCTGCCGGGCAGGCGGCTGATCCTGTTCGCCACCGGCACCGGCATCGCGCCCTTCGCCAGCATCATCCGTGATCCCGAGACCTATGAGAAGTTCGACCGGGTGATCCTGACCCATACCTGCCGCGAGCTGGCCGAGCTCGACTACGGCAAGCATCTGATGGCACAGATCGCGGCCGACGAGCTGATGCGCGAATTCGTCGGCGACAAGCTGACCCATATCTGCACCACCACCCGCGAGCCGTCCGAGCGGATGGGGAGGATGACCGACTGGATCCGCGATGGCCGCTTCGCCGCCGCCGCGGGCGGGCCGCTGGACCCCGAGACGGACCGGGTGATGATCTGCGGGTCGATGGCGATGCTGCTCGATCACAAGGCGCTGTGCGAGGCGGCCGGGCTGGTCGAGGGCTCGAACTCCGCCCCCGGCCAGTTCGTGATCGAGAAGGCCTTCGTGGACTGATCATCCCCCGGCGCGCCCTGCGCCGGGAAGGGCGCGGCGCGGCCCGCTCTCGGGCCGCTCTCAATCGGCGCGCGGCTTCGCCGCGCTGGATTCCTGCGCCGCGCCTTGCGGCGCGGCCGCACCGCGCGCGGCGGCGTATTCGGCCACCCTGCGGTCGTAGTCGGGGTGCAGCGTGCCGCAGATCCTGTCCCAGAAGCTGAAGAAATTCGCGTAGTTGTAGCGGAAATGCGCATGGTGCTGGTCGTGGAAGGTGACGCAGACCATCGGCGAGGGAAAGCGGGTGCTGCGGTCGGCGAAATACTCGAACCCGGAATGACCGATCTGGCCGTTCACATGGTCCCACAGCCGGTGCAGGATCAGCACCGCGGGCGGGATCGGCAGCACCAGCGGCGCGACCAGATAGTAGCTCTGCATCGCGAAGGCGTCGGCGAGGCTGTCGGAATAGTTCGACCACACCGTGGGGGCGACCGAGCGGTGATGCCACTGATGGTGGCGGTAGAGCGCCCGGGTATGCATCAGCCGGTGGCCCCAGTAGAACCAGGCATCATACAGCACCACCGACAGCAGGAACATGCCGATGCCGCTGGCCCAGCCGAGCTCCAGCGGGGGCCATAGCGTGGCCCCCCGGGCCTGCAGCCATAGGCCGCCGGCGAGGCAGCCCGAGGTCACCACCAGCGAGCGGACCGACTGCAGGATCTCGACCCGCGCGCGCTTCTCGCCCTGGCGCGATTTCTGGATGCGCCGTTCGGGGTGGCGGCGGTTGATCGCCGTCATCACCGCGCCCTGGCCGAAATAGAGCGCGAGATGCGCCGCATAGGAGGCGGCCCAGATCAGCAGAAGGTCGGTGATCGCTGCCATGGCGGCAGAATAGCGGATGGCGCCGCGCTGTCCATGCGGCGCGCGGTCCGGCCCGGGCGGTGACGGCCCCTGCGCGATGGCGCGGTTGCCGGTGCGCCGCGGCTTCGCATCAACCCCGATCCCGGGCCGCGTCCTGCCGGGAAGGTCGTCGCGCTGATCGACAGCCGACAGGATCGTCCGCCAACCCGCGCCCCTGCATGTCCGGCCCGGGCCGAGGGCCTGTTCGCCCGCGGGGCGGCGCTTCCCCCCCGGCCCGGCGCCGCGCCGTGCGGCCGCCTTGCGGGTCCAGGGGA